>DASWNX010000040.1 GCA_036399055.1 Jatrophihabitans sp.
CCTGGGCAGGGACGCTTTCGAGGTGCTGGTGGTCGATGACGGCTCCAGCGACGGGACGGCTGAGCTGGCGCGGGGGTATCGGGATCGCCTGGATGTGCGGTATTTCTTCCAGCCTGATGAGGGTTGGCGGGTGGCGCAGGCCCGCAATGTCGGGATCGCCCACGCCGGCGGCGAGGTGTGCGTCTTCGTGGACTCGGGGGTGGTGCTGGGTTCGGGCTGCCTGCGGGCGCATCTGGACAGCCACCGGCAAGCCGACGGGCCGGTCGCGGTCCTCGGCTACGTCTACGGCTTCGACAACGACAGCTCCGACGCCGAGGAGATGCTGCAGGCCTTGGACTTCTCCGACCCGGACGCCTGCATCGAGTCGATGCGCCGCACCCGGCGGTGGGCCGACATCCGCGAGCCTTTCTACGCCAGGCACGGCGATGACCTGAGCCGGTTGCCCGCGCCCTGGGTGCTCTACTGGACCTGCAACGTCTCAGCGCCCACGGACCGGCTGAGGTCGGTCGGAGGGTTCGACGAGAACTTCCGCAGCTGGGGCGGGGAGGACATCGACCTCGGGTACCGGCTGCACCGCGACGGCGTGCGGTTCACCCTCAACCGGTCGGCCAGCTCGGTCCATTACCCGCACGCCAAGAGCTCGGTCCACAACTTCGCCCAGGCGCGCGCAAACTACCGCTACCTGGCGCAGAAGTACGACACGCCGATCACCCGGCTGGCGGCGCGGCTCGGTGGCGCCGTGAACGCGTACACCTTCAATGACGCCATCACGATTTCCGGGCTGCCCAGCTGCGCGGAGTACCTGCGCCAGCAGGCTGCCGCAACGGATGCGGCGCTGCCCGCGCGGGGGACCGGACCGGGTCAGTAACCTGCAGGCATGGCAGCTGACGCGTCCGAGGGTCCCGCGCTCGCCCCGATCCTGGTGATCGAGAACGACCTGAGCGCGCCGATCGGGCTGCTCGAGGGCTGGCTGCGCGAGGCCGGCGCGGAGCTGGTGATGTGCTCACCGGCCACCGGCCAGCCGCTGCCGGCTGAGCTGGCCGGTCACTCGGCCCTGGTGGTGCTCGGCGGCGGCATGGGCGCCTACGACGATGAGCAAGCCCCGTGGCTGCCGCAGCTGCGCGCGCTGCTGGCCGAGGCGGTCCGGACCGAGCTGCCCACCCTGGGTATCTGCCTGGGCGCCCAGCTGCTGGCGGCGGCCACCGGAGGCCGGGTGAGCGCCGCCGAGACGCCTGAGTACGGCGCGCAGCTGGTCGCCAAGCGGCAGGCCGCCGCTGATGACCCGTTGTTCCGCGAGCTGCCGATCACACCGGACGTCCTGCAGTGGCATGTCGATGAGGTCAGCGACCTGCCACCCGGCGCGGTGCTGCTGGCGGCCTCGCCGGTATGCGAGGTCCAGGCCTTTCGGATGGGCCGGTTGGCGTGGGGCCTGCAGTTCCATATCGAGACCACGCCCGAGATCGTGGCGCTGTGGGCCCGGCAGGACGCCGAAGCGTTGCAGGGCTATGACGTGCCCGCCATCCTCGAGCGCAGCGCCCGGGCGCAACCGGACATCATCGAGGCCTGGCAGCCGGTGGTCGCTGCCTTCGTCGCATTGGCGGCTGACCCGACGGCGGCCGGACCGGCTGTCGCCGCCGGGCCGCGGTTGCTGCCGATGGCAGGGGCCGGACCGGTGACCACGACCGCCGGGCCGATCACCGACGCCGCCGCGATCCGGGCGGCGCTGGCGGCCGAGATGCGGGCCTCGCGTGAGCCACCCCCCGGGCACTGAGACGCATCCGCAGGCGACCAGCCCCGGGCCGACGCACCCGAGGCAAGGCGTCCCGGCGGCGCCGCCGACCGGCCGGCTGACCGCGCGGCTGGCAAGGGCCGGCTTCGCTGATCCGGTGCGGGCAGGCGGGCTGCTGACCACGCCGGCCCTGCGGTTGTGGGACACCGAGCGCAACGAGGCCAGCGATCCGGCCGCGGCGGCGGTGCTCTCGGCGCTGGGGCGTGCGGCAGCGCCCGACCAGGCGCTGGCGATGCTGGCCGAGCTGGCCGCCACCGACGCCGGCCCGCAGATCATGGCCGAGCTGCGCGATTCGGCGGAGTTCAGGACCAGGCTGCTGGGGGTGCTGGGCGCCTCGCTGGCGCTGGCTGAGCACCTGTGCGCCCATCCTCAGGACGCGCTGATCCTGCGCGGCGCCGCGGCCGAACTGCCCAGCGTCGAGTCAGCCGCTGGCCGGCTGGCCGACGCCGTCGGCGCCTGCGCGGCTGATCCAGTGACCGGCACCGCCGGCACGCCCGCCACGGTGACCGGTCCAGCCGCGGTGCGCGCGTTGCGGGCGGCCTACCGGCGCGAGCTGCTGCTGGTCGCCGCCCGCGACCTGGCCAGCGAGCTGAGCCTGCAGGAGGTCACCGAGGCGCTGGCCGACCTGGCCGGCTTCGTCCTGAGCGCCGGGCTGGCCGTCGCGCGAGCGGGCCTGCCCGCCGACGCCGCCGGCTGCCGGCTGGCCGTCATCGGGATGGGCAAGGCCGGCGGCCGCGAGCTGAACTACATCTCCGACGTCGACGTGGTCTTCGTGTTCGAGCCCGAGGCAGCGGCGGCCACCCGGGCCGCAGGCGGCGCAGATCAGGAGAACGCGGCGCTGGTCACCGCCACCAGGCTGGCCGCCGACACCATCCGGATCTGCGGGCAGGCGGCCTGGGAGGTCGACGCCGCGCTGCGTCCGGAGGGCAAGTCAGGGGCGTTGGTTCGCACCCTTGCCAGCCACGAGGCCTACTACAAGCGCTGGGCCTCGACCTGGGAATTCCAGGCGCTGCTCAAGGCCAGGCCGATCGCCGGCGACCTGGAGCTGGGCGAGCGCTACGTCCAGGCCCTGTCACCGCTGATCTGGACGGCCTCCCAGCGCCCGGACTTCGTCACCGACGTGCAGGCCATGCGCCGCCGGGTCGTCGAGCACCTGCCCGCCGACCTCGTCGAACGCGAGATCAAGTTGGGCCGCGGCGGCCTGCGCGACGTCGAGTTCGCCGTGCAGTTGTTGCAGCTGGTGCACGGCCGGGCAGATCCCTCGTTGCAGGTCAGGGCGACCCTGCCGGCGCTGGCGGCGTTGCGCGACGGCGGCTTCGTCGGCCGGGACGACGCGGTCAGCCTGGCCGACGCCTACCAGTTCCTGCGAGCGACCGAGCACCGGTTGCAGCTGGTCAAGCTACGCCGGACCCATCTGGTGCCCGAAGACGCCGAGGCGGTGCTGCGGCTGGCGCGCTCGCTCGGCTTTCGGCCCGACAACCGCGGGGACGCGGTGGCGGTGTGGCGCGCGGAATGGGCGCTGCACGCCCGGGAGGTCAGGCGGCTGCACGAGAAACTGTTCTACCGGCCGCTGCTGGAGGCGGTCGCCCGGGTTCCCGCCGACGCGCTGCGGCTGACCGCCGGCGAGGCCCGGCGACGGCTGGAGGCGCTGGGCTACACCGACCCCCAGGGCGCGCTGCGCCACATCGAGGCGCTGACCGCGGGGCTGTCCCGGCGGGCGGTGCTGCAGCGGGCGCTGCTGCCGGTGATCCTGTCCGAGCTTGCCGACGCTCCCGACCCGGACGCCGGGTTGCTGGCCTACCGGCAGGTCTCCGACGCCTTGGGCGGCACCTCCTGGTTCCTGCGGCTGCTGCGCGACGAGGGCGCGGTGGCGTCCCGGCTGGCGACCCTGCTGGGCACTTCCCGGTACGTGGCCAACCTGCTGGTGCGCTCGCCGGAGGCGCTGCAGATGCTGTCCGCCGATGACCAGCTGCGGCCACGCCGGCAGGCCGAACTCGAGGTGCTGATGGGCACCGCCGCTCGCCGTCAGAACGACTCGACGCAGGCCGCGCACGCGATCCGCTCGTTGCGCCGGGTCGAGTTGCTGCGGATCGCCTTCGCCGACCTGCTCGGTCAGCTCAGCGACACCGAGGTGGCCATCGCGCTCAGCGAACTCGCTGACGCCACCCTGGCCGCGGCGCTCAGCTCGGTCCACCAGAGCGTGGCCGCCGAGCAGGGGCTGGCTGACGTGGGCGTGCGGTTCACGGTGATAGCGATGGGCCGGCTGGGCGGCCGGGAACTCGGTTACGGCTCCGACGCCGACGTGCTGTTCGTCTTCTCCGATCTCAGCGCCGGCGCCGATGCCGGCCGTCGGGCGCATCTGGTCGCCGAGCGGCTGCGGGCGATGCTGGCCGCTCCGTCGACTGACCCGCCGCTGCGGTTGGACGCCGACCTGCGGCCGGAGGGCCGCAACGGCGCCCTGGTGCGCTCGCTGGACTCCTATGCCGAGTACTACCAGCGCTGGGCCTCGGTGTGGGAGGCGCAGGCGTTGCTGCGGGCCCGGTTCTGCGCCGGTGACCGTGAGCTCGGGGAGCGGTTCATCGCGCTGATCGACCCGATCCGCTATCCCGCCGGCGGGCTGGCCGGCCCCGCGGTGACCGAGATCCGCCGGATCAAGGGCAGGGTGGACGCCGAGCGGCTGCCCCGGGGCGCCGACCCGCACACCCACACCAAGCTCGGCCGGGGCGGGTTGGCCGACGTCGAGTGGACGGTGCAGCTGCTGCAGTTGCGCCTGGGCGACCAGGTGGCGGGGCTGCGCACCACCGGGACGCTGGCCGCCATGCAGGCCGCCGTGGACGCCGGCAAGCTGGGGGCCGAGGACGCGGCCGCGCTCGAGGCGGCCTGGCGGCTGGCCGGCCGCATCCGCAACGCGGTCATGCTGGTGCGGGACAAGGCCGACGATCAGCTGCCCAAGCCGGGCCGGGTCCTGGAGGCGGTCGGCCGGGTGCTGGGCTATCAACCCGGCGTCGAGGCCGGTCGGTTGATCGATGACTACCGGCGGGTCGCCCGCCGCGCCCGGCGGGTGGTCGAGTCGGTGTTCTACGACCCCGCCGGCGGAGAGCCGCGCAAGGCCGGCTCGGCGCCGGACTGAGGATCTGGCTGGGAGCCGGACGGCTCGGGTTCGGCGCCCGCGTGCCGGGGGATCGGGGCTTCGGCGAAGGCGCTGCGACCTGAGATCAGGTACTGCACCAGGGCGCCGAGCAGGAAGACCCCCAGTCCCGCCACGGCGTCGAGGATGAAGTGGTTGGCGGTGCCCACGATGACCAGCAGGGTGCACAACGGGTAGGCCAGTCCGAGCCAGCGAACCCACGGCCGGCGGGCGCACAGGTAGATCACCACGCCGCACCACAGCGCCCAGCCGAAGTGCAGGCTGGGCATCGCCGCGAACTGGTTGGAGTGCTCTGCGATCTTGGGGTCGGCCAGCGAGCCCCAGGTCTTGAACTTCAGCACGGTGTCGATGTAGCCGTACTGCGGCAGCAGCCGGGGCGGCGTCAGCGGATAGAGGTAGAAACCGGCCAGCGCGATGAGCGAGGTGGCGAACAGCACGGTCCGGGCGCCGCGGTAGATGCGCGGATACGCCACGTACAGCCACACCAGGCAGCCGATGGTCACCACGAAGTGCAGGGTCGCGTAGTAGTAGTTCATCACCTGAGCCAGCGGCTCGTGCTCGGCCACGAAACGGTTCAGCGAGAGCTCGAAGTTCAGGTGCAGGGCGTCCTGCAGGTGCTGGATGCCCCGGCCGTGCCGGTTGGCGATGCTCTCCTGCTCGGGCACCAGGTTGCGGACCTGGCCGTAGATCCAGTAGCAGAAACCGATGAGCGCGACCTCTTGCCACCACTTGGGCTGGCGGTGGCGCAACAAGCTGTCCGGGAACAGGCCGTTGAACCGGCGGCCCGCCCTGGGCGGTTCGACCGCGCGGGCCTCAGCGGTCGCATCGACTGTCACCACGTCATTCTCTCATTCGCAGGCTGGGAAATCGCTGGAGGCGAATGCCCGCCGCGCACGGGAGCTCGGGAGTGGGCCCGGTCACGCTCGGGCCTGCCGGTGAAACCGTTGTCACCACCGGTGGCCTGGCTCCCTCGGCTGGCGGTGACGGCTGACCGGCTCACTACGCCAGGGCGGTGAGGACGTCGGTGACGTCCCAATGGACCGGTGGGATGTCTGTCAGGCTCAAGCCTCGCCGGTGGATGTCGAGCCTGGCGCCGAGGACGTTGCGAGCGCGGTAGAGCAGGGCGCGGATTGATGCCGTCTCGCCGCTGGCAGGGCGGCCATAGGTCTGCCAGAAGGCGTCCACCTCGGCGCCCGGCCGCGACAGCACCCGGTTGATCGTCCAGTCCGACATCGGATCGCCCCAGGAGGCCGCGTCGCAGTCCAGCACGCCGGTGATCGTGGGCCGGTCGGGGTCGTTGTCCACGAGGAGGTTGAGCGTCCACAGGTCGCCGTGCAGCAGCGCCGGGACGGTGACCTCGTCCAGTTCGGCGCGATGGCGCCGCGAGGCGCCGATCATCCGGTGAGCCGGATCGGGATCGAGGCCGGCAGCTGTGAACGCTTCGGCCAGCTGCTCGAATGCGGCGATGAGCGCCGAGCTCCAGGTGTCGTGCGACGGCCCGGCGACCGGACCGAAGGCGCGACCGGTGACGTCGTGAATCGTCCTGGTGACCGAACCGAGCTCGCGGTAAAGCCGCCGCAGCGCGCTCGGGGAGAGAGCAGCGAGCTGATGCGACGCCGGCACGCCCGCCAGCTTGGTCTGGACGAGGTAGTCGCGGTTCACCAGTTGGTGGGTGAAGTCAACCGCCAGGGTGCGGGGGACCAGGCTGCCCAGAGGCGCCAGAAATGGCAGCGCCGCGTACTCGTTGCGCATCGCCTCCCGCGCGCCAGGCGGCTGACGCGAGGGCTCCGGAGCGACCCGCAGGATCACCGGCTCACCGTCGGCGAGGTCGACCCGGTAGGTGCTGTTGTACGTGCCGATGCCTATCTCGACGACCTGCCGGACTCTCACGCCGTCGCCCAGAGCGCGCCGGCAGATGGCGAGCAGGACGCTCGGCGCCACCGGCTGCTGGAAGTCCTCGGGAGCGCGTTCGATGGCCACCACCTTCGCCTCCCCGACGGAGACTGGTTTCCCGAGATCGCCGGTCATGAGGCCCATCTTGCCCGCGGCCCGGTCCCTCCGCGTCCGCTTCCGCATGGCGCGCCAGCGGAGAGTAAGGCCGCTGCGCGTGCGGAGCGGACCACCCGCACCGCAGGTAACCTGGGACAGATGAGCGTCGCACCCGTGTCGACAGTCGACATCGAGAACCGTTTCGCCCGCGAGCTGAGCGAGCTGGCCCTGCCGTGGCAGGCCGACCCGGCGCCGGACCCGCGGCTGCTGGTGCTCAACGAGCCGCTGGCCGCCGAGCTGGGCCTGGACCCCGGCTGGTTGCGCGACCCCGACGGCTTGCGGTTCCTGGTGGGCAACCTGGTGCCCGACGGAGCGAACCCGGTGGCTCAGGCGTACGCCGGGCACCAGTTCGGGGGGTTCGTGCCGCGCCTGGGTGACGGGCGTGCCCTGTTGCTGGGCGAGGTCGTCACGCCCGGCGGCCGGCGTCGTGACCTGCACCTGAAGGGATCCGGACGCACTCCGTTCGCCCGTGGCGGCGACGGCCTGGCCGCGGTGGGGCCGATGCTGCGCGAGTACCTGGTCAGTGAGGCGATGCACGCCCTCGGCGTCCCGACGACCCGGTCGCTTGCCGTGGTGGCGACGGGCCGGGCGGTGCAGCGCGAGACCATGCTGCCGGGAGCGGTGCTCGCCCGGGTCGCCAGCAGCCACCTGCGGGTGGGCAGCTTCCAGTACGCCGCGGCGACCGGGGACCTCGACCTGCTGCGCCGGCTGGCCGACCATGCGATCAGCCGGCACCACGGCGACGCCGCTGACTCCCTCGAGGGCCCTGACCGTTACCTGGAACTGTTCGAGGCGGTGGTCGCGGTTCAGGCCTCGCTCGTGGCCCAGTGGATGCTGCTGGGATTTGTCCACGGCGTCATGAACACCGACAACATGACGATCTCGGGTGAGACCATCGACTACGGCCCGTGCGCCTTTCTGGACGCCTTCGACCCGGCCACCGTCTTCAGCTCGATCGACCTCGGCGGGCGCTACGCCTACCGCAATCAGCCCCTGGCCGCGGAGTGGAACCTTGCCCGGCTGGCCGAGGCGCTGCTGCCGCTGCTCGCTGAGGACGAGGAGCAGGCGGTCGCCCTCGCGGTGCCGGCGCTCGAACGGTTCCGGGGGCGGTACTCCGCCGCGTGGTCGGCCGGCATGCGCGCCAAGCTCGGCCTGCCGGCCGGCGTCGAGGACGCCGAGGCGACGTCGCTGATCGATGACCTGCTGGCCCTGCTGCAGGCCAACCGCGTCGACTACACGCTGTTCTTCCGCGGCCTGGGCTCGGCGGCTCGGGGCGATGCCGAGGCGGTGCGCGGCCTGGTCCTGGACCTCGCCTCGCTGGACGGCTGGCTGCGGCGCTGGCTTGCCCTCGCCCCAGACGCGGCGGCCATGGACCGGGTGAACCCCGCCTACATCCCGCGCAATCACCTGGTCGAAGAGGCTCTCACCGCCGGGGTGCAGGGCGATCTCGACCCGCTGGGACGCCTGCTCGAGGCGGTCACCGCGCCCTTCGACGAGCGTCCGGGCCTGGAGCGCTACGCCGCGCCCGCGCCGAAGGACTTCGGCGCCTACACGACGTTCTGCGGGACCTAAGGCCCAGTCACCAGCGGCCGATCAGTTCGTGCCGTGCACGCAGCTGCGCACCCGCGCGTCATGGCGTCCGCGCGTCATGCTCATGCGTCGTCATAGCGCCCGTTGAGCATGACGCGGTGCACGCAGCCGCGAGGCACGCATGTCGCGGTGCACGCAGCCGCGGGGCACGCAGCCGCGAGGCACGCAGCCACGTCCGCGCGTCATGCTCACCCGTCGTCATAGCGCCCGTTGGGCATGACGCTGGCTCATAATCGGGGCGTCTGGCAGACGTAGCAACGCTGAGCCCGCCTCGCCGGACGCGGGGAAAGCATGACGACAACCCAGGGTTGACGGCGATCAAACGTCAACCTATGGTTGTCGAATGGCAGATTCCACGGGCGATTCCACGGGCGATTCCAGGGCAGAGCCGACGCAGATGAGCAGCCCGGTGCGGCTGGACGACCTGATCGCCGCCATCAAGAAGGCGCGATCGGAGCCACTGGACCAGCTCGCCGACGCCGTGCTCGCCGCGCAGCACATCGACGAGGTGGCCGACCACCTGATCGGCCATTTCGTCGACCAGGCACGGCGTTCGGGCGCGTCCTGGACTGACATCGGCCGGAGCATGGGAGTCACCAAGCAGGCGGCGCAGAAGCGGTTCGTGCCCAAGGCCACGGCCCCGGACCTCGACGCCAGCCAGGGGTTCAGCCGGTTCACCCAGCGGGCCCGCAACGTCGTGATGGCCGCGCAGAACGAGGCGCGAGCCGCCGGCAACGACACGATCCTGACCGAGCACCTGGTCCTGGGGCTGCTTAGCGAGCCCGAGGCGATCGCGGGATCGGTCCTTCGCGCCCAGGGCGTCACCCTGGAGGCGGTGCGAGCCGCGGGCACGGCGACGCTGCCGCCGCCGGCCGCCACGGTGCCCGACCTCATCCCGTACGGCACGGACGCGCGCAAGGCACTGGAGCTGACCTTTCGCGAGGCGCTGCGACTGGGGCACAACTACGTCGGAACCGAGCACGTCCTGCTCGCCCTGCTGGAGCACGAAGCCGGCTCGGGCCCGTTGACGGAGCTCGGCATCGAGAAAGGTCCGGTCGAGGCGGCCGTGCTCGCGGCCATAGGCGTCTTCCACATCACTTCCGACGCCGGCGAGTAACGGGAGCCGGTGGTCATACCCGGTTATACTCGGCTCATGAAGACCGCGATCTCCATACCCGATGACACCTTCGAGAGAGCGTCCAGACGAGCACACGACCTAGGTATGAGTCGTTCGGAGTTTTTCACCCGCGCGGCGGCCCGCTACTTGGATGAACTTGACGCCGAATCGCTGACCCATCAGATCGACGAGGCCGTCGCCGCACTGGCCGGACGCGACGACTCCGGCGAACAGGCTGTCGCCGCCGGCCGGCGGGTTTTGGCTGCGACCCCTGAGTGGTGATCAAGCGCGGGAACGTCTACTGGGCAGACCTGGGAGCGCCGGTCGGATCCCGTCCTGCCAAGCGCCGGCCCGTGCTGGTGATCTCGGCGGACACCTATAACGCGAGCCGGCTGGCGACGGTGCTGGCTGTGGTGATCACGTCCAACACTGACTTGGCGACGATGCCCGGCAACGTATTCCTGCCCGCAAAGGCGACCGGGCTGCCGCGCGACTCCGTCGTGTTGTCACTGCTGTGGTGACCCTGAACAAGACGGACCTCATCGAATCAGCCGGGACTGTGCCCTTGGCCCTGCTGCGCGAGATCGATCGGGGTCTGCGGCGCGTCCTAGACCTCTAGATTCATCACCCGAGGTCTACGAGGTCGGCTCCCACCACGCGCCAGGACTGGGCGACGATACCGGGGTTCGCGTCACGGCAGGACGGCAGCGCCTGGATGGCGGCCGAGACTGCCCACATCCTGCACGCAGTCACATCGGCTCGTGGGCAGCCGCTTGCTGCAGTCACGCCTACTCCGTGAGGATGGCTCCATGAAGATCTCTCGAACGATCGTCGTCCTGGACGCGGCCGACCTAGACGCTGTCAGCTCCTTTTGGGCTGGGCTGCTGGGCGGGACCGTCGACAAGGACGACGAGTGGCACCGCGTGTCGGTGGACGGCGACTACCGGCTCGCCGTCCAGTTCGCGCCGAACCATGTCGCGCCCGAGTGGCCCGACGGAACGCCGCAGCAGATCCATCTCGACCTGTGGGTGGAGGATCTTGTCCCCGCGCACGAGGAAGCCCTCTCGCTGGGTGCCCGGCTGCTGAAGCCGGCTGAGAACCTCGACGCTGCCGAGGGATTCCAGGTCTATGCAGATCCCGCCGGCCACCCGTTCTGCCTCTGCTGGGGCTGACTCCGCCAGGTTGATGCGGGGAGCTCAGTCCGGGCTGATGCGGCGATCAGCGGGTTGCGGCTGCGACATCGCATGACGGGATCACCTCCGTCTTAGGCGGCTGGCCAGTGCCAACTGGTCATGATGGACCCCTTTGACTCGATGACAGGCACGCCATGACCGCCTCAGCGGTGGAGTGCTTCGCGCTCAGCGGTGGAGTGCTTCGCGCTCCTTGACACTCCTAAGTCTTGGCTGTCGACAGACAGTCATGATCACAATTACGGCGTTGTATTTCCGAGAATTGGGACATTTGAGGGTTCGGCTACCTCTACGTTTCGGTAGACGCCAGGCGCGGCTTGGCGAGGCTGCGGTCACGCTGCCGTTTCCCATCGAGAGGGGCCGATAACGCAGTGGTTGACTCAGCCTCGGGACATGTGCCCATCGCCGAGCTTGTGCGGCAGAAGCTTGCCACCGGTTTGACTCTGCGCCAGCTCCAGGAGCGCTCCGGCGGTTCGGTGCCGTATCAGACGTTCGGCAAGATCAGCAAGGGCGAGGTCAAGGGCTGGCCGAAGTCGCGCGAGGTCATCGAGGGCACCGCGCACGCCCTGGGTGTCGACGCCCGGGAGGTGGTGTTGAGCTACGCCACCCAGTTTCAGATCGACGTCTCGGAGGACCGGTCGTTGCTGGCCTCGATGCTGCCGGCCTCCACCGGGACGCTGACGATCGAGCAGGCGCAAGCGGTGGCCGAGCTGATCCGGGCGTTCACCACGTCTGCCGTCGGGGCCTCACCGGCGCCGACGTCGGTGATCGACATCTCCACGTTCAGCACCGCCGAGCGGCGCCAAGTCACCGGCCTGGTCTCCGAGCTGGGAGACCGGACCCAGGCGGCGCAGGCCGAGGGGCTCACCGGCGTCGCGGCGGTCCTGGCGTTACTGCAAAGCACGCTGGCATCGGCAGTTCAAGGATTAGAAGGCAGCTAGCCCTGCCCTGGGGCTACCAGTTTCGGGTGATGCCGGCCGCGTCGCGCCGGCCCATCAGGTCAGACATCGCCTCGATCAGCAGGCCTTCTAGCTCGGCGTCGGCTGTGGTCGCGCAGCCCAATGCCGCGCGCACCCCGGCGGCGGCCAGGTCCTTGCGGAATCCGGTGGCCAAGAACGGCCCGCCCTCAGGCAGGCCGACCGGGATCAGCACCAGAATCTGCCGGGAGCCGTAACGGCCCAGCAGGTCTGTGGGTTGCAGGCCCGACTCGATGGTCTGCAGAATGCGCACCTCCTGACCCGCCTCATCCGGATCGATCATGAACAGGGCGACGGAACCGTACACGTCATGCAGCCTCTGCTGCGCCTGCACCATCCACGCCTCTTCGGACCACAACCCGGTGACCGGGTCAAAAGCGTCCTCGACCTCGACGACGTGACGAAGCGAAGCGAGGTGCAAGCCGTACAGCAGTACCAAAGCGCCGACCGCGATGGTGGGATGCAGGTAGAGCATGCCCACACCTAGTGCAGCGCCGATCCCCTGCGTTCCGATCTCGATGAGGTGCGCCTTTGGATCGCTCATCATCGATCCGAGGATGTGGCCCTGACCGGACGCGTAGACCACGAATGCGATGAACCCAATGCTCAAAGCGCAAAAAGTCAACACACCAAGTGGAACGCCAATCGCCATTGGTAAGCGGTGCACCACTTCGCTGGCCGTGACACACCAGGTCGCCGTTGCCACCGTGCTCACCGCATACTTCGCTGGCCGTCCATGCTTGTACGCCTTCCGAGAAGGCCACTCCCCGAGGTTGGCAACCACTACAAAGGCAGCGACCAAGGCTGGCGGCAGCGTGACGGTGGCTGCAAACGTCCAAACGCCCAGCATGTCCGGTACTCGGTCCAGTGAGACGACTCGCCGGAGCTTCTCTATCCGCATAAGAGACGCTGAATAGGTCAGACTTAGAAACGCCAAGAGCGCGAAGCTCTCGATCTCATAAACGGTCATCTGCGCCTGTCAAATCAGAGGGGGTGCTTCACTATGTCCAACTGGAACTGGCCGGTCGCCTAAGCGCACCGCAAAACGGTGGGTTGCCCGGCGGCAATCCGAGGGAACGCGGACGCGCACGCCAACTGCCGGGGAGGTGTTTTTGATGCTTCGCAGCTGGGAATGGTAAACACGGGCATGGGATCCTCAGGGCCAAGGCGCGGCTGGACAAGCCGCGTCTTGCCACTGATAAAGCCACTTCTCATCGCAATCCTCTCGTATCGACCGTCACCGACCGTACCCGTCAAGTTCGGATCTGTCACCATCAGTTGACACTGAAGCGTGGCAGCACACCCATACCTTCTATCTGGCGCTTACAAGCGCTTCGCTCGGATGGTGCACCAGCAGGTTTCGCCTTACGGCATAGGGCGAACGCGTCGGTTGTCCGACTGCGCCTACCTGTGACCGTTAACTAACCGACCGGTCTTCAGGGTCAAGACACGGTCGGGGTTGGTAGCAGCGCGAGCGCCCGTCGGAGTATGCCAAGGGTTGCGTTCTTTGAACGCGGCATTGCTATTTGAGTGAAACTCATCACCCACAGGAATACAGTCGGTAAACAAGGACCGTCTATCAACAGGCGTGCATTGTAGGTAATCTGTCTATGCGTGGCCCGCTTACTGGCCGGTGCCTCTTGTGCGGTAGCTGACCGTATATAGACATAATGTCTAGGTCTTCTGCCTCATCCAGATAGGGCGCCTTCGCGCCTGGGCCTTTGACGGACTTCTTAGGGACCTCCTGTAATGAGAGGCGACCCTGCGCAGAACCCGTGACCGTCTATATCGTCGCAGCCACTAGACGATTCAAACTAGCGACGGGGCGCTAATGCTCCTCAACGGACGGCAAGGTGCAGGGCTTACCAGGTCTATGCAGATCTCGCCGGCCACCCCTTCTGCCTTTACTAGGTTCGGGCACACGCTCATGCCACCTCGCCGCTATCGAAGGTCGGCGAGCACGGCGTTCACCACGCGCCAGGACCGGGCGACGATGTCGGGATTGGTGTCGCGGTAGTACGGCAGCGCCTGGACGGCGGCCGAGACTGCCCACGCCCTGCCGCGGAGCCACATCGGCTGGTCCACGAAGCCGAGTCGCTGGCGAAAGACCGCCCGGCTCGCCTCGTCGAACAGGCTCCACGCCGCGATCAGGTCGATCGCCGGGTCGCCCGCCTTGCAACTGCCCCAGTCGATGACCGCGGCCAGCCGGCCATGCCGCACCAGCAGGTTTCCGTCCATCAGGTCGCCGTGCACCCAGCGGGGCGGGCCGTCCCAGCCCGGCGCTTGCACACCTGCCTGCCAGGCGGCGAGCAGGGCGTCGACGTCGGTCTGGCCGCGCAGCCGCTCGGCAGGCTCCCGGGTCGCGGTGTCGGCGTCTGCCAGCGGCCCTCCTCGGTCCGAGCCAGTCGGTCGAGGCGCGCCGGTGACGTCGAGGCGTTGCAGGTCGAGCACGAAGGCGGCCAGGTCACCGGCAAGCAAGATCAGGTCGTCGCCTGGCCGAGGGTTCTCGCCCGCGAGCCAGGGCGAGACGTACCAGCGGTAGGGGTAGCCGCCTTGCGGTTGGCCGAGGAACAGCGGCGCCGGGACCTCGACGCTCACCTGAGCCGCGATCACGGGCAGCCACCGCTGCTCCTTCTCGCCCTGGGCGGCTGCCCAGCCGATCTTGGGCAGCCGCACGGACAGGTGCTCACCCAGCCGGTAGATCACGTGATCGGTTCCCCACGTGGGCACCCGGATGAGCGGCAGCCCTGCCCAGCCAGGCGCCTGCTCGGCCAGCAGGCTGCGGACGAGGCCATCATCGACCTCGATCTCGTCGGCATGCATCCGGGGAACAGTCACGGCCCCATCCCATCACCTGCGGCGCCGGTGCCGAGGTGTGCGTCAGACTTCACTGAGCTCTACCCGCGTCGCTTTGATCTGCTGGCCACGGCAGGTGAGCTGGTAGGAGGAGTCCGTGCTGGCCGTCTGGTGTGAGCGCCCGAGCTGCCCGCTCCGGCCCATCCTGTCGTGAGCGGCGTTCCGGCAGGCGGCGAGCTGGCCCGGCGGCTCGGCACGTTCGACGCCGTGGTGATCGGCCTGGGGTCGATGATCGGCGCCGGTGTGTTCGCCGCGTTCACCCCTGCCGCGCAGGCGGCCGGCGGCGGGCTGCTGGTCGGGCTGGCGATCGCGGCGCTCGTCGCCTTCTGCAACGCCACCTCCTCGGCGCAACTGGCGGCGCGGTACCCCACGTCCGGCGGGACCTATGTCTACGGCCGGGAGCGCCTGGGCGACTGGCCCGGCTTTCTCGCCGGCTGGGGCTTCGTGATCGGCAAGACCGCCAGCTGCGCGGCGATGGCGCTGACGTTCGCCTCCTACGCCGCGCCGGACGGGTGGGCGCGTCCGGTCGCGGTGGCGGCGGTGCTCGCGCTGGCGGCGGTCAACTACCGGGGCGTCACCCCGACGGCCAGGCTGGCCAGGGTCATCGTGACGGTGGTGCTCGCGGCCCTGGCCGTGGTGGTGGCGGCGAGCCTGGCGGGTGGGCAGGCGCGGGCCGACCGGCTCGGCGGCTGGGGCGAGGTCCTCGGTGAAGGCGGCCTCTATGGACTCCTGCAGTCGGCCGGGCTGCTGTTCTTCGCCTTCGCCGGCTACGCCCGCATCGCCACGATGGGCGAGGAGGTCAGGGACCCCCGGCGCGCCATCCCGCGTGCCATCGCCTCGGCCCTGGGCATCTCCCTGGTCGTCTACGCCGTGGTCGCCGCCTCGATCCTGGCCGTGCTCGGCGCCGACGGCGTCGCCGCGACCGCCGCTCCGCTGGCGGCCGCCGTGGACGCCGGTACCTGGAGCTGGGCCGGACCCCTCGTGCGGGTGGGCGGCGCGGCTGCCTCGCTGGGGGCATTGCTCGCCCTGCTCGCCGGCATCGGGCGGACCAGCCTGGCGATGGCCCGCAACGGCGACCTGCCGCGATGGCTGGCAGCCGTCCATCCCCGCCACCGGGTTCCGCACCACGCCGAGGCAGCCCTGGGCGTGGTGGTGAGCCTCGTCGTCGCGGTGGCCGACCTGAGAGGCGCCATCGGCTTCTCCTCGTTCGGAGTCCTGCTCTACTACCTGGTCGCCAACCTCGCGGCCTGGACGCAGACCGCCGGCGACCGGCGGTATCCGAGGGCGTGGCAGGCGACCGGCGCGCTCGGCTGCCTCGTCCTGATCGCGACCCTGCCGCTGGCCTCGATCCTCGGCGGGCTGGCGGTGTGCCTGCTGGGCGTCCTGTACCGCCGCCACCGCCTCGCGTCATCGCGAAGATGACGGCTGGCGCCCCACATGCCCCACGCGCCTCAGCGCCCCGCGAGTTAGCTCGGCGTGTCGTTACCTCAAAATCCGGTCAAGTCGGGCCTCAACATATGGTCAAATTGTCCCTGCGACCTTGCTGTACCGCGGGGGAGGACCTTAGTGTTCACAGCGCTCGCGCCCAAGAAGGCGTGCGCTCCGTGCGGCTCGCCGAATCCTGCCCCGCTCGGGCCCACTCTCGAAAACGCTCGGCAGGAGCGGGGGAACCAAGATGACGGTCGCTAGCGCGACCTAGGGGTGAAGCCGCATCACGCGGCCGGGCATCTCCCGCCCGAACCCGACAGCTCACCTCGTAGGCGTGAGGAGAGGACCCCCTTTGCTCCGTCATGCCCCCACGGCAGCAATGCCCAGGCCCGCGCACCGGGCCGATCAAGGCGCCCACCGCGCCGCCGCCCGGCCCTCGTCTTCGGCGGCAAGCAGAGGCCACCGCCTTCGCGTGAGCCTGGCCATGTTGACCTCCCTGACCGCCGTGATCGCCACCAGCGCCGTCCTGTCATCGTCTGCCTCGGCAGCCGAAGAGGTGTCGAACGGGACGTTCGAGACAAGCACCAGCGGCTGGCTCGCCACCCCGAAGGACGACGGCACCGCTCCCGTGGCGCTGGCCCGGGTCGCGGGCGGGCACACCGGCAGCTACTCCGCCCGGGTGTCCAACACCTCAACCGCCACGGCCACCACGGTCCTCAACGACGCGCCCAACAGCGTCGCCAGCACGGTCGCGGGTCAGACCTACCGGGCGACGGCCTGGCTGCGCGCGTCCCAGGCCAACACCTCCCTGGTGCTGCGCCTGCTCCAGTTCGACGCGGCCAACGCGCTGAAGGCGACCAAGCAGAGCTACTACTGGGCCACCGACACGCTCTGGCACCAGGTCACGGTGGACCTGGCGGTCGCCCGTTCGGGGGACAGCATCGACGTCAACGCCCTCGCCTGGGACCTTGGCGCCGGCAAGTCCTTCCTCGTCGACGACGTCAGCGTCGCGCCGCTCGCGACGACGGTCCCTCCTCCCAGCACCACTCCTCCTGCTAGCACCACGAACCTCGGGGTGCTGCCGGCGCAGGGCACGGGCGCGCTGTTCGGCTACTACGAGGCAGGCGGCGCGCACCCCCGCACGATGGAGAGCAAGATCGGGCGCAAGTTCGACCTGATCCACCACTTCAAGGACTTCGACGCCACCAACAACATGTGGCCGTCGTCGGCGATGCTGTCCCAGGCTTCCGAGGGACGGACCATCCATATCGGCTGGGAGTTCGTCTCCTACGACGGCGGCTATGACTCGGCCCTGCAACCGGCGCCGGGGGCGTCCTCGACCGACCGCAGCGGCGCCAGTCAGAAGACCTGGACCTATCGGCAGGTCATCAACGGCTCGCTCGACCGCTATCTCGACGCGGTGGCGGCCAAGGCCAAGGCCACCCCGTACAAGTTCATCGTCGACCTCGACCCCGAGATGGACGACCGCCCCGACATCGGCGGCACCGCCAAGATCCGGGCGGCCGCCGGCACCCGGGCCGAGTACGCCGCGGCCTACCGCCACA
The DNA here is from genome assembly GCA_036399055.1 of Jatrophihabitans sp. Classification (NCBI taxonomy): domain Bacteria; kingdom Bacillati; phylum Actinomycetota; class Actinomycetes; order Jatrophihabitantales; family Jatrophihabitantaceae; genus Jatrophihabitans; species Jatrophihabitans sp. The sequence continues at coordinate 17,710 of DASWNX010000040.1, forward strand.
TCGTCGACCGATTCCGCGCCCGCGGCGTCACGAACGTGGTGTGGGCCTGGACGGTCTCGGGCTGGACCGCCTCGGACCCCAGCAAGGCCTGGTCCCTGCAGCAACTCTGGCCCGGCCCCGGCTACGTCAACATCATCATGTGGGACCCCTACAACCACAAGCCGACCAGCTGGCGCAGCTTCGGCCAGATGGTCGCGCCCTTCTACAACTCCATCCGGGGCGGCCTGCTTGACCCGGTCGACGTGACCGCCAAGAAGCTGCCTTTCGGCCTGGGTGAGTACGGCTGCATCGACGACCCCCGCCGCGCGGACTGGCTCAAGGCCATTCCGAGCCAGGCGCGCAGCTACCCGGGCATCGTCTCGCTGGGTTACTTCTCCAGCGGCAGCTGGGGCGCCCTGCACACCGACACCGTCGACACGGCCGCCTTCGGGACGGCAGGCAAGGACGTGTGGCTCAGGACGCGAGGCTGATCCCTTCTGATCGCGACGCATTCACCGGCGCCCTGGGACTTCCAGTCCCGGGCGCCGGCGCGTTCCACCGACCGTCAGGTCAGCGGCGCCCGAACAGCCTGCTGAGCACGCCGCCCCCGGCGCGTTCGGCCTTCGGGTGCCCGGGGCAGCGGTCCTCGCGAGGGACGCTGGCCATGACCTGATCAACGTGCTGGCCGCAGCCGGCCCACGTGGTCTTGCCGCAGGTCTTGCAGCGGACTGCTCGGCACATGGTGACGCTCCGTTCTGTGGTGGGTGTCGTGGTCAGCCGTGGGGCAAGCAGCGGTGTTCGCCGGAGCGCACCCACTTCAGAGCGCACTTGGCGATCTGGTGTTCGAGCTTCGACGGCACCAGCGAGCTTCGACGGCACCAGGGGGATTCAACAGCACCAGGGTTGCGGCGAGCACGAAGACTGGGGCAGATCAGCGCTCAGGGTTGGGGGACGGGCAGTGGCTCCATCGCCCCGTCGGCGCTGCGTAGTCCACGCGGCCGACGACGGCGGCGCCGGCCAGCCCGGCGATGGGCAAGGCGAACGCGCCGACGAGCCAGAGCAGCCAGGTGCGTGTGACGGTGTGCCGGGTGGTCATGTCGATCGTGATGCTCAGCTCCTCAGGACGGCGGTCGCCGGCCGGACCGGTCGGGGCTGTCCGTGGCTGCCGCCGGCAGTGGGCCGGAGGGCGGGATCGCCCTCGACGTGCAGTTCGGGCAGCCAGCTCAGCCACGTGGGCAGGTACCAGTTCCAGCGTCCGAGGAGCGCCATCGCGGCGGGGACGACGACCATCCGGATGAGGGTGGCGTCGACAAGCAGGGCGACGCCTACACCGAACCCCATCTGCTGGAACATGACCAGCTGGCCGGCAGCGAAGCCGGCGAAGACGACCACGATGATCAGCGCGGCGCCGGTGATGATCCGTCCGGTGGCTGCGATGCCGTGCACGACGGCCTGGTTGGTGTCCCCGGTCTCTGCGTAGCGTTCTCGAATCCTGCTGAGCAGGAAGACGTGGTAGTCCATCGAGAGCGCGAACAGCACCGAGAACAGGAAGATCGGCACCCAGGCTTCGACGCGTTCGACCCGCTGCAGGCCGAGCAGTCCGGCCCCGATCCCGTGCTGGAACACCAGGACGAGCAGGCCGTACGCCGCGCCGACCGAGAGCAGGTTCAGGACCACGGCGGTCGCGGAGAGGACCAAGGAACGGAACACCAGGATCAGCAGCAGGAAGCTCAGCCCGAGGACGAAGGCGAGGACGAGGGGCAGCCACTTGTTGATGACGTCGGAGTAGTCGACGTTTTCGGCGGTGGCGCCGCCGACCAGGACGCTGCTGTCGGTGCCCTCGAACGCGGCGGGAACCAGGTCTGTGCGCAGCCGTTCGAGTCCCCGGCGTGCCTGAGCGTTGTCGGGGTCGCCGATCAGCGCCACACTGATCACCGCGGCCCGGCCGTTCTTGGCCACCTGCTGCTCCCAGGGTCCGAAGTCCGGGTCGTCGGTGACCGAGGCCTTGAACCGTTCGATCGCTGCGGTGACCTCAGCAGAGGTGACGTTCCCGGAGATGACCACCTGCGCCGGATCGGTCGTCGACGTGCCTGGGAAGCTGCGCTCGAGTGCGAGGGCGCCGGCCTTGGCGTAGGAGTTGTCGGGTAGCGAGTTGACCCCGGACGTGCCCGTGGAGAGGCCCAGCACGGGAAAGGCGGCCGCGAGGAGGATGATCACGCCGGCGGCGAGGAAGGTTGCCGGGCGACGGACGACGGCGCCCACGGCTCGCGTCCAGAACGGGCTCTCGGCGGGGTGGTCACGCCCGACGAGGGGCAGCCGCAGGGCGTTGACCCGGTCGCCGAGCAGGGACAGCAGGGCCGGCAGCAGGGTGAGGGCAGCGGTCATGGTGACGACGCCGACGATGATCGCGCCGAGTGCGAGGCTGCGCAAAATCGTGTCCGGGACCAGGAGCAGCCCGAGAAGGGCCACGACGAAGGAGGTGCCGGAGAAGAGCACCGCTTTGCTGCTGGTGCCGCCGGTGGCGACGATAGCGTCGATCTTGTCGCGACCGGCCTGCCGCTCCTCCCGGTACCGGGACAGCACGAACAAGCTGTAGTCGATGCCGAGGGCGAGCCCCATCGCGGTGATCATGTTGACGATGAAGAACGACAGGGACGTGACCTGTCCGAGCACCGAGGAAATGGCCACGGTGACGACGATGGAGATGATCGCGATGCTCATGGGCAGGAACGCGGCCACCAGCGCTCCGAAGACCAGCACCAGCACGATGAGCGCGGCCGGCAGGCCGAACTTCAACTCCCCGTTGGTGAGGTCGGACTCCGAGAGCACGGTGAAATCGTGGTCCAAGGTGTTGGCGCCGGTGATGTCAACGACGAACGCGGCGTCGGCGTCGGCGGCGCGAACCTGGTCGATGACTCTCACGATGCCGGCTTCGGGGTCGTGCCCGAGGACGAGGGTGACCACTGCCGCGTGCCCGTTCTCGGAGATGCCGGACCCGTTTGCCGCGTAGGGGTCCCGAACCGTCTGCGCAGCGCCGGTGGCTTCGATCGCCGACCGGAGGTCGGCGACGAAGCCGCGGAACTCTGGGTCCTCGCTGGTCAACTGGGCGGAGTGGATGACGATGGCGTCGTCGGTCCGGTCAGCCTGGGAGAAGTTGTCGGCGAGCACCTGCTGGGCCTTCATCGAGTCGGGGTTGGTGGTGATGCTGCCGTCAGAGGTGAACGCCGACCCGATCAGGGCCCCGATGGCTACGACGGACGCGATCAAGACCAGCGCCCACACGACTACGACTCGCCACGGGTGTACCGCTGCTGAGCGTGCTAGTCGTTGGGGTACCGACGTGGCGCGCGGGCGCACGCGCTGGCCGTCACCGTCCTTGGAACGTGTTCGGTACATGGCGCTTTCCTCTCATTGATCGGTTCATGGCTGGTCCCGTATCACGGGCCGCCGCCACACCGACCCGATCGCTACTTGACTTCCGACCTCATCACCAGGCGAAGGCCGACGAGCAGAGGGACGAGCAGCCAGGTGACGCCGGTGACAGTGATGTGGGCCCACTCGGCACCGGTGAGGGGCTGGTCGAAGACGAACAGTCCCGCTTGAGCGAACTGGATGTCCACCCAGGGCTGCAGGTCGGAGAACCACTGCTGGCTCTCAGCCAGCAGGCCGAACACCGTGGGCACAAGGAACGTCAGGATGAAGTAGGCCACGATGGCTCCGGTCGAGGAGCGGATGAGCACCCCGAGCATGAAGCCGATCAGCAGGCTCAGCACCATGCCGAGGACGTAATACAGGCACTGGGTCAGCGTCACGTCCCACACCAAGGCGCTGCCGGTTATGGCGGCGCCGAGCAGGTTGCCGACCGCCCCGACCGCGAAGGCCAGCACCATCGCGGCGATGGCGATCGCAACCGAGGAGGCCGCCTTCGCGGTGATGATCCGGCTCCGGTGCGGGACCAGGGTGAAGGTGGTGAGTCCGGTGCGCTGGCTCCATTCGCTGGTCACCGCGAGGATCGCGATCAACGGCAGGATGATGACGACCGGAAAGCGGATGGCGGTCGCGAAGGTGGAGTAGGTGAGGTCGCCGTCCGGGGCCCAGAGGATGACGCCGCCGGCGGCCAGTAACGAGGTGATCGCGATGCTGGCGATCAGCCAGAACCCGGACCGGGTGTCGAACATCTTGCGGAGCTCGACCCCCGTGATGCGGGTCAGGGGTATCGGGCTGCCGGTGGTCGCGCGGAGGGCGCGGACGGGGATTGGTGCGATGATGCTCATGCCGGCACTCCTTCACGTTGGGTGGCTGCGGTCAGCTCGAGGAACATCTCCTCCAGGCCGGCGCCCGTGGCGGCCCGCAGTTCGGTGAGCGCGATGCCGGCCTCCAAGGCGATCTGCCCGACCCGGGTGGCGCCGGCGTCGGTGCGTAGGGCGCCGCCGTCAGAGGGGATCGCAGTCAGCCCGCTCGCGGTCAACGCGAGCTCGAGCGCCAGGAGGTCCACGGCTCGGACCACGGTGCCGGCTTCGTGCAGCAGCGCGGTCTTGGTTCCCCTGGAGACGACCCGGCCGAGTCCGATCATCACGATGTCGTCGGCGATGACCTCGATCTCGTGAAGCAGGTGCGAGGACAGCAGGACGGTGCCGCCGCGGTCGGCGTAGCCGCGGAGCAGGTCCCGCATCCATCGGATCCCGGCCGGGTCGAGCCCGTTGGCGGGTTCGTCGAGGATCAGCACCTCGGGGTCCCCCATCAGCGCGTTCGCGATCCCGAGCCGTTGACGCATCCCGAGTGAGTAGTCACCCACCCGACGCGACGCTTCAGCCGGGGTCAGGCTGACGGTCTCGAGCATCTCCTCGACGCGGGTTCGCTGGACACCCATGAATCGCTGGGCCAGGGTGAGGATCTCCCGGCCGGTGCGTCCGGCGTGCTGGGCGGAGGCGTCCAGGAGCACGCCGACCTCGAGGCCCGGGTTGGGCAGGTCCACGTAGTGGCGCCCAGAGACCATGGCGCTCCCGGCGTCGGGACGGGTGAGCCCGACCATCATCCGCAGTGTGGTCGACTTCCCGGCGCCGTTCGGTCCCAGGAAGCCCGTCACCCGTCCTTCCTCGGCGGTGAAGCTAACGTCATCGACGGCGAGTGTCGTGCCGTACCGCTTGGTCAGTCCTTCGATGGTGATCATGAGCGCTTCCTGTCGGGGTCGGGCCTAATGGCTATCAATTGATGCCGGCCGGCACTTTGCCCGGCTCCGGCAGCGCTTCGGGCGGCACGATGCGGACCGGGTGCAGCGGCGAAGGCTCGACGAACAAGGCGCGCGCGAGCCAGCCGGGCAGCCACCAGTTCCACCGGCCGAACAGGCTGACCAGGGCGGGCACCAGCAGGGCGCGCACGATGGTGGCGTCGATGAGGATGCCGACCCCCAGGGCGGTTCCGAGGACCTTGGTGTCGGTCCCGGGCGAGGTGGCGATGGCCGAGAAGGAGAAGAACAGGATCAGGGCCGCGGAGGTGACGAGCCGGCCGGTGCGGCCGATCCCGGTGATGACGGCCATGCCGGTGTCGCCAGTGCGGTCGTACTCCTCCCGCATCCGAGTCAGGATGAAGACCTCGTAGTCCATCGACAACCCGAACAGGAACGCGAAGATCACGACGGGCAGCCAGAAGTTGATCGCTCCGGTGGGGGCGACGTCGAAGACAACGTCGGAGCCGTGGCCGAGCTGCCAGAAGAACACGATCGATCCGAAGACGGCGGCCAGGGAGACCAGGTTGAGCAGCACAGCCTTGAGTGGCAGCAGTATTGACCGGAAGGTGCGGACCAGCAGCAGGTAGGTGATCAGGGCGATCATCACCAGCACGTAGGGGAACTTGTCGTAGACCGCGCTGAAGTAGTCCTCGATGGTGGGACCGAGGCCGGTGATGCCGACCTGGCCGCTCACCTCAGACTCGACGGCTGCCCGGACGTCGGTGACGACCGTCGAGGCGTCGCTGTCGAGCGTCGGCCGGCTCGGGAACACGTCGACGACGGCGCTGTCGCCGCTGGTGGTGCCCACGACGGCCAACTGGACGCCGTCGACGCCCCGGGCTGCCTGAGCGGCTGCGTTGGCATCACGGGCGGGGACGAGCACCGCGATGGGGGTGATGACCCCGGCGCCGACGCCGCCGTCAGTCAGCGTCTGCAGCGTGTCGAAGCGGGGGCCGTTGTGCGCGAGGGACTCCAAGCTGGAGCCCGGCCCGATCTTGAGGCTGAACACGGGCGCGACGAGCAGGCCGAGCACGATCAGAGCCGTCGCGGTGGCGATGACGCGGTGCCTGACGATGAGCCGCGCCCATGCCGACCAACCACGTGAGGCGGTGCCTTCCTTGCGGATGCGGGGGTAGTCGATGCGCGGGCCGACGCTGGAGAGCAGCGCCGGGAGCAGGGTGAGCACCACAGCCACGCTGACCAGTGGGATCAGCATCCCCGCCACGCCCATGCTGCGCAGGGCCGGCACCGGTAGGATCAGCAGTGCCAGCAGGCTGATCGCCACGGTGACGCCCGAGGCCATGACGGCGTGTCCGGCCGTCTTCATCGCGACGACGACCGCCTCCTCGTTGCTGCGGCCGTGAGCGCGTTCCTCCCGCCACCGTGACACCAGGATCAGCGAGTAGTCGATGGCGACCCCAAGCCCGATCAGCGCGACGAGGAACTTGACGATGATGCTGACATCGGTGAACGTCGTGAGCCCGAGCACGAGCATGAACGTGACCAGGATCGACACCCCGGCGATGAGCAGCGGCAGCAGCGCCAGGAACGACGCGTAGACGAAGAGCAGCACCAGCAGCGCAGCCGCACCGGCGAGCAGGGTCTCGACCAGGACGCTCGAGCCTTCCTGGTCACCGCCTGCAGACATCAGCACGTAGGAGGTCAGGCCGCTCTCGAAGCCGGCGGCCCGGGCTGCCTCGGTCAGTGCGGGGTCGAGCTGGGTCTCGATCTGAGGACCGGCCGTCACCGGGACCGGAGCCTGGATCAAGGCGTACGTCGCGCGGCCGTCGTCGGTCACGAAGCCCGGATCGTTGGTGCTGGCCAAGTCCACCACGCGAAGCTTCACGTCTGTGACAGCCGCGACGCCGGCACTGATCACACCGGCCACAGCGGCCCTGTTCCCCTCGACCGTCTCACCTTGGGGCACCGTCACGACAGCGAGGTAGGAGTCGTACGTGGAAACGCCGTAGGTGTCGATGAGCTGCTGTTCGGCGTTGTCACCCGGCTGCCCGGGCAGTGAGAAGTCCAGCGACCACCGCTCACCCAACGGGCTGACCGAGACCATGCCGCCGATGAAGAGCGCCAACCAGATGCCGCTGACGATCCGGCGGTGATGCATGACGAGGTGGGCGAAGCGCTCCATGAGGAACTCCTAGGGGGGAGCACACTGGGGCTGGCCGTGGGCGGCGAGGCAGGGTGCCCGCTGTCGACGCTACGAGCAGTGCGGGGTCGGCGGAACGCCTGAACCGGACCGCTCGATCCCGAAAGGGACCACCTCCTCGGATTCCCGCACCGAGTCACCGTGGCTGGAGGGCAACGGTGAATGTGGGGCTACTCTCGACCACAGTGGCGACAAGTCTGCCCATGGCTTTCCGCATGCGGAGCGAGGGCGGTCGCTACCACTGGGGGAGTCCTATGGCCGCACAGAAGGCGCCGACAGAGCATCTCCTCACTCCTGCCGACGTGGCAGCCCTGGTCTTCGTCGACCCGAAGACAGTCAGCCGCTGGGCCAGCAAAGGCAAGATCGCCTCCACGCGCACCCCGGGTGGTCATCGGCGATTCCGCAGCTCCGACGTTCAAGCGCTCATGTTCGAGGTTCTGAGTGAGGGCCTCCTCCGGGCCGAAGCCATCAGCCCACTGATCAATAAGGGCACGAACCACCTGAGGCCTCAAGGGCGGCCTCGTGCCAATGGCGTCGAGGAGCCTCGGGTCACGCCTGCCACGCGCGACACCGGCTACGTCGCAGCTGATGCCACCGCTGAGGCCGTGCTGGCCGAGGCGGTCGCCATCGTGCTGGAGACACAGGCCCAGGCAGCCGCAGAAGCCGTGCTGGAGACGGCTGCATCGGTCGCGGTAGCTGCAGAGCGGGCGGCATCGGCAGCGGTGAAGGCGCGTCGCGCAAGGGCATTGGCCGCTGCTGAGGCTGCGCAGGTGATTGCCGGCGAGGCGGCCCTGGCCGCAGCCGCGATGCGGTCGCTGGCCACAGCGCAAGCGGCACGCCTGGCCGAGGCGGCGGCTCAAGCCGAGCGGCTCGTCAGCTCCTCAGGCACCAAGGCTCATACCTCACTCGTCGCGGCACGCATGGCCGCAACGGTGCAGGCTGCCGCTGACCTAGCTACGGCCGACAGCGCTCTGGCCGCGGCACGCGTCGCTCAAGCAGTCACAGACGCTGCGGCACACCTCGCGGTAATGGTGGCTGCGTTCGACCTTTCCCTGGAGCGGGAGGCCGTCGCCACGGCGCAGGCTCTTCACGACCTGACGCTGGAGACCGCCCACCAGGTAGCTCAGAGAGACTGCGTGACGGCCCGACAAGCCTCGGACCTGTGGAATGCCCGCACCTGACGCTGGGATCGCGCCGCAAGGGGAACGGGGACCGCTCCGGTGCAGCGGCATGCGCCATCGACTGTCGCAGACCAGCGCTCAGGGTTGGGGGACGGGCAGTGGCGCAGGCGCCCCGTCGGCGCTGCGTGGGTTGTAGACGATGTCATCGAAGTGGAGCTCGACGTAGGTGAACCAGCCTTCCGGGCTGGGGGCGTGCCACCGTCCCTCGCCCGAGGTGAGAACTCGATGTCCGTGCTCCTCGCGGTGGCCCGACAGCGGCGTCGACCATCTCTGCCGGGTGAAGGACTTCCCGTCAGCCGAGGCACGGAGCCGGTCGTCGGACACGAAGTCGATCAGGTCGTGATCGTCGTTGAAGGTCAGCTCCGCTGCGACCGTCTGGTCTCCGTTGGTGAAGACACCCCGGACGTGCCGGGAGTCCACGGCGGTCCATCGAATGGGGGCGTCGACGATCGCGCCGGGGGCGAGGACGACGAGGTCGTTGAATACCGTGACGGTCTCTCCGCGGTCCATCTCGGGACCGGAGGCGTCGACGACGGTGACCAGCGAGAGCACCTTCGCCCGCATGGTGGCGGTGGCGTCGCCGTACACGTGCAGCACGGTGACCGGCAGTCCGGATCTTCTCGCGTCCATGATGAACACGCGTTGCGGACGCGGACCGAAGGTGTTGACCTGCTTGCCGGTGAACGACATCCACGCAGCGTCCGCGCTGCTGCGGATACGGCCGTGAAAGTCGGCGTAGAAGCTGGTCACTCGCGGTTGACCGACGGCCCCGGATCGCCGGATGTAGGCCGCGAGAGGGCCGGGCAGGACGGCAAGGTCCGACTCGGTCAGGACAGCAGGCGTGGGGTCGACATCGGTGAGCGCCTGGGTCGCCTGCTCCTGCCACCGGGCGTGGAAGCTGGTCGGGCCCGAAGAGAGATACCACCACGCCGCGACGAGCAGCAGAAGGACGTTGAGCAGCGTGCCGGCCTTCGCGTCGCTCCACGAGGTCACGATGGCGGCCTGGGAGACGATCGCGCCGCAGGCGGCGATCAACCACCACCCGGTGGGCGCTCCTACAGCGATGAGCACAGCGCAAGCGAGGACGAGGAGCGCCGCAAGCAGCCACAGGACGCCGCCTCCGGCTCCGATCGGTTGCTCGAGCTGGGCAACGTCTGCCCACCCGAAGCCCTTGGCGGCGCCGAGTAGATGGATGAGCCCGTGGCCTCCGAGCACAGCGGTCACGGCCCAACGGAGAACGTTGGTCACGGAAGATCAGCTCCTTCCACCCACCACTCTCCTCCTAGTCGCGGCAGGCTGACCCCGTTGACCTGACGAACCCCCGTTGACCTGATGCCGTGGTGTCGCTACCCGCGCCGAGCGAGGTGCTGAAGCTGCCGTTCATGCACGTTAGGTAGGAAATCCTTTCCATACGCTGATGGACCCAGCCGTGGGTCGCTGGGGTCATGGGCTTCATGCAGGGCGAGCACGTACACGCGATCCTGTTCGATCCGGGCGCGCAACTGATCAGCTCCGCCGATGGACCCGTGACCCGGGACGACGACAGCGACGTCGCCCACGGTGCCCTCGAGCAGCCGCAGCGCGGCGAGGTAGTCCTCAATCGGGCCCGCGGCGCCGCTCAAGTCGAGCATCGGGATCAGGACATCAGAGAGCATGTCGCCGGCGACGAGCACGCCGCGCTCCTTGATCAACAGCGCCGCATGGCCCGGGGCATGCGCGTGATGCTCGACAATCCGGACTTCAGGGCCATCCCAAGGAATCCGCGCGGTGTCGGCGGGCAGGCCGGTGATGAGGCCGAGCAGGTCCAGCGGCACCTGCTCGACGATGTCCGGCGGTATCAGCTCGGCGACGCGGGCCTTCGCACCCGCGTCCGACAGCCGAGCTCGGACAGTGGCCGCGCAGCGGGCCGTGCCGTAACGAGGCGCCGCGCCGAGCCGGGCGTGCCAGAGCAGGTGATCCCAATGAGGATGCGTCGAGAAGCCGGCCACAACGGTCTGGCTCACATCGGACAGGTCGTTCGCGAGGCAGGCCATCTCGTGGTCTTGCACCCCGGGGTCGATGAGCAACACGCCGGCCCGGCCTTGCACGACAACGGCGTTGCTCTGGAGGAATTCGCTCTGGTGGACCAGCACACCGTCGGCGACCTGGCGCAGCACGGGACTCCTTCCGCCTGTGGTGTGCAACCGCTTGTCTAGACGGTAGTACCTGGCGGTAATGGATTGCAGGCAGTCTGGGCGAGCGCATGAACCGCGGTCGGGTGCCCGATAAAGCGCCGCCATCGAGGTGTTCGGCGATCGCTGGAGCCTGCGCCGGCAGCGCGGCGACACATGCGCGCTACGGTTGCCTTCGCACGTAAGGGGACGGCATGCCGGTGTGGGCCGAAGCAGGGTTGTGGGGGTTGCTCGCAGGGGCCGCTCTGGTCATCGGCGCCGCGGTGGCGTGGGTATTGCCAGTGCCGCAGAAGGTCGTCGCCAGCGTGATGGCGTTCGGCGCCGGGGTGCTCATCGCGGCTCTCTCCTTCGACCTCGTTGACGAGGCTGAGACCACGGGTGGTTTGGCGGCTACGACAATCGGCTTCCTCGGTGGCGCGGCCGTGTACGTGGCGGCAAACGCCGCGCTGGCCCGGCGCGGCGGCCGACACCGCAAACGGTCGCAGGAACAGCCGTCCGAAAGCGAAAGCCCAGGCAGCGGCGGGGCAATCGCGATCGGCGCGCTGTTGGACGGCATACCGGAGTCCATCGTCCTGGGCCTGACGTTGTTCGGCGGCGGTGGCGTCGGAGTTCCGGTCCTCGCAGCGATCTTCATCTCGAACCTGCCCGAGGGGCTGTCCAGCGCCGCAGGGATGAAGAAAGCCGGGCGCGGCGCCCGCTACGTCTTCGGCGTGTGGGGCGGCATCGCCCTGGCCAGCGGCGCGGCAGGACTCATCGGAGCTCTGACCCTGGAAGGGGCCTCGCCTCAGGTGATCGCGGTGATCACCGCGGTTGCCGCCGGCGCGATCCTGGCCATGGTGGCCGACACGATGATCCCCGAAGCGTTCGAGAGCACCCACCTCTACGCGGGGTTCATCGCGACCCTGGGCTTCATCCTGTCCTTCGCGATCGAGCGCATCTGAACGAGGCCCTGTCCGCTGACAAGGCCTCGACCGATCGTCTCTCAGATGTCGTAGTACAGCTCGAACTCCAGCAAGGCTTGGTGGCTGCAGCAACTCTGGTCGGGCACGGGCTGGGTAAACCTTTATCAGAGCGTCTGACGGAACTTGGATGTCGTAGTACCGAACTAGGCGAGGACCAGCTGGACCTTGACCATCGACGACGTCAGAAGCTTGATGTTGGTTGCGTGATTCCATGTTGGATCGCTCTTCGAACCACTTCCAGCGCTCCGCCTGCTGGTTCATCAGCATTTCGATGGCCGACCGCGTCTCCGACCCGACCCGCTCCACCTGGTCACCGACGCGATCGATCTTGGCGTCGAGCTGATCGATGCGGCGCGCTGTCCCTAGATTCGGTTGCCGACGATCTTGGCCCTCATTGCCCATGGGGCTGTTCCTAAGTGCTTTGGAGGACCGCGGTTGAGCTAACGAGCTTGATGAGCACCAGGTCAGCTGACGCTTCGACCTCGGTAGTGATTGAGCCTCCCGTGATCATCACGCGCCGAACCGTTGGGTGGACTTCGGCCAGCCAGCGAAGTAGGGCCTTGCCGTCATACCCGTCGATGTCCTGGTCACAGATGACAACGTCGATCATGGGCCAAGGTGCGAGGTCGGCTGTTGACGCGAACGCCGATGTCCAGGTCTCAACAGTGTGACCAGCTCCTTTGAGCAGCAGCTCGAACAGCGGGGCTATCTCTCGTACGTCTTCAACGATCAGGAGGCTCATGTGGGAGAGCCCACTCACGCTGGCAGCGCGTAGGTGTTCAGGTGGACGTCATCGTCGCGAACGAGGTCACACCGCCGCCCGGCTGACGTTGGTTGCGATAGGCACCGATGATCGCCAGCGCCCCACGTGCATATGAACTTGGCCAACGCGGGCCGCCGCCCTCCTCAGCGGCACATTTGGGCGCTTGGGATGTCGTCCGATTGGACTTCGGGACACGGCAGCACGATGCGAACATCATCACCTTGGTAGATAATGACGTTTGCCTCATAGCCATAGTGCTCGCGAGGTTAGCTGCGTACGGGCGTCCCCAGGTGGAGATGTCTGGAGACGCCAGCGTAAGGAGTTCGGCAGCGCCACTCGCTACTAGGGTTTTGCGCGCTTCGTGTGGGCGTAGACGAACACCGTGGCCAGGGACACGATGTCGACGGTTCCGAGCACCGTACCGCTGAGGGCGTGATCGCCATTGATCAGCCAGCCCGAGACACCAAGAAACGCGAGTGAGATGCTCCAGCCCGACCAGAAGCCCATAACGTTGAGCCGATACGGCTCTCGCTCGCGCCGATACTGTCGTTTCATGATCAAGCGGAGCTGCTTGCGGGTCGCCTCATCAGCCTGCTGGTAGACCTCGAGTTCCTCTGAGAGCGCCATCAGTTAGACCCACTCACGTGTGGAGGAATGATTCCCGATCGCCGGGCCCGGAGCACGGCCGCTTCCAAGTCAGCACGAGCATCCGAGAAGACTTCCTCGATAGAGCGGATCGGTGACGAGTTGAGCGGTATCAGCCCGAACGAGAAAGCATGGCCGACGCCGTCAATGAAGGGTTGGGCAGCCGTCATCGGCTCAGATGCCACGCGCACGATGGACAAGCCCTCCCGCGTCGCTCTACTGCGCAACCTGGACCGTGCTCGCTCAAACCGATATGCAAGGGGCCTTTCCGCTCTAGCTGGGCGGGGACGCAGCGGGGGGCGTTCGGCTCGGCTACTGGCCTCTAACTGTGCCCTCATCAATCGTTCGGCGTCTTTTTGGTGAGGTGAGGCCGCCGCTTCTCTGTCCTCTTCACCCAGTTTGTCCTCTAAGTAAGCCATTATTCGAGCGGTGTCTGCTTCGCTCAGGAGGACGGCACTCGCTGCGAGATGACTATTCACGAAAGTTATCTCGCCCATAGCAACGGCGGCGATTGAATCGGCACCTGAGGCACGGATACGGTGACGGTGTCTGACCCCTTCAACCAGGAGGACAGTGCCAGCGCCGAGTCCGGCGCTTACGACCCAGGCAGCCGCGTCCACGATGGTCTCCAGCGTCACAGCGCTACCCCCTTTTCGGACCTTCAGGACGTGATTGCATCGTAGTGGCACGCCGCGTGAACGCGAGAATGCGCGTCCACCGAGGCCACACGAGTCACCTATAGGCCTGGAATGTCTACGGGGAGAGAAGAATGAGGGCCATGGTCTCCGGAGTCCCGATCCGGCGTGAGGTATTCCCCTCTGGCTCAAGTGCTTGTGCCGAAGCGGACTCCCCAGGCATTAGCTGATCAATTAAGTCGATGTGTCAAGCAACTGCAACGACCTGCGATTACGACATGGAGGCGTGGGACGCTGAGCCCTATCTGTTTGGCTCCCTACGGCGTGCTCGACGGAGGCGGTTCAGGCGCGTCCCTTGCGGCGATGGCGGCCTGGATGTGCTTGCTGAGATACGTCATGAGCGCGGCGCTATAGGCCATTGCGTAGTCATGGTGCTGGTGGCGCGGGTCGACAAGTCCCTCTACTCGGCCACCAGGCTTGAGGTTCACGACGTTGCTAAACCAGGCCACCTCGTCGAGCTCATCGTTGTCGTTGACGTGCGTCAGTGGGTCGCGGATGTCCTTCAGCTTCGGAATGCCTGCTTCGAATGCAGCTTGCGCCGCGACGAGCTCATCCGGCCGGCGAAACACTTTGATGATGGAGATGCCCGCTGCTCGGATGCGGCCGAGTTCGTAGATGTAGTAGTCCAAGTCAGTGCCCGGATTAGCGCCATGGTTGGTTACTTCGAAGTCAGATCCTTCGAACAGCTTGGGTGCGTTGGCAGCTCGGTCGATGATTCGTTGGCGCTGAGTCTCCAGGCCGTGGGTGAAGCGTCGCAGCGCATTCAGGAACCGACTAGCTGCCTTGTCATAGTCCCGAGCCATGCGCCGGACGGTACCGGGGGCCACGTGCGTTCGGTTAAACCGCCCCGGCCGATTCGGCGAGCTTCTGACGACGCCACGTGATGAAGACGTTGCGGGCGCTCCGATCAGCCTGGCTTGGCTTCCAGCGCATCCAAGACTTGTAGCAGTTCAGACAGAAGTTGCTCCTGAGGCGATCATCCTTGACGCTCGTCAACACCACGGCGCAGCACTGGCACTCGGCGACTGTTGAGACACGGCCTCGTAGCTCCTGATCGACTGTCAAAACGTTGTCCGAGGCAACTACTGGTCATCAAGTAAACAGCTAGGACCCGCTGACGATCGAGCCATCAATACTCTGCCCGACTGCGAACTCACGGCTTCATCCGCGAGGGTCGTAGGTTCAAGCCTGAGCCTTTCGCCGGGCTCCGATGGGGCACACGACAACGACCAGCCCCCGCCATCAACGACTACCAACGACAAGCGTGGAGGCCAGCAATGACGGGGGATGGAAGGGTCTGAGGCCCAAAGCGCGGGGAGCGCTCAAGGCACGCTATTAGATGTCGTAGTAGAGCTCGAACTCGTACGGGTGCGGCCGCAGCCGAACCGGGTCGATCTCGTTGACGCGCTTGTAGTCGATCCAGGTCTCGATCAGGTCGGCGGTGAACACCCCGCCTTCCTGCAGGTACTCGTTGTCGGCCTCGAGGTGGTTGAGCACCGCGTCGAGCGAGCCGGGCACCTGGGCGATCGAGGCGGCCTCGTCCGGCGGCAGCTCGTAGAGGTCCTTGTCGATCGGGTCGGCCGGCTCGATCTTGTTGCGGATGCCGTCGATGCCGGCCATCAGCATCGCCGAGAAGGCGAGGTAGGGGTTGGCCGAGGGGTCGGGCACCCGGAACTCGATGCGCTTGGCCTTGGGGCTGGTGCCGGTGATCGGCACCCGGATGCAGGCCGAGCGGTTGCCGGCCGAGTAGACCAGGTTCACCGGCGCCTCGTAGCCGGGCACCAGCCGGTGGTAGGAGTTCACGGTCGGGTTGGTGAAGGCCAGCAGCGACGGGGCGTGGTGCAGCAGGCCGCCGATGTAGTAACGGGCGGTGTCGGACAGGCCGGCGTAGCCGGTCTCGTCGTAGAACAGCGGCTCGCCGTCCTTCCACAACGACTGGTGGCAGTGCATGCCCGAGCCGTTGTCGCCGAACAGCGGCTTGGGCATGAAGGTCGCGGTCTTGCCGTTGCGCCAGGCGACGTTCTTGATGATGTACTTGAACATCAGAACCTGGTCGGCGGCGTGGGTCAGGGTGTCGAACTTGTAGTTGATCTCGGCCTGGCCGGCGGTGCCGACCTCATGGTGAGCCCGCTCGAGTTCCAGGCCGGCCTTCATGAGCTCCAGGCTCATCTCATCGCGCAGGTCGGCGTAGTGGTCATAGGGTGAGACCGGGAAGTAGCCGCCCTTGACCCGGGTCTTGTAGCCGAGGTTGCCGCCCTCCTCGACCCGGTTGCTGTTCCAGGCGCCCTCGATCGAGTCGACCGAGTAGGACGAGCCGTTGATCTTGGACTCGTACCGGACGTCGTCGAAGATGTAGAACTCGGCTTCGGGGCCGAAGTAGACGGTGTCGGCGATGCCGGTGGAGCTCAGGTACTCCTCGGCCTTGGACGCCACCTGCCGCGGGTCGCGGTCATAGGGCTCGCCGGTGCGCGGCTCGACGATCGAGAAGTTCAGGTTGAGCGTCTTGGCCGTCCGGAACGGGTCGACGTAGGCGGTGGCCGGGTCCGGCAGCAGCTTCAGGTCGGACTTGTGGATGGCGGCGAAGCCGCGGATCGACGAGCCGTCGAACATCAGGCCGTCGGTGAAGGCGTCAGAGGTGAAGCCGGACGCGGGCACATTGAAATGCTGCTGCGTGCCGGGCAGGTCCGTGAACCGCACGTCGACGAACTCGACGCCCTCGTTCTTGATAAAGCTGAGAATCTCATCGGGGCTGCTGAACATCTACCGGGTCCTTGTCGTCTGCCTTGGGTGGGGTGGGAGATCACATAAGGTGCTGCCAACCTAAGGGCGGCCGATTGCTGCCTGGTGTCCCGAGTGTTTCGGCGACGTTACGCCCACCGGCCCGGGTTAGCAGACTGGCGCGACGGTGAACGGACGCCGGTCAGTGCACGATCACGGCGGTGTCGGTCAACCGGTCGTGCAGGCCGCGGAAGTCCTGGTCGGCCACCAGCGCCGGAACCAGCGTCAGCAGCAGCGTCGTGCGCACCAGCGCCCGAAGCGGTCCGATGGGCAGGGTGGCGTCCACCCGGATCACCCGCAGGCCGGTCAGGTACATGCCCAGCGACCGGCCGAACAGCAGCAGCCCGATGAGGTAGTCCAGAGCCAGCGGGATCAGGCTCCACTGGCCGGGCAGGTGCGCGGCCAGGCCCGGCAGGTCCCGGGGCGGTGCGAACAGGCTCGCCACCAGCCCGGCGGCCAGCATGTCGAGCACGAAGGCCCAGATCCGGCGGCCGGTCGGCGCCAGTGATCCCGGCCCGGACGGCGGCAGGCCGATCAGCTGGCCGCGATAGGGCTGAGTCGAGCGGCCGGGCTGAGCCGGTCCACCCGGCTGAGCCGGTCCGTCGGGCACGGTGAGGCAGCGACTCAGCCGCGGCGGCGGGCCGCGCGCTGGACGCTGCGCATCTTGACGCCGCCGGGCATCGGACCCTGGGGGAGCGGGGCGCGCTGAGCGCCGAGGGCGGACAGCCGCCGGTCCAGGGCGACGACCTGCTCCTTGGACAGGTTGCGGGGCAGCTTCATCAGGTGCGTGTTGAGCTTGGCCAGTGGCACCTCGCCCTCACCGCGACCCACCACCACGTCATAGATCGGCGCGTCGCCGGCCAGCCGGGCGACCCGCTTCTTCTCCTGGGCCAGCAGCGGCTTGACCCGTTGCGGAGCGCCCTCGCCGATCAAAACCACGCCGGGCCGGCCGAGCAGGCGGTGCACCGCGTCGAGCTGAGGGGTTCCGGCGACGGCGTCGGTCTTGCGCCAGTCGCCACGCAGTTGCCCCAGCACGTAGGCCGCGGCGCCTGCCTGCCCCTCGGCCTGGCTGTAGGCCGAGCTCTGGGCACGCCGGGAGAACAGGAACATCGCGGCGAGCAGTCCGAGCATGAGCGCCGGCAGGATGGGCAGCCAGACGCTGTCGGTGATGAAGACGACCAGCAGGTAGAGCGGCACCGCGGTCAGCACGAAGGCCAGGACCAGATAGGGCACAAGTCGGGCATCGTTCTTGCGGGTCAGCGTGAATGCCTGCCGCATCTGCTTGAACGAGTCGCGCCGCCGCTGCTTACGCACCAAGCGGGCTGCTTTTTTCTCCGCCCTGCTCAGCTTGACCTTGCCAGTTCGCTTCGCCCCGGTCGATTGCGCCATGACAACAGGATAAGGCGTCGGCGAAAGATGTTTCACCCGCGTCAAGGTTTACCCGCTACAGTTACCTCAGCGTTAGTTCTTTGTCGTGCGGGGGTGAGTTGACAGTGCGAATTCGGCGTCCTGAGCGGATGGTGGCAGCGGTGCTGCTCACAGCCCTGGGCGGCTCGCTCGCGCTGCTGGCACAGCCCAGCGCCGCCGCCTCTGTCGACAGTTACGACATTCGGGCCAGCGTCCGGTTCGGCTGCGCACAGGACAAGGGCGAGGATGACTTCGTCGAGGTAGGTCTCAGCGCCGTCGAGCAGGAAGACTTCGCCGATCGCGAGCTGGTACTACAGGTCGGCCTGGCTAGTCCGGGGTCCGACGGCTACGGCGTCTACACCGAGGGCGGCCCCAGCTTGGTGACCCTCGGCGAGAGCCCCCTCAAGGTGCGGCTCGCCAGCCCGCCGCACCCGGGCGACCACGTGTTCCTCCGCCAGCTCGACCGGCCCGAGATCATCAAGCTGCCGCTGCCTGCGACCTGCCACCGGATAAAGCCGACCAACTTCGGTTTGGACGAGCCGGACGTCAGCGTCACCACCAAGAGCTGCACGCCGGGCTCCCAGGCCAACCTCAGGGTCACCCTGCAGAACCCCAACGAGGTGGACCGGCGGCTGCAGAGGATCGGCATCGAGCAGATCGACTACACGGTGCTGCTGGTGCGTGATGACGGTCAGTTGGCCGGCGCCGAGCCGGTCGGAACCCTGGTCAGCTTCGACGAGCCCAGTGCCTCGAGCATCACTCTCAGCCAGGTGGTGTCCAAGCCAGCCCGGTACCAGGTCCGGGTGATCGGCCTGGACGGCTCGGTGACCACCTCCCGCAGCATCCGGCTCAGCTGCGCCAGCACCGGCCCCGTGCCCGCGCCCTCGACTTCAGCGCGGCCGAGTCCGAGCGTGTCGGTGAGCAGGCCGGGCTCGACGCCTCCGAACTCCTCGCGCCCGGCTCCCAGCACGCCAGCGCGGCCACCGACCGCGACGGTGTCACGCCCGCCCGCCTCGCCGGCGCCCACCAGCTCAGCGCCGTCGCGCACCCCGGCGAGCTCAGCGCCGGCTGGGCCTGCGACCAGTGCGCCCCCGACCAGGGCACCAGCCACCAGCGCACCGGCGCAGCGCCCGCCGGCTGCCTCATCCTCAGCCGCGGGCTCCGCCGGTGGCCCGTCGAACGGCGACTCCGCCAGCCGCCCGGCGCCGACGCCCCGCCCCAGCGGCAGCGCGGCCCAACCGTCGGCCACGCCGTCTCGGATCCAGCCGCCCAGTTCGGCGCCGGCCGGCACGGCGTCCCCCAGCCCGACGTCGAGCGCGGACTCCACCATCATCCGGTTGGTCGAGCCGAGGTCGGACTACAACGGCCTGCCGGTGTTTCAGAGAGAGGTCGCCCTGGTGGTGCTCGTCTTCGCCGCGGCGATGGCGGCTCTGGTCGGCATGACCGTGGTCAACGCCCGCCGTCGCTGAGGCGGAGCTGGTGAACGCCAGCCCTGACGGGACGCCGGCCTTGACGGACGCCAGCCCTGACGGGACGCCGGCCTTGACGGACGCCGGCCTTGACGGGACGCCAGCCTTTACTAGAGCCGGCCCTGACGAGGAGCCGGTCGGCTCAGTTCGAGGCCGACGGAGTGAGGGTGCGGGCGTCGAGGGCCTGCTGGTAGAGCCGGCCGGCCCGGTAGGACGACCGCACCAACGGACCGCTCAGCACTCCGGCGAAGCCGATCTCCTCGGCCTCTTCGCGCAGCTCGACGAACTCCTCGGGCTTGGCCCACCGTGCGACCGGGTGGTGCCGCAGCGAGGGACGCAGGTACTGGGTGATGGTGATCAGCTCACAGCCGGCGTCGTGCAGGTCCTGCAGCGCCTGCGAGATCTCGGCCCGCTCCTCGCCCATCCCCAGGATCAGGTTGGACTTGGTCACCAGGCCGGCCGCCCGAGCGGCGCTGATCACTGCCAGCGAGCGCTCGTAGGTGAAGGCCGGCCTGATCCGCTTGAAGACCCGCGGCACCGTCTCGACGTTGTGCGCCAGCACCTCCGGGCGCGAGCCGAACACCTCGGCCAGCTGCTCGGGGACGGCGTTGAAGTCCGGGATCAGCAGCTCTACGCCCGTCCCGGCGTTGAGGCTGTGGATCTGGCGGACCGTCTCGGCGTACAGCCAGGCGCCGCCGTCGGGCAGGTCGTCGCGGGCCACGCCGGTGACGGTGGCGTAGCGCAGCCCCATCTTCTGCACGCTCTCGGCGACCCGGCGCGGCTCGTCGGTGTCCAGGACAGCCGGCTTGCCGGTGTCGATCTGGCAGAAGTCACAGCGCCGGGTGCACTGGTCGCCGCCGATGAGGAAGGTGGCTTCGCGGTCTTCCCAGCATTCGTAGATGTTGGGGCAGCCTGCCGCCTGGCAGACCGTGTGCAAGCCCTCGCTCTTCACCAGCTGGCGCAGCTCGGTGTACTGCGGTCCCATCACCGCCCGGGTCTTGATCCACTCCGGCTTACGCTCGATCGGCGTCTGGGCGTTGCGGGCCTCGATGCGCAGCAGCTTGCGGGCGGGCCCCGGCGCCGGGCTCGACTCGGCGGGGTTGGCGCTGATCTCAGTCACGGGATCGAGCGTACGCGGCGACCAGACCGGGCAGTGACGACTCCACCACCGGCAGTGCTTGGGCGACGGTCACCTCGCGGCCCAGCTCGGCGGTCAGCGAGGTGACTCCGGCGTCGGTGATGCCGCACGGCACGATCTGGCCGAACCCGCTGAGGTCGGGGTTGCAGTTGAGCGAGAAGCCGTGCAGCGTAACGCCCTGCGCGACCCGGACGCCGATGGCCGCCACCTTGCGTTCGGGTCCTCGGTCATCGGCCCGCAGCCACACGCCGCTGCGGCCTTCGACCTGGCAGGCGCCGCTGAGCCCCAGTTCGGCGCACACCTCGAGCAGCACCTCCTCCATCCGCCGGACGTAGGCCACCACGTCGAACGGATCGGGCAACTCGACGATCGGGTAGCCCACCAGCTGACCGGGGCCGTGCCAGGTGATCTTGCCGCCGCGGTCCACGTCGATCACGGGCGTGCCGTCGGCCGGGCGCTCCCAGGGCTCGGTGCGCCGGCCGGCGGTGTAGACCGACGGATGCTCCAGCAGCAGCACGGTGTCGTCGATCTCGCCGGCGACCCGCTGGGCGTGCAGCTGACGCTGCCACTGCCAGGCTTGCTGGTAGTCAAGCAGGCCTGCCCGAACAGTCTTCAACTCAGCCACCTGATCATCTCCTTGCCGCCAGCCTAATGGGCCACGGCGTGAGAAAGGGCGCTGGTGCGCGCGCTCACACCCGCCGATCAGGCCGCTGGTGACTGCCGGAGCGCCTGATTGCCGCACGCCTGACGTCGACGCGCTGAGGTGAGAATCTGTCAGAGCGCTGAGGTATGAATAAGGGCATCGAGTCGAGCAACCGGCAGCAAGTGCCATCCAGCTCGCCCGGTGCGTCGCCGCAGTCCAGCCCTTCCGTTTTCCGAATGCGTTGGAGGTTCGATGGCTGAGGTCCAGGACACGCAGGCGGCCGGTGGGCCTGAGCGCAAGCAGCGACAGCTGCCTCGGGGGCTTCCGGTCTTCGCTGTGATCGCGGTGGCCATCCTGGCGTTCCTGGCCGGTGGGACAGGTGGCTCGTACCAGGGCAAGCTGGCCGAGGTCCAGAAGAACGACAACGCCTCCTACCTGCCTGGTTCGGCGGAGTCGACCAAGGTCCTGGCCGAGTCGGCCAAGTTCAACAAGATCGAGAACGTGCCCGGCTTCATGGTCTTTCACCGACCGAGCGGGCTGACCGCCGAGGACCGGGCCGCCGCCGGCAGGGCGGCACAGACGATCTCCCGCACTCCCGGCATCGACACCGACGCGCTCACCCCGCCGCAGGCTTCCAGTGACGGCACGACCCTCGCGCTGTTCACGCCGCTGGTGCAGAAGCAGGACGGCAAGGACGTCCAGTTCGACAAGATCGCCAAGTTGGAGCAGCAGATCGTCGATGACGCCACAGCCGGACTGCCGGAGGGCCTGGAAGCCTATCCGGCGGGGCAGTCCGGGCTTCTCCTGGCGTTCTCGGACGCCTTCGCGGGGATCGACAGCACGCTGCTGCTCGCCGCGCTGGGAGTGGTCATCATCATCCTGCTGTTCGTCTACCGCTCGCCGGTGTTGTGGGTCTTCCCGACCCTGTCGGCGGTGCTGGCCCTGGGGTTGTCCTCGATCGTCATCTACTTCCTGGCCAAGCACGAGGTCGTGACTTTGAACGGGCAGAGCGCGGGCATCATGCCGGTGCTGGTGCTCGGCGCGGGCACCGACTACGCGCTGCTGCTGACCGCCCGCTACCGCGAGGAATTGCACGTCTACCCCAACCGCTTCGACGCCATGATCAAAGCCTGGCGCGGATCTGCGCCGGCGATCGTGGCCTCGGCCGTCACGGTCATCCTCGGCCTGCTGTGCCTGAGCTTCTCAAGCCTGGAGTCCGACAAGAGCCTGGGGCCGGTGGGCGCGATCAGCATCGCCTGCACCCTCATCCTGTCCATGAGCTTCCTGCCGGTGGCGCTGGCGCTGGCCGGCCGCTGGGTGTTCTGGCCCCGCAAACCCAAAGTCGACCAGAGGATCGACCTGGCCAGCCACGGCTTCTGGGCCCGGGTCGCGAGCAAGGTCGACAGCAACCGCCGACCCGCCTGGATCGGCGTCGTGCTGGTGCTGGGCATCTGCGTGATCGGCCTGGGGTCGTTGAACGCGCGCGGCCTCAACACAGCGCAGGGTTTCACCGACACCCCCGACGCGGTCATCGGCCAGGATCTCTACGTCACCAAGTTCGGCCAGGACGCCAGCACGCCGGCGGTGATCACCACCAACGCCAGCTCCGTGGACGCCGTCATCGCCGCGGTCTCGAAGGTGCGCGGGGTGGACACCAAGCCGGGCGCGGTGTGCGTCCAGGTCGACTACCCGAAATTGGCTGCCGCGGCGAAGTCCGGCGCCGCCCGGCCCAGCGACGGCTGCGCTCCGGCGTCGCTGCAGCTCCAGCCGATCGACGGCCGGACGGTTGTGAACGCGACGCTGGCCGACCCCTTCGACTCACGCGCCGCCTATGCCACGGTGGACCGTCTACGGGACGCCGTTCACGGTGTCGCGGGCGCCGAGGCCATGGTCGGAGGCGCTTCCGCGGCGACCTTGGACGTCCAGAACGCCTCAGTGCATGACCGCAACCTGATCATCCCGATCGTGCTGGTGGTCATCTTCGTGGTGCTGGCGCTGTTGCTGCGGTCGATCGTGGCTCCGGTGCTGCTCATCCTGACGGTGGTGCTCTCCTTCGGGGCTGCGCTGGGCATCTCGGCGCTGGCGTTCAACCACCTGTTCCACTTCGCGGGCGCGGACCCGTCCTTCCCGCTGTTCACCTTCGTGTTCCTGGTCGCGTTGGGGATCGACTACAACATCTTCCTGATGACCCGGATCAGGGAGGAGAGCCTTCGGCATGGCACCCGAGCGGGGATCTCCCGCGGGCTGACGGTCACCGGGGGCGTCATCACGTCGGCGGGCATCGTGCTGGCTGCCACGTTCGCGGTGCTGGGCGTGCTGCCCATCGTGTTCCTGGCCGAACTCGGATTCGCCGTCGCGGTGGGCGTGCTGATGGACACCATCCTGGTGCGCAGCGTGCTGGTGCCGGCGCTGTCGGCTGACATCGGCAAGAAGATCTGGTGGCCCTCGAAGCTGGCCCACGCCCAGGATTGAGCCGAGTGACGGCCTGATCGGGACTGTGGGCCTGATCGGGACCAGGGACTGATCGGGACCGGGGGACTGATCGAGACCAGGGGGACTGATCGACCGGGCCTCAGGCTTGGGGCTCGATCGAGGCTGTGGATCTCACCCGGGCTGTGGACAACTTCAGCAGCGACGTGCCCGGTTCTCCTACCGTGGCCCGATGGCATTCACCGTCTCCGGTTACCACGTCGACCAGCTCATCGGCTATGGCAGCCATGCCGAGGTGTGGTCGGCCCGCACGGCTGACACCGCTGAGCCGGTGGCGCTGAAGAGGATCATCCTGCCCGGACAGGGCGATCCGCGCCGGACGGCCGAGCTGGTCGCCTCGGCGCGCGGCGAGGCCGCGTTGTTGACGGCCCTGCAGCACCCGAGCCTGATCCGGCTGCGCCAGTACGTCCAGACGCCGGCAGCGGTGGTGCTGGTGATGGAATTGGCCCAGGGCGGCTCGCTGGCTCAGTTGCTGCGTCGGCGCGACCGGCTCAGCCCGGCCGAGGTCGCCGCCGCTCTCAGCCCGATCGCCGCCGCGCTTGCCTACGCCCATGCCGAGGGTGTGCTGCACGGTGACGTGAGCGCCGCCAACATCCTGTTCACCGGCGCTGGCCAACCGAAGCTGGCCGACCTGGGGGTGGCTCGGATGCTGATCGGGCATGCCGAGCCCGAGCGGTCGCTGGGCACGCCCGCCTATGTGGACCCGGTGGTGGCGGCCGGGGGCGCCGCCGGGGCGGCCAGCGACCTGTTCTCCCTGGCCGCAGTGGCGCTGCACTGCCTGACCGGCGCCGGACCCTGGCAGTCCGATGACCGGGCCGACCTGCGCGCCGTGCTGGCGCGAGCGGCGAGCGGCGTTATCGAGGACCTTCCCGGCAAGCTCGCCGGCTGTCCGGAGGCCATGGCCGCCGTGCTGATCCGGGCGCTGGACCCGGAGCCGCACCGCAGAGGCTCTGCGGCGGAGTTCGCGCTCGACCTGGGCGCCAGCGTGCCGTCGGCTTCGGTGGTGCTCGCGGCCGGCCGGATCGCGCCCCGAGTCGGCCGGCACTCGGCTGAGCGGGATCAGCCGGCCGGCGCCGATGCCGTGCCGGCCGATCTGACTCACGTGGCGCGGTTGCAGGTCAGGTCAGCGCCAGACCAACCGCGCCCGGCAGCCCGGCCGGCTCGCCGGCTGGCCAGGGTGAGCGTGGTCGCGGCCATAGCGGTCCTGAGCATCGCTGCCCTGGGCGCCGGGGTGGCCGCCGTCCGTGGCGGTGGCTGGCCGGGCTGGCCTGGCCTAGCCGCCGAGCAGCGCTCCCGCCCTGCGCCGGCGACCTCCGCTCCCCAGGATCGAACCACCGCCGCTGCCGAACGCGACCGGAAACCTGACCGGGCCGAGGCAGATTCCGATGCTGATCCGGCCGAGGCTGATCGGGCCAACGCTGGCCCGGCCGATGCTGACCGGGCTGACGCTGACCCGGCTGAGGCCGACAAGGCGAAGGCCGAAGCGGCGCTGACAAGGCTGGCCGAACGGCGCGCCGAGGCGTTCGCGCTGGGGCGTCCGGAGTTGCTGGCCGGCGTCTACCAGTCACCGGTCCTGCTCGCCCAAGACCTCAGCCAGCTCCACTCACGTATTCCAGCCGGCTGCGGGTTGACCGGGCTGCGCACCCGCTACCAGGACGTCGCGGTCACCAGCGTCGGCCCGCGGCGCCTGGAGTTGCAGGTCACTGCCAGCCAACCGCCGGCGTCGCTGATCTGCGCCGGAGAGGTGCGCGGCCGAACGCTGCCCGCGAGTGCGGTCCGCCTGGCGTTGAGCCTGGTTCGGGTGGGAGCTGAGTTCCGGATCGCCTCACAACGGCCGGGTGGGCAGTGATCCTGCCGCCTTGTGGGCAGTCTCGCGCCGACCTTGACGGCTAGTGGGCGACCGCCCAGGCCAGCGCGCTACGCAGATCAGCGTGCTCGAACCGGTAACCGCTGCCGATCAGCTTCTCGGGCAGCACCCGCTGGCTCAGCAGCACCCCTTCGTCGGCGAACTCGCCCAGCACCAGCCGAAGGCCGAAGGCCGGCGCCGGCAGCAGGGCCGGCCGGTGCAGCGCTCTGGCCAACTCGGCGCTGAACTCGGCGTTGCGCACCGGCTCGGGACCGACCAGGTTGACCGGGCCCTGGAGCTGCTCAGTCCGCAGGATGTGCCGGATGGCGCCGATCTCGTCGGCCAGCGTGATCCAAGGTTGGTACTGCCGGCCTGAGCCGAGCCTTCCACCGGCACCCATCTTGAAAATCGGTATCAGGCGCTTCATCAAGCCGCCGCTGCGGCTGAGCACCAGGCCGGTGCGCAGTGTCACCACCCGCACCCCGGCAGCGCTGGCAGCCTCGGTGGCCGCTTCCCAGCGGCGCACCAGGTCGGCCATGAACCCGGCGCCGCCGGTCGCGGACTCAGG
Source organism: Jatrophihabitans sp. (assembly GCA_036399055.1). Lineage (NCBI taxonomy): Bacteria > Bacillati > Actinomycetota > Actinomycetes > Jatrophihabitantales > Jatrophihabitantaceae > Jatrophihabitans > Jatrophihabitans sp. Next base: position 43,833 of record DASWNX010000040.1, read on the forward strand.
CAGCGGCTCGTCCCCGCGGTCACCGTAGTAACCGATCGCCGACGCCGACAGGAACGACTGGGGCCGAAGCTCGGCCGGCAGTTCGGCCAGGGCGCGGGCGATGGTGGTCGTCGGCTGCACCCGGCTCTGCACCAGCACCTGCCGGTAAGCCTCGTTCCAGCGCTTGTCACCGACTCCCGCGCCGGAGAGGCTGATCACCGCGTCGGCGTCGCCCAGCGCCAGCGGATCAAGCTCGCCCCGTTCGGGATGCCACTGGAATTCCGACTCCGACGCCGGGCTGCGGCGTACCAGGGTGCTGACCTCATGGCCGTGGCCACGCAGGTCGATGACCAGTGCCTTGCCGATGAAGCCGGACGCCCCGGCGACGACGACCTTCACAGCGCACCCCGGCGCAGGCACGGTCCGCCGTCGCCGCGGCTGACCGGCCTGGTCATCGCCGGGCCCGGCTCGTCACAACCTCAGCTTAGTCCGAGCGCGCGTTCGAAGGCGCCGGCCTCGAGCCGGGTCTTCATGGTGGTCAGGAAGCGCGCGGCGTCTGCCCCGTCGACGATCCGGTGGTCATAGGACAGCGCCAGGTAGACCATCGAACGGATGGCGATGATCTCGCCCAGCCGCTCGTCCGAGATCACCACCGGACGCTTGACCACAGCCCCGGTCCCCAGGATCGCGACCTGCGGCTGGTTGATGATCGGGGTGTCGAACAGGGCGCCACGGCTGCCGGTGTTGGTCAGGGTGAAGGTGCCGCCGCCGAGTTCGTCCGGCGACACCTTGTTGGTCCGGGTCCGCTCGGCCAGGTCGGCGATCTTGCGGGCGACGCCGGCGAGGTTGAAGTCACCGGCGTTGTGGATGACCGGCACCAACAGGCCCCGCTCGGTGTCCACCGCGATTCCCAGGTGCTCGGCCTCGTGGTAGGTCACCGTGCCGGCTTCGGTGTCGACCGAGCAGTTCACGTTCGGGTGCGCCTTGAGGGCTTCGACAGCGGCCACCGCGAAGAACGGCAGGAACGACAGCTTGACGCCTTCGCGCTTCTCGAAGTCGACCTTGGCAGCCTCGCGCAGCCGGGCGATCCTGGTGATGTCCACCTCGACCACGGTGGTGAGCTGCGCCGACGTCTGCAGCGACTCCACCATCCGAGCAGCGATCACCTGACGCAGCCGGGACAGCTTCACCGTCTGGCCACGCAGGGCGTTGTCAACGACAGGCGCCGTGCTCTGAGCGGCCGCGACCGGAGCTGCCGCAGCCGCCGGCGCCGCAGCCGCCGCAGCCGGCGGAGCTGCCGCCGCCGCCTCGGCCTCGGCACGCTGCTCAGCGGCGGCCTGGGCCGCTGAGAGCACGTCAGACTTGCGGATCCGGCCACCGACGCCGGTGCCGGTCAGGGAGTTCAGGTCGACGCCGTGCTCGCTGGCCAGCTTGCGCACCAGAGGTGTCACGTAGGTGCCGGCGACCTCGTCGTCATCGACCGCGGCCGGGACCGGTTTCGCAGCCGGAGCTGACGCCGCCGGAGCTGACGCCGCCGGAGCTGACGCAGCCGGAGCGGCAGCAGCGGGAGGCGGAGCGGCTGCCGGGGCTTGAGCGGCCGCTGGGGCCGGAGCGGCCGGCGGAGCGGGCGGCTGGCTCGCGGCGTCCGACTGGCCTGCCGAGCCCTGCTGCTGGTCAGGCGAGCCGGTCGACCCTGCCTCCGGAGCGGCCTCGCTGACCGGCTCGTCCGGAGCTTGCTCGTCGGTGGACTGCTCGTCGGCAGGCGTCGCCTGCGCAGCCGGAGCATCCTCGGCAGCCGGCTCATCAGCCTCGTCCTCATCAGCCTCGTCCTCAGCGGCCGGCTCCTCAGCGGAGCTGTCAGCCTCGGGCTCCTCAGCCGCCGGCTCGGAGCTCTCCTCCGCCGGCTCAGAGCCGGCCGAGGCCTCGCTGGCGTCGCTGATGACCGCCAGCTCGACGCCGATCTCGACCGTCTCGTCCTCGGCGACCTTGATCGAGGTCAGGATGCCGGACGCCGGCGAGGGCACCTCGGTGTCGACCTTGTCCGTCGAGACCTCCAGTAGCGGCTCGTCCGCGGTGACCTGATCACCCTCCTGCTTGAGCCAGCGGGTAACGGTTCCTTCGGTCACGCTCTCACCGAGGCGCGGCATGGTCACTGAGACCGGCATGTCTTCTGGCTCCTATCGTGGGATCAAGGCGTGACACGCCGAGCCGCGGGCCTGGCGCGGCCCGCGGCTCGGGTCAGGTCAGGTCAGTCGTGCACGTGCAGCGGCTTGCCGGCGAGCAGCAGGTGCGCCTCGCCGATGGCCTCGGACTGCGTCGGGTGCGGGTGGATCAGCTGGGCGACCTCGCTGGGCAGGGCCTCCCAGTTGTAGATCAGCTGCGCCTCGGCGATCAGCTCGCCGACCCGGTCGCCCACGATGTGCACGCCCAGCACCCTGCCTACGGCGCCGTCGGTGTTCTCGGCGATCAGCTTCACCGCGCCCTTGGTGTTGAGGATGGCGCTGCGACCGTTGCCGGACAGGTCATAGGTCACGGTCTTGATCTTGTCGGCGCCGAACTTCTCGGCTGCCTGCACCTCGGTGAGCCCGACCGAGGCCACCTCGGGGCTGGAGTAGGTGATCCGCGGGACGCCGGCGTAGTCGATCGGCACCACCGGCTCACCGGCGATGTGCTCGGCCACCAGGATGCCCTCGGCGAAGCCCACGTGGGCCAGCTGCAGGGTGGGGATCAGGTCGCCGACGGCGTAGACACCGTCGACGTTGGTGCGGCAGTACTCATCGACGAGCACGAAGCCCCGGTCCATGCTCACACCGGCCTCCTCGTAGCCGAGGTTTGCCGAGGTCGGGCCGCGCCCGACGGCGACGAGCAGCACCTCGGCCTCGAGCGTCTGGCCGTCCTGCAGGTGGACCTTCACGCCGTTGTCGGTGTGCTCGACACGGTCGTAGCGGGCGCCCAGCTTGAAGCCGATGCCGCGGCGGCGGAAGGCGCGCTCGAGCAGCTTGGAGTTGGACTCGTCCTCCAGCGGCACCAGGTGCGGCAGCGCCTCGACGATGGTGACGTCGACGCCGAAGGACTTCCAGGCGCTGGCGAACTCGCAGCCGATCACGCCGCCGCCGAGGACGATGGCGCTGGCCGGAACGCGGTCCAGCCCCAACGCGTGGTCACTGGTGATGACTCGCTGGCCGTCGATCTCCAGGCCGGGCAGCGTCTTGGCGTACGAGCCGGTGGCCAGGATGACGTTGGCGCCGGTGTAGGTCTGGTCCCCGACCGTGACCTGCTTGGGGCCGGTGAGGCGGCCCTCGCCCTCGACGATGGTGATGCCGCGGCTGCGGATCAGGCCCTGCAGGCCCTTCCAGTTCTTGGAGATGACCCCGTCCTTGTACTTGTGGACGCCGGCCATGTCGATGCCTTCAAAGCTGGCGTTGACCCCGAACTGCGCGCTCTCGCGGGCGGAGTCGGCGACCTCACCGGCATGCAACAGCGCCTTGGTCGGGATGCACCCCCGATGCAGGCAGGTCCCGCCGACCTTGTCCTTCTCGATCAGCACGACGGACTTGCCCAGCTCGGCGGCGCGCAGTGCCGCGGCATAACCGCCGCTGCCACCACCGAGGATCACGATGTCTACGTTGTTCTCGGCCCCTTCGGCTGCCACGAGATGTCTCCAAGCTTCGGGGCTTCGCCGCCCCGATCGTCACCAATGAGTCCAGCTGGCTCGACGCACTGCCGAGCCGGTTCCATCTTGTCACTTCGTGTTCATACGCGGGCAGCCGGGCGGGTTCTGCTCAACGCCCGGCCCCGCCGGCTCTGCGGACGCTCAGCTCGCCGCCAGATCGGCCAGGCTTGCCAGGATCGTCCGGACGATGACGCCGGTGCCGCCCTGGGCGTTGTAACCCGAAGCAGAGTGCAGGAAGGCTGGGCCGGCGATGTCCATGTGCACCCACTCCAGGCCCTCGGGCACGAAGTCGCTGAGGAAGGCGGCGGCGATGAGCATCGAGGCGGTGCGGTCCTTGGGCACGTTGACCAGGTCGGCCACCGGCGAGTCCAGCGCCTTGCGCAGCCGGGGCGGTATCGGCATCGGCCACAGCGACTCGCCGGCGGCGGCGCCCAGGGCCACCACCCGGTCGCGGAACGCCTCGCTGCCCATCACCCCGGAGGTCCCGTTGCCCAGCGCGACCACCTGGCCGCCGGTCAGGGTGGCCGTCTCGATCAGGTAGTCGGGGGAGTCCTCGCACGCCCGCAGGATCGCGTCGGCCAGGATCAGCCGGCCCTCGGCGTCGGTGTTGTCGATCTCGACGGTGCGCCCGTCCCGCAGCTCCAGGATGTCGGAGGGCCGGTAGGACGAGCCTGACACCGCGTTTTCGGCCATCGGGACAGTCGCGGTGATCGCGATCGGCAGCTTCAGCCGGGCCGCCGCGATGATCGACTCGATGACTGCGGCGGCGCCGGCCATGTCGGACTTCATCTCGGCCATGTTGGCCACCTTGAGGTTCAGGCCGCCGGTGTCGAAGGTGATGCCCTTGCCCACCAGCGCGACACTGGTCCGGGCTCTGGCCGGCTGGTAGCTCAGCCGCACCAGCCGCGGCGGCGTCGCGGCGCCCCCGCCGACCGCGAGGATGGCCCCGTAGCGGCCGCGCTTGAGGGCGCGCTCGTCGAGCACCTCGACGGCCAGGCCGGCGGCCTCGCCGTGCTCGCGGGCATAGGCGGCGAAAGTCACCGGATTGAGGTGGTTGGCCGGGGTGTTGACGAGGTCGCGGGTGTTGTTGACCGCCTCGGTGATGATCTTCGACCGCCGGATCGCGGCCTTGGCGCCGGCATGGGCAGGCTCGGTGACCGCGATGTCGACCCGCCGCAGCGCGGCCGGCTTGGCGCTCGGCTTGTACCGGGTGAACCGGTAGCCACCCAGCAGCGCGCCGTCGGAGATGGCCTGCACCAGCTCCGGATCGGTGCCCGAACCGATCGCCACCGCCACCCGCTGGGCCGACTCCAACCCGCGCAGCGCGGTTCCTACGGCGCGTCGCACCGATTCCGGGTCGAGGGTGCTCGGCTCGGCCACGCCCAGACCCGCCGCCACGACCAGCGGCGCGGCGCTCTTGCCCAGCGTCGGGATCTTGATCGCCTCGTCGGCCTTGCCGGTGGCGTCCATGGCTCGCAGCGCCGCCAGCAGGACGCCGCCGAGAGCCGCGTCGACGCCGGCCGCGCCGTCGGCCAGCGCCACCCCGTCAGCAGTGCAGACCGTGGCGATCACGATCGCGTCAGCGGTGAGCGGGGCCGTGCTGTCGATCAAGGAAACCGAAGTCATGCGGCAACTGTATGTGACGTGCGCTCGGCAGCCGGTTTGCCCGTCGCAGGCTGGCCTGAACCGGTTCATGACACGGCTGCCGACGCGCCGAGCCGGGTCGGTACCGTTGCGCCATGACTGAGCTGCGCCGTTCACCGTTGCACGACCGTCACGTCGGTCTCGGAGCCAAGCTCGCCGACTTCGGCGGTTGGCAGATGCCCATCGAATACGGCGCGTCCGGCGGCGGCGTGATCGCCGAGCACACCGCGGTCCGGTCGGCCGTGGGCGTCTTCGACGTCTCGCACCTGGGCAAGGCGACGGTCGCGGGCCCCGGCGCCCGGGACTTCGTGAACTCCTGCCTGACGGCTGACCTGGGCAAGATCGGACCCGGCCAGGCGCAGTACACCTTGTGCTGCGCCGAGGACGGGGGCGTCATCGACGACGTCTTCAGCTACCTGGTCAGTGACGAGCAGGTGTTCCTGATGCCGAACGCGGCCAACGCCGACGAGGTGGTCGGCCTGCTGGCCGCCGCCGCCCCGGCCGGGGTCACGGTGACCAACCAGCACGAGGACTTCGCCGTGCTCGCCGTGCAGGGTCCCAAGTCTCCGGAGTTGCTGCAGTCCCTGGGCCTGCCCGTCGAGCTGGACTACGTCAGCTTCGTCGACGCCGAGCTCGACGGCCGGCCGGTGCGGGTCTGCCGGACCGGCTACACCGGCGAGCACGGCTACGAGCTGATCCCGGCCTGGAACGACGCGCCGGCGCTGTGGGACGCGCTGGTCGAGGCCGGCCGCCCCCTGGGCGGCATGCCGGCCGGCCTCGGCGCCCGGGACACCCTGCGCACCGAGATGGGCTATCCGCTGCACGGACAGGACCTGACCCGCCAGATCAGCCCCGTGCAGGCCGGCTCGTCATGGGCGGTCGGCTGGCAGAAGCCGCAGTTCTGGGGCCGGGAGGCGCTGCTGGCAGAGAAGGCGGCTGGTCCGTCCCGCCGGCTGCGCGGGCTGCTGGTGACCGACCGGGGCGTTCCACGAGGGCACATGAACGTCCTGGACGTCGACGGCACGGTGATCGGCCAGACCACCTCGGGGACGTTCTCGCCGACCCTGGGCAAGGGGATCGCGCTGGCCCTGATCGACACCGCTGCCGACATCGGCGAGTCCGCCGAGGTCTGGGTCGACGTCCGCGGCCGCCGGCTGGCCGCCACGGTGGTCAAGCCGCCGTTCGTGCCCTCCCACGTCCGCTAGCGGCCCGCTCAACGCCACCCAGCGCTACCCAGCGCCTCAGGCGGCGCTCAACGCCAGCAGCGCCACCCAGCGCCTCAGGCGGCGCTCAACGCCAGCAGCGCCACCGCTGTCGCCAGTTCACAGCCGGCGCCGAGCACGTCGCCGGTCACGCCGCCGAACCGGCGCACGCAGTGCCGGACCAGCAGCAGCGCCACGGCGCAGCCCAGCAGCACCGCCGACCCCGCCCTGACCCAGTGCGCTCCCGGCCAGTCCGGGCCCGCGGCGCCTGAGAGCTGGCTGGCGACCGCGCCGAGGCCGACCAGCGCGAGTGCCCAGGCCGCGCACGCCGCCGCCGGCACGCTGCCCGACACCAGCGCGCCCAGCCCGTCGGGCCGGGCGGCCGGTATCCGGCGCGCGCAGCACAGCGTGATGCCGAGCCGGCCCACCGCGTATCCGGCGGCGATCACCAACCAGTCGTGCCTGGCCACCAGCGCCGACAGCGCCGCCGCGTCCACCAGCAGCACCGCCGCGATCGCGCTCACCCCGAGCGGCCCGGCCTCCGGAGACTTCATGATGGCCAGCGCCCGGTCGGCGGTGGTGTAGGAGCCGAGCGCGTCGAAGGTGTCGGCAAGACCGTCCAGGTGCAGGCCGCGGGTCAGCGACGCGGCCAGGGCCACCAGCACGGCCGCGCTCGGCAGGGGAGCGAGTCCCAGTTCGGTCAGCCCCCAGGCCGTGGCGGCCAGCACCGCCCCGAGCGCCAGCCCGACGGCCGGCGCCCAGGCCATCGCCAGCGCCGCGGTGCGCCGGTCCACCCGGCCGGCCCGCAGCGGCAGCACCGTCAGCGTGGTCAGCGACAACCGCAACCCGGCGCCCACCGGCCAGCGGTCGGCTCCGGCACTCATCCCCCGTCGCTCGACTGCCGGGTGGCCACCTGGGCTTCGGCGAAGGTGGCCATCTGCGCCAAGCTCAACACGGCGGCCCGCAGCACCGGTAACGCCACCAGCGCCCCGGTGCCCTCACCCAGCCGCATCTCCAGCCGCAGGATCGGCGTCAGCCCCAGCCGGTGCAGGGCCAGCTCGTGGGCCGGCTCGGCGGACAGGTGCGCGGCCTGCAGCCAGTGCACCACCCGGGGGTTGCCCAGCTGGGCGACGAGCGCCGCGGCGCTGACCACCAGCCCGTCCAGCAGGACCGGCGTGCGGCGGTTGGCGGCCTGCAGCAGGAACCCCGTCATCGCCGCCAGATCGGCGCCGCCGGCCACCGCCAGCAGCCGGGTCAGGTCCTCTCGATGCGGCCAGGCCCGGCGCCTGGCGTCGCGGATGGCGGCGCACTTTCGGGCCCAACCGGCGTCGTCGACGCCGGTGCCGCGGCCCACCACCTTGATCGGCTCGGCGCCGGTGAGCACCGAGATCAGCACCGAGGCCGGGGTGGTGTTGCCGATCCCCATGTCACCGGCGATCAGCAGTTGCGCGCCGCTGTCGATTTCCTCGTCGGCGATCGCGATGCCGGCAGCCAGCGCCCGCTCGGCCTCGTCCTGGCTGAGGGCGTCCTCGCGGTCGATCCGCCCGCTGGAGCGGCGGATCTTGTGCTTGGACAGCGCCGGGTCTGTGTCGGAGTCCACCGCAAGGTCCAACGCCCGGACGCCGGCGCCGGCCGCGGCGGCCAGCACGTTGACGGCGGCGCCGCCGGCTGCGATGTTGGCCAGCATCTGCGCGGTCACCTCGGCCGGGTAGGCCGACACCCCGGCGGCGGTGATGCCGTGGTCGCCGGCGAAGACCACCACCCGGGTCCGCTCGAAGGCGTGCGGCGGGCACTGCCCTTGCGCGCTGCAGGCCCAGATCGACAGCTCTTCGAGCATCCCCAGCGCGCCGGTCGGCTTGGTGAGCTCCTCCTGCCGGAGCTTGGCGGCGTGCGCGGCGTCGGCGTCGGGGTGGCCGATGCCGGCCAGGGTGGCGTGCAGCGGGCTCGCCGCCGGCTCGGATGAGGTCATTGCTGCTCTCCTGACTGCCCGGGCGAGGCGCCCGGGCGCTCGGGCGGCGGCGTGCGCAGCCACAACGGCAGGCCTGCCACCACCAGGACGACCTCGTCGGCGTCGGCGGCCAGCGCGGTGTTCAGCCGGCCCAGCTCGTCGGCGAAGATCCGGCCGGACCTGGACTCCGGATGGATGCCGCTGCCCACCTCGTTGCTCACCAGCACCACCCGGCCGGGACTTTTCTGCCAGGCGCTCACCAGCTCGGCCGCCGCGGCCCGGAAGCCGGAGAGCTCACCGTCCCAGCCGCCGGTGCGATCTATGGTGCGGGCCAGCCAGTTGCCCAGATCCTCCACCAGCAGCGGCGCCGCGGGCGCGGCCAGCGCGGCGGCCAGCTCCAGGGTCTGCACGGTTCGCCAGTGCGCGGGCCGGCGCTGGCGGTGCTCGGCGATCCGGCGGGCCCAGTCGGCGTCGTCGCGTTCGGCCGCGGTCGCGAGGTAGTCGACCCGGTCGTGCTCGGCCAGTTGCCGCTCGGCCCACCTCGACTTGCCCGACCGCACGCCGCCGAGCACCAGAGTGCGCCGTCGCGCCGCCAATCCAGGACCCCTTTCGCCGAGCGAGCCCCATGCGGAAGCCCAGCGGCTCGCCAGCGCGGCCCGCCGGTGAGAAACCAGCCAGTGCCGATCGCAGCCTAAGGCAGCCGCCGCGACCGGGCTCAGCCGGGACGCTAGCGTGAGCGCGACATCAGCAGGTCGCCGACCGGCGCCTGCTGGCAGAGATCCTCAACGACCTCGACACGAAGGCGGCGCGCAGATGTCATGGACCTGGAAGTACGAGCCCGAGAGCCCTGAGGCCGAGAACCCGGGCGACTTTCCCAGCCAGTCCGACGCCGAGAGCTGGCTGGGTGAAGCCTGGAGGATGCTGGCCGAGGCTGGGGTGGCGGGTGTGAGCCTGGAGCATGACGGCAAGCACGTCTACGGCCCGATGCCGCTGGAGGAGTAAGGCTGGCGACGGCTCCGACGCGCCGCGCGGCGTCGGTGACGCCTCCTGGCTGGCGAGGCAGGGCTCAGCGAGGCAGGGCTCAGCGAGGCAGGGTCCAGCGAGGCAGGGCTCAGCGAGGCAGGGCTCAGCGAGGCAGCCTCGTTGCCATCCGCTTGAACAACCCCAGGATTTTCGGCTTAGGCTCGAATGCATGGAATTTCGATACCTCGGAAGCAGCGGACTCAAGATCTCGACCGTCACCTACGGCAACTGGCTGACCCACGGCTCCCAAGTCGAGAACGACGTGGCGAAGCAGTGCGTCCAGGCCGCTCTGGACTGCGGAATCACCACCTTCGACACCGCCGACGTCTACGCCAACACCAAGGCCGAGACGGTGCTGGGAGAGGCGCTCAAGGGCGAACGCCGCCAGTCACTGGAAATCTTCACCAAGGTGTACTGGCCGACCGGACCCGCCGGGCCGAATGACTGCGGCCTGTCCCGCAAGCACATCATGGAGTCCATCGACGGCTCGTTGAGCCGGCTGCAGACCGACTATGTCGACCTGTACCAGGCGCACCGCTATGACCCCGACACCCCGCTGGAAGAGACCATGCAGGCCTTCGCCGACGTGGTCCGGGCGGGCAAGGCGCTCTACATCGGCGTCAGTGAGTGGACGGCCGAGCAGCTGCGGGCCGGTCACGCGCTGGCCCGCGAGCTCGGCATCGGCTTGATCTCCAGCCAGCCGCAGTACTCGATGCTGTGGCGGGTGATCGAGGACGAGGTGATCCCGGCCTCCCGGGAGCTGGGTGTCGGCCAGATCGTCTGGTCCCCGATCGCCCAGGGCGTGCTGAGCGGCAAGTACCTGCCGGGACAGCAGCCGCCGGCTGGCTCACGGGCCACCGACGCCAAGGGCGGCGCGGACATGGTCCAGCGGTTCCTCAACGACGACGTGCTGAGCCGGGTGCAGGCGCTCAAGCCGATCGCCGAGGAGTTGGAGCTGACGATGGCTCAGCTGGCGGTGGCCTGGGTGCTGCAGAACGACAACGTCTCGGCTGCCCTGGTGGGCGCCTCCCGACCGGAACAGGTGCAGGAGAACGTCAAGGCCGCCGGAGTCAGGATCGCTGACGAGGCGATGAAGCGCATTGACCAGGCACTGGGCGACGTGGTCGTGCGTGACCCGGCCAAGACCGCTGAGAACGCCCCGGCCCGCCGGCCCAGCTGAGGCGCCGCGACGGGCCGGGCGAGGCACCCCCGGCCAGTCGCGTGCTCAGCTCCTTAGCTCGGTCCTGGCTGGGTACCGAAGCTCGGCGGCTCAGATCTCGTCGCCCAGCTCGACCCGGGGCAGCGGGCGTCGCCAGCTACGCCGGAAGTAGGCGCGGCTGCCGGCGTAGAAGCCCAGCGAGACCGCCGACTCCCTGCTCTGCAGGCCGCGGGCCACGGCCAGCTTGCGGATCTTGGAGCCGGTGTAGATCCACTCGGCCAGCAGCAGGCCGAACAGCCCCAGGGTCATGATCTGCAGCGAGGGGATCGCGTAGCCGACCAGCATCAGCGGGAACAGCAGCAGTAGGTAGTTCGAGGCCATCCGGTGAGAGTCGACGTAGTCCCGGGCCAGGGCGCGGACCGGGCCCTGGTCGCGGCGGGGCAGCACCCGCGGGTCGCCGGCCTTGACCGCCTCGCGGTACTCGCCGGGGGTCAGCTTCTTCTGGCCGGCGACCTTGGCCTTGCTGCCCTGCTGCTTCTGCCAGGCGGCGGCTTCCTTGCGGGTCTTGGGCGCCGGTGGCGGCGGGATGGAGTTCGTCCGGCGCTTGGGGGTCGGGCGTCCCTTGGGCGCGCGCGCCGAGGCGGGACCGGGTTCGGGCTCTGGCGTGGTCGAAGTTTCGACCGCGGTCTCGGCGGCGGCTTTGCGGCGGATCAGGTTCACGGCGAGCTCTCTGTCGGGGCTGGTTCGGACGTGGTGGGGATCCGATGGGTCAGGTGGTGGCGGGTCAGATTGTGGCGGGGTCAGGCGCGGTGGCTGGTGGCAGCTCGGGCAGTGCCAGCATCCGGTCCAGCGCGAGCCGGGCTTTGGCGGCCACCGTCGGCTCGACGGTGATCTGGTTGACCACCTCGCCGCGCACCAGCGACTCCAGGGTGCGCACCAGGTGCGGCAGGTCGATCCGGTTCATGGTGGCGCAGTAACAGACGGTGGACTCCAGGAAGGTGATCACCTTGTCCGGATGCGCCTCGGCCAGCCGGCGCACCAGGTTCAGCTCGGTGCCGATGGCCCATGCCGAACCGGCCGGCGCCGCCTCGATGGTCTTGATGATGTACTCGGTCGAACCGACCAGGTCGGCTGCGCTGACCACCTCGTAGGTGCACTCGGGATGCACCAGCACCCGCACGCCGGGCACCCGCTCACGCACGTTGGCGACCTGCTCGGCGGTGAACCGGCCGTGCACCGAGCAGTGCCCGCGCCACAGGATCATCCGGGCCTGGCGCAGCTCCTCGACGGTGAGCCCGCCGTTGGGCTTGAAGGGGTTGTAGACCACGCAGTCATCCAGGCTCAGCCCCAGCTCGCGCACCGCGGTGTTGCGTCCCAGGTGCTGGTCGGGCAGGAAGAGCACCTTTCCTTGGCCGTCCTGATGCTGGTCGAAGGCCCAGCGCAACGCCCGCCGGGCGTTGGAGGAGGTGCAGACCAGGCCGCCGTGCTCGCCGGTGAAGGCTTTGATCGCGGCCGAGGAGTTCATGTAGGTGACCGGGACGGTCTGCTCGGCGATGCCGGCGTCGCTCAGGGCGTCCCAGCAGTCGAGCACCTGGAAGTCGCGCGCCATGTCGGCCATCGAGCAGCCGGCGGCCAGGTCGGGCAGCAGCACCCGCTGGTTCTGGCCCGTGAGGATGTCGGCCGACTCGGCCATGAAGTGCACTCCGCAGAACACGATGTAGTCGGCCTCGGGCCGGGCTGCGGCGTCCCGAGCGAGCTTGAAGGAGTCACCTGTCACATCGGCGAACTGGATGACCTCGTCGCGCTGGTAGTGGTGGCCCAGGACGAAGACCTTCTCGCCCAGCGCCGCCTTGGCTGCCCTGGCCCGTTCGACGAGAGTCGGATCTGAGGCCGCGGGCAGCTCACCCGGGCAGTCCACCCCGCGCTCGGAGTCGGGATCGCTGCCCTGGCCGAGCAGCAGCAGGGCCCGCGCCGAGGAGCCGGCCGGGCCAGTGAGAACGTCGGTAACGTGTGTTGAACCGCCCGCACCGACTGCTGCGTATGCATTCTTGTACCCATCAACGCTGGTCACAGCTGACAGTCTGCCTGCTGAGCGCCGATCCGTCGGCATGAGGATCAGCACAGGCGGGGCGTGGCAGCTGGTCCGGCCGGGCTCGGGCAACGGCGTCGAACCTGTCGCCGGCCGCGCCAGGCCGCCAACCCGAAGGCAGGGACGAGATGCGCAAAGCTCGAACGCGGCTGGCCGACGAGCCGGCCGCCCGCCCCGAACCAGCTGTCCGCGACCCCCGCCGAATCAGGGCCAACGGTTGGCCGGTGCTGCCGTTACGGCTCTTTCTGGCCGCCCTGTTCTGCTTCGCCGGCTACGCCAAGCTCACCTATCCCGACTTCTTCGAGCCGGACTCGCGCAACGGCTTCAAGTCCACGGTGGACGCGGCCAGCGAGGGCGACTCCCCGCTGGCCGGCATGCTCGGCCCGTTGGTCGACCATCCGTCGCTGTTCGGCCATATCACCGCCTATGCCGAGATCGCCATCGGGCTGGGTCTGCTGGTCGGCCTGTTGACCCGGTTCGCGGCGTTGGGCGGCATGATCCTGACGACCCTGATCCTGCTGAGCATCGACTGGAACGGCGTCAAGGAGTACACCGGCTCCAGCGGCTGGTTCACCGCCGTCGACCTGGCGGTCGCAGCCGCGCTGTCGATCTTCCTGCTGGGCGGCCCGGGGCCCCTGGCCCTGGACAACCTGTTCATCCGAGCCCGCGAGCGGCAACGGGCCCGCGACGACGACGAGCCGGGTTTCCGGGATTCCGACCTCGATGAGTCCCGTCGCCGGCTGCAGGGCGAGCCGGCGCCGGCTCACGACGCGGCGGGCGCCACCGCGCAGCTGCCGGTGGCCGGCGGCGCCTACCGTGGCGGCGCCGATCGCGACGACCACGACCACCCCGATCGCGAGCGTGAGCGCCTGGAGCGCGAGCGCTCGGACCGGGAGCGCTCGGACCGGGAGCGCTCGGACCGGGAGCGGGACCACCCCGATCGCGGCGCGAGCAGCTACCGCCCCGAGGACCGCGGCGGCGCCGGCTACCGCCCGGCGGATCGCGGCGAGGCCGGCTACCGCGCCGGAGGGCAGGACGAGGAGTACCGCGACGACCCCGAGCCCGACTCCTTGTGGACCGAGGGCCGGCGCGGTGCGGACCAGCCCCGACGCGACGCCGAGACTCCCGGTCAGACCGATCGCTAGCTTCGCCACGCCGGCCGGCTCGCGGTATCATGAGATATCCGGCGGACCGCGCCGTACTATCGCACTAGCTGCCTGCGCGTGAGCTTGGCCTGGGCAGCACGTACTGCTGAGACGACTGCTGAGCCTCGCGCTCACAGCAACTGTTTGGGGACCACATGACTGCCACTGAGATTTCTATCACCACTGCGGACACCGCCGTCGGGGCTCCCGTCGTGCTGTCGGAGGCTGCGGCTCTGAAGGTCCGCGAATTGCTGGACGGCGAAGGCCGCGACGACCTGCGCCTGCGCGTCGCCGTGCAGCCCGGCGGTTGCGCCGGCATGCAGTACCAGCTCTTCTTCGACGAGCGCTCCCTCGACGGCGACGTCGCCATCGACCAGCCCATCCAGGGCGCGGGCACGGTTCCGCTGGTGGTCGACCGGGCGAGCGTGCCGCTGCTCGCCGGCGCCACCATCACCTACACCGACACCATCGAGAAGCAGGGTTTCGAGATCGACAACCCGAACGCCGGCGGCGGTTGCGCCTGCGGTAACTCCTTCTGCGGCTAGTCTTCACTCCACAACAACTCCGGACGGGCGTCCTTCGCACTCGCTGCACCCAGCAAGTGCCCGGGACGCCCGTTCTTCGCTGACAGGTGGCTGAATCCGTGCCCGTTCTCCTCTCCGGCTCCATCGCGACCGATCATCTGATGCACTTTCCGGGTCGGTTCGCCGAGCAGTTGCTGGCCGACCAGCTGCACCAGGTGTCGCTGAGCTTCCTGGTCGATGACCTGGTGGTCCGGCGTGGTGGCGTGGCCGCCAACATCGCCTACGGCATGGGGCAGCTCGGGGAGCGGCCGGTGCTGGTCGGGGCGGTCGGCCAGGACTTCACTGACTACCGGTCCTGGCTTGAGCGCAACGGGGTGGACTGTGACTCGGTGTACGTCTCCGAGGCGCACCACACCGCCCGGTTCGTCTGCACCACCGATGAGGACATGTGCCAGATCGCCTCGTTCTACGCCGGGGCGATGAGCGAGGCGCGCAACATCGAACTGCGTCCGGCGGTCGAGCGCACCGGGGCCGAGTTGATCGTGATCAGCGCCGATGACCCGCAGGGGATGGTCCGGCACTCGGTCGAGGCCCGCGAGCGGGGCTACCGCTTCGCCGCCGACCCGTCCCAGCAGATCGCCAGGATGAGCGGCGAGGACCTTCGCTCGCTGGTCGAGGGCGCGGAGTTGCTGTTCACCAACGACTACGAGAAGAGCCTGCTGGAGTCCAAGACCGGCTGGAGCGAGGCCGAGGTGCTGGCCCAGGTCGGCGTCCAGGTGACCACTCACGGCAAGAACGGCGCCGACATCTACGGCCGCGACCTGGAGCGGGTGCACGTCCCGGTCGCCAAGGAGCGGGCCAAGATCGACCCGACCGGCGTCGGCGACGGCTTCCGGGCCGGCTTGCTGACCGGGCGCACCTGGGGTCTGTCGTGGGAGCGTTCGGCTCAGGTGGGCAGCCTGCTCGCAACCCTGGTGCTGGAGACCGTCGGCACCCAGGAGTACGTGGTCAAGGCGCACGAGTTCGCCGAGCGGCTCGCCGAGTCCTACGGCGACGACGCGGCCGCCGAAGTGCTGCCGCTGCTCACCCGCTGAGGGCTCCCCGGCCCTGGCAGCGCCTGGGTCAGTGGCTGCCCTGTGAGACTGCCCGATCCAGCGACGTCGCAGACAACGCGTCTGTCAACAATGCGACCAGCGCCTCGTGCTGCACGTCGGCCGATGACCACACCTGCTCATCGGAGCCGTCCAGCGCTCTGGCGGCGAGTCCCGCCTTGCTGTCGATCAACTCAGCGATCCTGCTGTCGATCGTCTGCGCGGCGATGATGCGCCAGGCGGTGACGGGTTCGGTCTGACCGATCCGGTGGCTGCGGTCGATGGCCTGAGTCTGCTCGGCGTCGGTCCAGGACAGCTCGGCCAGCACGATGTTGGAGGCGACCTGCAGATTGAGGCCCACCCCGGCCGCCGTCAGGGAGCACACCGCGATGGCGACCTCCGGGTCGTTGACGAAGGCGTCGATGTTCTTCTGCCGTGACACCGGCGTCTGGTCGCCTCGGATCGAGGCGTAGCGGATGCCCTGCCTGGCGAAGACCTCCTCCGCGACGTCCATGACGTCTATGTGCTTGGCGAAGAAGACCACTTTGCCGGCGCTGCGCGCGAGCTGCGCGGCGTAGTCGGCGGCGAGGCCGGCCTTGGCCTGGCCGATGCGTCGCATCATGCTGAACACGTTCTCGCCGGTCTTGGTCGTGCTCGCGTCCTTCTGCTCCCACGTCGCCACCTTGCGCACGAGGTCGTGGTCGATGCCACCGGTGTCGAGACCGGACCGGCGGTTGGCCAGCGCGGTCTCGTACCGCGCCACCATGCGGCGAGCGAGCTCGCGCTCGGCCGCCCGGATCGAACGGCCGGCCTTCTCGTCGAGCTCGACGGGCAGGTCAGCGGTGCGCCGGGCGGGGATGTCGGCAGCCACATCGACTTTGCGGCGACGGACGATGCCGAGGTCGATCACGCACTTGCGGGCGGCGGTGTGAAACCCGGGGTCCGCGGGGGTCAGGCCGGTCTTCTCGAGAGCGTCCATCAGCTCGGCGCGCGGCTCGGCCTCGTCGATCCAGCCGAGGAACTGCCAGATGGCTCGGAAGTCCTCGATGTCGTTGATCAGCGGGGTGCCGGTGAGGGCCATCAGCAAGGGACGCGGCGTGCGGGACTGGATGCGCTTGGAGAGGTCCAGGACGTGTTTCGAGCGTTGTGAGGTCTTGTTCTTGATGAAGTGCGCCTCATCGACGACCATGCCGCGGAACCCGAACTCGCCGAACCATCCCACGTGACGGTCGAGCACCTCGTAGTTGACTACGACGATGTGGGCGAAGCCGTCGACGGTGTCACCGTTGCCGTGCACCACGGTGGCCGAGCGTTTCGGTGTCCACAGGCCGACCTCGCGCACCCAGTTGGTCTTGACGACGCTCGGCACGACCACCAGCAGCGGGTAGGCGTTCGCCGCCTCCGCGGCGAGCAGCGCCTGAGCCGTCTTGCCCAGGCCTGGCTCGTCGGCCAGCAGGAAGGTCCGGTGGCCGGCGGCGGCGGCGGCGACCAGCTGCGCCTGGTGGGGCATCAGCTTCCGGTCGCGCGGCACGCGCAGCGGGCGCGGCTCCGGCAGGGCCATGCACGCCGGGGCTCCGCCGTCAGCGCGTTCAAAGGCGTTGAGGAGCGGGTTGAGCAGCTCCCAGCCGGCCAAGCGGCGTGAACCGACAGTGCTCGGCCGGGCGGAGGAGAAGTCGGGGGCCAGGAACGGGTTGGCCAACTGCCGAGAGACGACCGACTGGGGCACGACCCGGCGCTCGGCGCCGGCCGGAGCGGCCACGGACTCTGTCGGCGGGGCCTGCTCGGGCGCCGGTTCCAGGCCCACCGCCCGCAGCATGTCCCGCTTGAGCGACCTGGCCGCGTCGGAGACGACGGCATCCTCCGCCAGGAGCGCGAGCAGCCCGGGATCGCGTACGGCAGTCTTCGCCAGGATCGTGGCGATCCCGTCCAGGCGCTTGAGCTGCTCGGCCCGGTGAGCTTGGCTGCTGGTGCGGTCCTGCCGGACCCGGGCGTTCTCCTCGCGCAGAAGCAGTGCCACGACCTGGAACTTCGTGCGGACCTGGGGCGTCACGCGCCGACGCTCGACAGTCGCTTCCACCTCACGGACGGCGCGGGCCAGCACCGAGATGACGTCCTCAGGGGCGGAGGCGGGGGCGCGTCGCTGCTTGCGCGAAGCGGTCCGGCGACCGCCCTGGGCGTTTGTCGTGTCGGCGGTGGCGCCGCCCGCCTGACGCCGGCCCTGTCGAGCCACAGACTCCTCCTCTAAACGCCCGGCACGGTGGCCGGGCGAGTGGTCCGCCCGTACTCCCCGCGGTCGGACGATGATGTCTGCGCCAGGAGAGCCGGATGGCTGCTCCGAGACGCCGCTGCCTCACCGGATTCCGCGAGATCGACATCGCGGGACCGGACGGGCCACCCCTGCGGGCGCCCTGACCCGCCGGTTTACGGGCGGGCCCGACAACCCTGGAAGGAGGTCATCGCGAACCGAGCAGCGTCCCTCTTCAGGGACGGTGCAAAGCCATACTAGCGCCGTTCAAGCTGCCCCGTGTTGCGGCGCGAACGGGTTTGAACGGCGGGACGCGCGTGTCAGCAGAGGAACGCCGCGTCAACGCGGCTGACCTGCACGCGGAATCGGCGATAGGGCACGGCGACGTTGCGCGCCGATGATCACTCAAGCGTGCTTGAGCGCTAGTCGCGTCCCAGCGCGGTGAAGGCCCGGCTGACCTGCTCGAACACCGGTCGGCTCAAGGCCGCGCCCTCGCGCCGCACGGACTCGGGCCGCAGCCGCAGCACCCGGTCCAGGCGCACCTCGCTGGGCCGGTTCTGGGAGTCCCAGCCACCCGCGCCGACGTCGAGCCAGTGCCTGCCGTGCCGGGCCTCGGCCGCGTGATCGCGATCGTGGTCCTTGCTGGTGAGCATCAGGCCGAGGAGATAGCCAGAATCCCTGCCGATGATCAGCACCGGGCGGTCCTTGCCCCGGTTGTGGTCCTCCTCGTAGGGCACCCAGGCCCACACCACCTCACCCGGATCGGCCAGGCCGTCCGGATGCGGGTCATAGCTCGGTGTCACCGCGCCGGGAAAGTCACCGGGATAGCCACCCAGGCCGGCCCGGCCCAGCGCCGCCCCGCTGGCAGCCAGCCGCTGATCTTCCTGCCGGCTACGCCGCAGCCAGCGAAAGACCATCAGATCGCCACCGGGTACACCGGCTGCGGGATCTCCGGGCGGATCCGGCCCTCGACGAAGATGCCGTGCCAGATCATGAAGACCAGCAGCGTCCAGATCTTGCGGGAGTAGTCGTGCGGGCCGTCGCGGTGGGCCTCCAACAGCTTCAGCGCCGCCTGGGTGTCGATCAGGTGGCCGGTGCCGGCCGAGCTGATGATCTCGCGGGCCCAGTCATACATCTCATTGCGCAGCCACGGCCGGGTCGGCACCGGAAACCCCAGCTTGGGCCGGTTCAGCACGTGCGCCGGGACGATGTCGGCCAGCGCCCGCCGCAGCGCGTACTTGGTGGTCTCGGGGGTGATCTTCTGCTCCACCGGAATCGCCGAGGCCACCCGGAACACCTCGGTGTCCAGGAACGGCACCCGCAGCTCCAGGGAGTTGGCCATCGTCATCTTGTCGGCCTTGACCAGGATGTCACCGCGCAGCCAGGTGAACAGGTCGATGTACTGCATCCGGGTGGAGTCGTCCAGGTGCGTGGTGGCCGCGTAGTGGGGCGCGGTGACGTCGGTGTAGTTGACCTGGGGGGAGTAGGTCCGCAGCAGGTCCTGCATCTCATCGGGCCGGAAGATCCGGGCGTTGCCGTAGTAGCGCTCCTCGATGCCGATCGAGGCCCGGCGCAGCAGGTCCTTGCCGCGCATCCCCTCCGGCAGCCGGGTCGACAGCAGGCCGAGCAGCCGCTTAACGGGGTCGGGGGCGGCGGTGAGGCGCCGCAGCGAGATCGGCTCGCGGTAGATGGTGTAGCCGCCGAACAGCTCGTCGGCGCCCTCGCCGGACAGCACCACCTTGACGTGCTTGCGGGCCTCGCGGGCGATGAAGTACAGCGGCACCAGCGCCGGATCGGCCACCGGGTCGTCGAGGTACCAGACGATCAGCGGCAGGGTGTCCATCATCTCCTGGGCGGTGACCACCTTGGTGATGTGCTCGACCCCGATCGCGGCGGCCGACTCAGCGGCCACGTCGATCTCGGAGAAGCCGGACCGCTCGAAGCCGGTGGTGAAGGTGAGCAGCTTGGGGTTGTGCTCGCGGGCCAGCGCGGCGATCGCGGTGGAGTCGATGCCGCCGGACAGGAACGAGCCCACCGTGAAGTCCGAGCGCAGGTGCTTGGCGACCGAGTCACGCAGCGCGTCGGCGATCTCGCGGTAGAGCTTGTCCGGCTCGGGAACCGGGCGGATGGGGAAGTCCGGCGTGAAGTACCGCTTGGTCTCGATCGTCCCGCCGGGACGCAGCGTGAAGCTGGTGCCCGAGTCGATCCGGGTGATCCGGCGGTGCATGGAGGCGGGCTCGGGGACGTACTGCAGCGTCAGGTAGTGCTGCAGCGCCTCGGTGTCGACCTGCTCGGCCACCTCGTCGGGGGCGACCGACAGCAGCGCCTTCTTCTCGGAGGCGAAGAACGAGCCCCGCTCGTCGGTGTAGGTGTAGAGCGGCTTGATGCCGAACCAGTCGCGGGCGCCGAACACCACCCGCTCGTGGCTGTCCCAGATCAGGAAGGAGAACATCCCGCGCAGCTCGGAGACGATCTGCTCGCCCAGGTAGTGATAGCCGGCGACGATCGCCTCGCCGTCGCCCTCGGTCTGGAACTGCGCGCCGAACTCGGTGCTCAGGCGCTCACGCAGCTCGAGGTAGTTGTAGATCTCGCCGTTGAAGATCAGGTGGTAGCGCTCGGCCAGGTAGGGCAGCGGCTGGTGGCTGTGCTCCCAGTCGATCAGCGACAGCCGGCGAAAGCCGATCACCGCCTCGTCGTCGAACCAGGTGCCGGCGTCGTCCGGACCCCGGTGGCGCATCTGGACCAGCGAGGCCTCGATCGCCTCCCGGGTCTGCTCCAGTTGGTCAGGCCCGGCCGGCGCGGCCAGGTAACCGATCAACCCGCACATCTCTACTCGCTTCCTGTCTGCTCGCTGAACTTGGCCGCGGCCACGTCCTTGGCCGAGATCTGGGCCGGGTCGCCGGCCTGCACCGGGATCGGCCAGTCGAGCCCCAGGCCTTCATCCAGCGGCGAGAAGGCGGTTCCGGGCATTCCCGGGTACCACTCGTCGGTGAAGCAGTACAGGTACTGGCTGCCCTCGCGGCTCACCGACTGGAACCCGTTGCAGACGCCGGGAGGCACCAGCACCTGGGTGCCGGCGGTCAGCTCGAGGGTCACCAGCTTGCCGTAGCTGGCCGAGTCCGGACGGGCGTCGAGGTAGGCCCCGAACGCCGCGCCCGCGACGCAGCCCACCAGCTTGGTGGTGGACTCGCCGTGCAGGCCCCGGACCGCGCCGTAGCCGGACTGGGTGACGTTGATCTGGCGCAGGGCCCCGAAGTCGCCCAACGCCGAGGCCCGGAAGAACTCACGGACCGTGCCGCGCTCGTCGCTGACCTGCTTGAGGGTGATGATCTGCAGACCCTCGATGCTCGTCTGGCTGCTCTGCATGTCGGTGATCTGCATGCTCATGGCGTCGATCCTCGCATGGTCGCCGCGCTCATCGCAGTCGGCGCACCCGGTAGGCAGTCGCTCCGTCGGCCATCGAAGTCTCCTCGACAAGCTGCTGGCCGCGCATCCGGCACCAGGCCGCGAGGTCACTGGCCGCAGCCGGGTCATCGGCCAGCACGGTCACCTCCGAGCCGATCCCGATGCCGGGCAGCGCCCGGGCCAGGTCCAGGACCGGCAGCGGGCAGCGCCGGCCGCGGCTGTCCAGAACGCCGCCCGCGGGGCCGTCCGAAGTCGATCCGCCAGCCGCTGCGGCGACGACCGATCCGCCAGCCGCTGCGGCGGTCGCTTCCTCCGAGCCGGCGGCGTTCGGACCCGTGGCGCCCGGCTGCGGGCCCGGCCGCACGCCCGGTGAGCCGGGCGCCTGCGCGCGGACGGCGGCCACCGCCTCGGGCAGCACCGCCAGGAACCGCTCGACGTCTGCCTGCTGAACTCCCGGGTGCAGCGAGATCCTGATGTTGCCCGAGGTCAGCGCGCCCATGGCGACCAGCACATGGGACGGCGTCAGCGTGTCCGAGGTGCACGATGACCCCGACGACACCGCGAAACCGCGCCGGTCCAGCTCGGTGAGCAGGGCCTCACCGTCGAGGTACAGGCACGAGAAGGTGACCAGGTGCGGCAGCCGGCCGGCCGGGTCCTCATCGCCCAGCACGAGCGCGTCGGCGACGCTCAGCGGCACCTGCCGCCGGATCCGCTCGGTCAGCTCGCCCAGCCGGCGGCCCTGCGCCGCCCGGTCGGCCCGGGTCGCGCGCAGGCTGGCCACCGCGGCCACGATCGCCGGCACGTTCGGCGCTCCGGCGGCCCGGCCGGACTCGGCCTCGTCCACCGGGAAGGGCGGGCGCCACCGGGCGCCTTGGCGGACGACCAGCAGCCCCACGCCGGCCGGGCCGCCCCACAGCCGGGCGTCGGCGGTGAAGACCGGCGCGGCGGCCGGCGGCTGGCCGTAGACCAGCTCGTGGCCGGCGTCGACCACCAGCGGCACGCCGAGCTCGGCCAGCCGCTGGGCGGCCTCGGCGACCGGCTGCCGGGTGCCGACCTCGTGGTTGGCGGCCTGCAGCACCGCGGTGGCCACCCGCGGCTGGCCGGCCAGCTCCAGGAACTCGGCAAGCCTCACCCGGCCGGTCGCGTCGACGCCGGCCACCCGCACCTCGCCGCCGTGCTGGCGGTGCCAGTCCGCGGCCCGGAAAACCGCTGAGTGCTCGACCGCCGAATGCAGCAGCACGTCACCGGCCCGCCGCCGACCGGTCAGGCTGCCCAGCACGCCGTGCTGCAGGGCGTGCACGCCCGAGGGCAGAAAACTCAACTCGTCCGGCCGCACCCCGAGCTCGGCGGCAGCGGCCTGCCGGGCGGCGTCGAGCAGGACCGCGCTACGGCGTCCCGCGCCGGTCAGCCGGGACGGATCGGCCCAGCCGTCCTGCCAGGCCGCCTGCATCGCCTCGGCAGCCACCGGGTGCAGGGGCAGGCCGGCGGCGGCGTCGAGGTAGCCCGAGCCCGGCTGGTTCATGCTGTGCAACGCTAGTACCGCCTCGCCGTGCCGGCCTCTGGCGCACCCCTCACCGCTGTTGTGCTGTGTTCTCGGATAGGCTCCAAGCGGCGGGATTGCTCGAGGCGGAAATGGCCTCGACCCAGCCGGACGAGGAAGGGCGGTTTCGCCAGTGCAGCGCAGTCTCCGGTCCCGGATCTCTCGGCTCGGTCTGCTCGCGGGATCTGCCGTGATGCTGACCGGTTGCACCGTCCAAGACGTTGAGGACAAGCTTCGGTTCGGCTGGCCCAGCGGTGTCACCAATCAGGCCGACCGGATGCGCACCCTGTGGACCTGGTCCTCGGTCGCGGCGCTGGTGGTCGGCGCGATCGTCTGGGCCCTGATCTTCTGGTGCTGCTGGCGTTACCGCAAGACCGACGACCTGCTGCCCACCCAGACCAAGTACCACCTGCCGATCGAGATCGCCTACTCGATCGCGCCCTTCGTGATCATCGCCGTGCTGTTCTACTTCACCGCGATCACCGAGGACTACGTCGACACGTTGACGCCGAATCCGGACACCGTCGTGCAAGTCAACGCGTTCAAGTGGAACTGGCAGTTCGACTACAAGTCGAACACGGTCAACGGCGTCTCGCAGGAGACGAACTACCCCGAGGGCGACCCGGCCGCCGGCACGTCGATCTCGACGGTCGGCAGCGCGGACGAGATCCCGGTGCTGGTGGTGCCGGTCGCCAAGCGGGTCCGGGTGATCGAGGTCAGCAAGGACGTCATCCACTCCTTCTGGGTGCCGGACTTCCTGTTCAAGCGCGACGTCATCCCGATGCCCAAGCCCAACGAGTTCGAGTTCACCGCCACCCAGACCGGGCACTACGTCGGCCGCTGCGCCGAGCTGTGCGGCACCTACCACTCGCAGATGAACTTCGAGGTGCGGGTGGTCACCGCCGAGAACTTCGCCAAGTACCTCACGAACCTGGCCGCCATCCCCTCGGGTGACCCGGCTCGCCAGAGCAAGGCGCTGCAGTCCATCGGCGAAGACCCCTGTGCCACCACCACCTACCCGTTCGAGACCGACCGGCTGCACCGGTCGGCGTCTGAGGACCCCGGCGCACAGGCCTGCCGCGTCGGAGCCAGTTAGCAGAGGGCGTAGCCATGAAACTCGAAGCCCGGATCTTTCTCTGGATCGCGTTGTTCTGCTTCGTGGTCACCGGGATCTACGCCGGCTGGACGAACTGGAACGGCGGCGGCGTCGAGGTCGCCGGCACGGTGGCATTGGCGCTGTCTGGTGGCCTGCTCGGCATCAGCGGCTCGTTCTTCTGGTTCGTCTCACGACGCATCGACGCCCGTCCCGAGGACCGTAACGACGCCGAAATCGCCGAAGGCGCCGGTGAGCTCGGCTTCTTCTCACCCGGTAGCTACTGGCCGGTGGCCATCGCCTTCGGCGCCATGCTGACGGCCGTCGGGTTCGCGACGACGCAGTACTGGCTGGTGGGCCTGGGCGTGGTGACCATCCTGTACACCACCGGCGGGTTGCTGTTCGAGTACTACGTGGGCGAGCGCGCGCCGCTGCGCTGAGAGAAGCTCAGCCGAGGCTCATGATGAGCTGATGGCGACGGCAGCTCAGGGACGGGCAGCTCAGGGCGTTAGAAGCCACTGAGCGTCACTACTCTGGTCGCTTACGAGGTCCGCCTGCCGGGCGACGCCGTCCAAGCCCGCGCGGTGGGCGATCTGCGAGGCGGCGTGGCGATGCTCGGCACGCAACCGGAGAGAGTCTGCGGTCGCAGCAAGGCCAGCCAGAGCCCAAGCTTGGAAGAAGGGCCTGGCTGGGCGGCGCCGGCTTACCTGCCCGAAAAGATCAGCCGCTGTCATGGAGCTCGACTCGGGCCAGCGGCGCAATCGTTCGGCGATTTCGAGCTGCACTGACATCGCCTGGGTCGGCGCGAGTTCCTGCTCGCCGTTCTCCAGCGCGTGGGTTAACCGTTGATGGGCATCTGGGTCGCCATCGAGGCGATGCGCAGTCAGACGCAAGATCTGACAAGACAGCGCGCCGCCTGGTGTGTTGTCGGCGGTCAGAAGATCCTCGGCGAGGTTCAGCTCCTGGACGGCCTGCGCCACGTCAAGCTCCTGGACTGCCGCTCTGGCTTGTTGGAAATGCGCCCAACCAAGCCAGCGGACGGATGCTAGAGCATCTATTTGCCCACGCAGTTCGGCAAGCCACCTCAAGAATTGGTCATCCTGTCCTGCCCAGCTGGTGAGGTAGCAGAGCTGGAAAGCCGCGTTGGCAGCCACGTCAGGCTCGCCGGAGCCGCGGGAGATCTCGAAGGCGGCCTGCGCATCGCGAATTCCGTCACGGGCGTTACCCAAGTAGCGCCGTGCTACCGCTCTGGCGTTGAGTGCGCCCGGTTCGCTCAAGTCGCCGTCAAGATGGTCGCGTACCCATTCGTAGTCGTACTCATAGAAGGCATGGAGTGTCGTAGCCACCCGAACGGCGTGACGGGTCACCGTACGAGCTGGTCGGCCTAGCCGATGCGCTTGGGTCAAGGCGTCCAAACCACGCGCAGCCAACGGCGATCTGCGTGAATACAAGCCCTCGCTCAGCATGGCCCTCGCGATGTCCGGCGCCAAACGGGGGTTCGTCCGGGTCAAGGCGCGCCGCAGCTGAGTCCAAGCCTGGTCGTGCTCTCCCAACCGCAGCAGCAAGCGAGCTCGAAACCACTCCCGGCACGGTGGGCGCGGATAACGCAGTTCCGGCTTGCGTTGTCGCGTGGGCTCAGTGGCATGACGCGCGTCGTCCCACGTGAGCCCTCGCTCGGCGAGCAGACGGCGAAAGGCGGGCAGTAGATCGTCGTAGCTAGGGCCGCCCACCAACTCGTTGCCTGGCGCTGCCAGAACCGGGTAGCGGTCGAGTAGTTGTTCACGCTCCCAGTCCGGGCACACCCAGGAAATCGAACGAGCACGATCCATGACCTTCGCCAGCACCGGACGCACATCAAGATCAGCGCCGGCGTAACCGAACATGATCAGATCGCGGCCGTCGATGTCATCCTGCAGCCGTCTGGCCCACGCCGGAGCAAGTGGCCGCACGACTTGTTCGGAGGTGAAGAGGTACCGAGAGGTGGTCACCGAGCCGTGTAGCTTCAACAGCCGATCCTCCACGTGGGGATCATCGGGCCATGACACAACGGATAGATCAGACCCAAGCTCCTGGTAGGCCTTTTCAATCAAGCCGTCCGCGTTGGCCGTCCATACGGTTGCTCCGGCCGCAAGGCTGGCCGCGATCATGCGGTGAGGGGTTGTCGGCGACCCTTCGATGAGAACGCTGGTCAGCCACCGACTGCGCTGAGCCTCAGTGCCGCCTAGACAGCTCAGAAAGACTTCTGGCGCGAGTAACCGAGCACGTGCCACGAGCGTCTCGAGTCGATCAGCTGAAATGAGCTCATCGAGTCCCGCTGCGTCAATCAGGGCATCGCGAAGCTGGGGGAATGTCGGCAGGCCACTCTCACTGGACGCGCCAGCCCCTATGAACAGGGTCAGAGCTGCCTGTGACGCCTGCTCTGGCTTATCCACCTTGTGCTCCCATGGTCATGCCGACTTATGCCTGTCAGTATGCATAGCTATGTCGCGCTAGAGCAGCTCGTGGGATGGAGCCTGCCGACTGCTCAGAAAAGACCCCGGATCTTGTTTCCGCTCGGGTTGCCGAGCTGGTTCATCCGCTTCGGAACCGAGATGCCGGCGTAGGCCATCGAACACGGGGTGCTGAGGGCCCGTTCGCCCCTCACGGCCCGGGTTGTCGTTGCATAATCAACTGCTATGAAGGATTCTGGCCCCGCTGTCACTATTCGACGGCATTGGGGCGCTTTCCGCACTCCATGGGTGGTCCGCAAACTTCGCAGATCTGCCGACACCCGCGGACGGCTGCCCGAGGCCTACACCTACAACGGTTCAAGCGCCGATGCCGACAGGTGGGTCAAGGCGTTGGCCGCCGAGACCGGAGACTTCGCCCACCGGCCGATCGGCTTGGCCTCGACCACACCCCGACGGGCCCGCAGGCGTTCCGACACCATCGACGACGCCATCGACGCCGCCACCGCCACCGACGCCGCCATCGACGCCGCCACTGCCACCGACGCCGCCATCGACGCCGCCACTGCCACCGACGCGACCGTCGGCGCGACCAGCCGTGTAAACGGCGGTGGCGGTGGCCGTGGCGGCCGTGGCAGCGGCGGTGACCATGGTGGCAGCGGCGGTGGCCATGGTGGCGGCGGCCGTGGCGGTGGTGATTGGTTGGACGGGCCGGATGAATTCGGGCTCATCATCCTCGCCGTCATCGCGCTTCTCGTCGTCGTCGTGATCGCGGCGCCGCTGGGGCTCATCGCGATCGAGATCGTGCTGACCCTGGGCCTCGCCGCGGTCGGCATCGTCTTACGGCTGGCGAACATCAAACCGTGGACCGTCCTGGTGCTGCGCGACCGGACTGTCGTCGCCGCCGTCGCGGTCAAGGGATGGCGATCAAGCCGATCCGTCATCACGGCGCTGCGCCAGCACACAGCCTGAACTCGGGACCCCGCGCGGCCGGGCGAAGCTGCCAGCTGAACCTCACGCTCGCAAGGAGGCTGCCCCGAGATAAACGGCAGCGGCGCCCCTGCCTGAGCAGGGGCGCCGCTGTCAAACGCTCAGCCGGTCCGAAACGGACGGCCGGTTTTATGCTGGGTCAGTCGGTCAACTCGCGCTCGCGGTGCGGGTCGCGTTCCTCGGCCGCGGCGAGGGCGTCGAGCTCTGCCTGGATGTCGGTCTCCTCGCGAACCGGGTAGAAGAAGCCCCGGATCTTGTTTCCGCGCGGGTTGCCGAGCTGGTTCATCCGCTTGGGAACCGGGATGCCGGCGTAGCCGAGCTGACCGTGGCCGTGGTCGTCCACTGGGCCGAGTGGCTGGTGAATCTCGATGAACTCGCCGTTGGGCAGCAGCTTGATGATGCCCGTCTCGATACCGTGCTCGAGCACCTCACGGTCATGCCGTTGCAGCCCGAGGCAGATCTTGTAGGCCACCGCGTAGGCCAGCGGGGGTAGCACCAGCACACCGATCCGCCCCGCCCAGGTCATCGCGTTGAGCGAGATGTCGAAGGCCTTGGCGATCAGGTCGTTCCCGCCCGAGACCAGCAGCACCCCATAGAACGTGATGGCCATCGCGCCGAGCCCGGTCCGCGTCGGCACGTCACGTGGACGCTGCAGCAAGTTGTGCGAGGACTTGTCCTTGGTGAACTTCGCTTCCAGGAACGGATAGGCGCCGGCCAGGGTGAACATGATCCCTGGCAACACCAGCGTCGGCCAGAACAGCGGCGGGATCGTGTGGTC
Source organism: Jatrophihabitans sp. (assembly GCA_036399055.1). Classification (NCBI taxonomy): domain Bacteria; kingdom Bacillati; phylum Actinomycetota; class Actinomycetes; order Jatrophihabitantales; family Jatrophihabitantaceae; genus Jatrophihabitans; species Jatrophihabitans sp. Next base: position 71,808 of record DASWNX010000040.1, read on the forward strand.
GAACAACCTGATCTCCCAGGACGGGAACAACCGGGTCGAGCCGTCGAGGAAACCGATGTACCAGTCAGGCTGGGAGCCCGAGGACACCTGAGCCGGGTTGTAAGGGCCGAATAGCCAGACCGGGTTGATCTGGGCCAGTCCGCCGAGCGCGGCGCAGACGGCGAAGACGATGAAGAAGAAGCCGCCGGCCTTCATGCCGTAGACGGGGTAGACCCGCTCGCCGCTGACGGTGTGCTCGGTCTTGCCGGGGCCGGGGAACTCGGTGTGCTTCTGCTTGACGATCAGGGCCAGGTGAGCGCCGATCAAGGCGGCCAACAGGCCCGGGACTATCAGGACGTGCACGATATAAAGCCGGCCGATGATCACGGTGCCCGGGAACTTGCCGCCGAAGACCAGGAATTCCGCCCAGCTGCCGATGACCGGGATGGACTGCATGATCGCCGCGGCGATCCGCAGGCCGGTGCCCGACAGCAGGTCATCGGGCAGCGAGTACCCGGCGAAACCCTCGACCAGCCCCAGCGTCACCAGGCCCAGTCCGATCAGCCAGTTGAGCTCACGGGGCTTGCGGAACGCGCCGGTGAAGAACACCCGGAACATGTGGATCAGCATCGCGGCCATGAACAGCAGCGCCGACCAGTGGTGGATCTGGCGCATCACCAGCCCGCCGCGGACCTCGAAAGAGATGTCCAGCGTCGAGGCGTAGGCCTGCGACATCTGCACGCCGTTGAGCGGCACGTAGGCGCCGTCGTAGCGCACCTCGGCCATCGAGGCGTCGAAGAAGAACGTCAGGAAGGTGCCCGACAGCAGAAGCACGATGAACGAGTAGAGCGTGATCTCGCCCATCAGGAACGACCAGTGGTCGGGGAAGACCTTGTTCAGCTGCTTGCGCATGCCGCCGGCCACGCCGAGCCGGTCCTCGGCCCAGCGACCGGTCTTGCCCAGCGGGGTCCGCGGCTTGTCGAAGCGCTTGGGCCCCTTGACGGTGGGCGCCTGACTCAGGTTGTCAGGATCAATGCTCATGGCCGCTCCCAAAATGACGGGCCTATCGCTTCAGGGTAATCACCTTTGGCGACGAAGTACTGCCTGCCGTCGACCATTTCGACGTCCAGCGGTAACTTCGGCAAGCTGCGGGTGGCCGGGCCGAACACCGGCTTGGCGTCCTGCAGCACGTCGAACTGCGACTGGTGGCAGGGGCAGAGCAGGCGTCCGGTCTTCTGCTCGTACAGCGACGCCGGGCAGCCGGCGTGCGTGCAGATCTTGGAGAAGGCGACGTAGTCGCCCCAGTGATAGTTCTCCTGGCCCTTGCGCGCCTTGACGGTCTCGCCCGGCTTCAACCGGATCAGCAGGGTGGGCGCGTCGGGGTCCTTGACACCGCCGGGGATGCCGGGGAACACCGTGGCTATGCCGCCGGGCAGCAGGTCGCCGGGACCGACCCGCCGGCCGTCGGCGTACACGATCGGCATGCCCGGCTCGAACGGGGTGTGGAACAGGCTCTGGCCCTCGCCGCGGTTGGGCTTCTTGATCATGGCGCCGACGAGGGCGACCAGCGGTACCAGGCCCAGCGCGCCGCCGGCCAGGCCCAGAGTGGTCTTGAGCATCGAGCGGCGGGCCAGGCCCAGGTCCTGGTAACCCGAGACCAGGGTGCCGGCGACGAGGATCTGCTCGGTCAGGTCAGAGGCGCCGTCGTGCCGATCCTGGACGGCCTCCTCTTCGGGAAGCAGCCACTTGGCCCACAGGATCACCCCGATGCCCACACAGGCCAGCGAGAGCCCTAGCAGGCCGCCGATCAGCGGCGTGAAGAACCGGTAGTTCTGGTTGCCGACGCCGGGTAACTGCCACTCGAAGGGCACCGCGCCGCAGAACACCACGATGAAGGCGACAGCCGCCAGGAAGCCCACCATGAACACGGCGGCGATGGTGCGCTCAGCGCGCTTCTCGGCCTTGGTGCCGGCGATCGGAAAGCGCTCACGGCGGTGGACGATGTAGATGCCGTCGGCCTCGGCGCCGGCGATCATCGCCTCTTCCGGGCTCAGCTGCGCGGCTTCCTCGGCCGAAAGGCTCTCTCCTGGATGAGCCCCGTGGGTGACACTCACAGCCTGGCTCCGATCCACAGGATCGAGACCATCAGCACGCCCAGACCAGCGGTCCAGATGACCAGGCCCTCGGCCACCGGGCCGATTCTGCCGAGGCCGGCGCCGCCCGGGTCCTTGGACTCCTTCATGGCCTGCACGTAACCGATGATCGCGCGCTTCTGCTCAGGGGTGATCTGGTTGTTGGCGAAGACCGGCATGTTCTCCGGGCCCACCTGCATGGCCGTGTAGAGCTGGCGGTCGGTGGAGCGGTAGAGGTCCGGTGCGATCTTGCCGGCCGACAACGGCGCGCCGTGCCCGGTCGCGCCGTGGCAGGAGGCGCAGTTCAACCGGAACAACTCCCCACCCTCGCCCAGCTCCTCCGGGCCGCCCCGCAGGTTGGCGTCGGCGGCCGGCACCTCAGGCCCGCCGCCCTTGGACTGGACGAACGCGCCGAGCTGCAGCGTCTCCTTCTCGTTGAACTTGGGCACCTTGCGAAGCTCCCAGGCGCCCTGCACTGGCGCGGGCATCCGGCCGGTGCTGACCTGGAAGTACACGTCGGCCGAGCCGGTCCCGACGATGGTCGGGCCGCGTCCGGCGATCCCCTCGAGGTTGGCGCCGTGGCAGGTGATGCAGCTGTTGTTGTAGAGCTGGCGGCCGGCCTCGATGTCCGCGCTGGTCATGGTGCTGTCGTCGGCGCCGGAGGACGGCGCGAGCATGGCGTAGCCGCCGCCTACCGCCGTCAGGGCGCCCACCAGCACCGCCAGGCTGGCGGCGCGGCGGCGGAACCCGGCACGGCGGCGCCGCGTCGCGGGCGAGGCTGCGGCCCGGCCGGCGTTGTCCACGACGGCCGGGGTGAAACCGAGGTCGCCGTCCGCGTCGAGGTTCTCCTCGTCGGTCATGGACGTCCTTTCGCTGTTCGGCCGAAGCGCCGAGCGGGTAGATCTCGCATGGCTCAATGGATCAGGTAGATCGTGGCGAACAGCCCGATCCACACGACGTCGACGAAGTGCCAGTAATAGGACACCACGATTGCCGCGGTCGCCTGGGCTGGAGTGAACCGGCCCAGCGCGGTGCGGGCGAGGAAGAACAGGAAGGCGATGAGGCCGCCGATCACGTGCAGCCCGTGGAACCCGGTGGTGATGTAGAAGACCGAGCCGTAGCCCGAGGACGAGAGCGTCATGCCGGCCTCGTGGAAGCCGTCGACCAGGTGGCGGTACTCGGTCACCTGCTCGCGGTACTCGTTCGCCTGCCCGAGGACGAAGATCAGGCCCATCACGAAGGTGATGAAGAACCAGCGCCGCAGCCCGTACACATCGCCGCGCTCGGCTGCGAAGACGCCCCACTGGCAGGTCACCGAGGATGCGACCAGGATCACCGTGAACACGGTGGCGTAGGGCACCGCCAGATGGATGTCGTAGGCCGGGTTGCCGTCGAGCGCCGGCACGCCCGGCCAGTTCTCGAGGTTGTTGGCGCGGACCGTGAAGTACATCGCGAACAGGCCGGCGAAGAACATCAGCTCACTGGACAGCCACACGACAGTCCCGACGCTGACCAGGTTGGGCCGGGTTAGCGAATGAACCTGGGATGAGGGAAAGCGCCCGGCCGGAGGAGCCTGTGCAGTCGAGGTCACCTCTGCATTATTGCCCCATCGACAGCAGAGTGTTAGGCACGGGGTACGTGGTGCGGGACGTGTTCTCGGTAACTACGCTTGAACAGTGCTCCGCGCCGCGCTCGTCCTCGCTCCAGTGCTTGCTCACGACGGCGATTCCGACGGTGGGCCGGGCCCCTCGACGCTGCCCCGTTTCACGCCTGCGCGGCTGTTCACCGAGCTTGAGCTCAACTGGTGGCTGCTGGTCCCGCTGCTGGTCGTGACCGGTCTTTACCTGTGGGGCGTGTGGCGGCTGAGGCTGCGTGGCGATGACTGGCCGGCCGGCCGGACGACCGCCTTCATGGTCGGCGGGGTAGGCGTCATCGCCTTCGCCGGAATGAGCGGGCTGGGCGCCTATGACACCACGATGTTCTCGCTGCACATGATCCAGCACATGCTGCTGGCCATGGTCGCGCCGATCTTCCTGGCCCTGGGCGCGCCCATCACCCTGGCCCTGCGCACCGTGCCGCGCGGGGTGCGCTCGGTCATCCTGGCGGTGCTGCACAGCCGGCTGGCCAAGCTGCTGACCTTCCCGCTGATCGGCTGGGCGGTGTACGTGGCCAGCCCGTTCGCGCTGTACTTCACCGGCTGGTACCCGGCGACGCTGGACAACCAGGTGCTGCACGAGCTGCTGCACCTGCACTTCATCCTGGTCGGCACGCTGTTCTTCTGGCCGATGATCGGCATAGACCCGATCCCGGGCCGGCAGTCCCACCCCTTCCGCTTCCTGATCCTGATCTCGACCCTGCCGTTCCACGCGATCCTGGGACTCTCGATCTACACCCAGGCGACGGTGATCGCCGCGTCCCACTACGAGGCGCTCAAGCTCAGTTGGCTGGACCCACTCTCAGACCAGCGGGTCGGCGGCGGGCTGCTGTGGTCCTCCGGCGAGCTGGTCGGGTTGATCATGCTGGGCGTGGTGACCGCGCAGTGGATCAGGGCCTCTGAGCGCGAGGCGGTCCGTGAGGATCGCCGGCTCGACCGGCTTGAGGCCGCCGAGGCCGCGGCGGCGGCGCGAGAGGCGGCCGGTGCGCCCGCCCCTGTGCCGCTGGATACGATGGCAGTCCACGACACCCGGCCGGCCGCTTCCGCGAAGAAAGAAGTTCACAGCTGATGACCTCGCCTCACACCCTCACCGTTGTGGTCTACAGCCAGCGCGCCGAGTTGCGGACCAGCGTGCGCACCGCGGTCGGACGTCGGGCAGCCTCTGACCTGGGGCGGATCGACTGGGTCGAGTGCGCCAACTACAGCCAGCTCAAGAACCAGCTCGACTCCGGCGACATCGACCTGGTGATCCTCGACGGTGACGCCCAGCCCAGCGGCGGGATCGGCCTGTGCCGGCAGTTCAAGAACGAGATCACCGACTGCCCTCCGATCATCATCCTGCTGGCGCGCACGCAGGACCGCTGGCTGGCCGCCTGGTCCCAGGCCGACGCCACCATCGTGCGGCCGCTTGATCCGGTGCTGGCGGCCAGCACCGTCGGTGAGGTCCTGCGGGCTCGCGCCGCGGCCATTCCCGTGGTGCGTTGAGCGAGCCAGAGTTCCGCAGTCGCCCATGAGCGCGCCGAGCCCGGGTCCCGCTCGCCAGCAGAGCTGGCCGGACCTGTTCACCAGCCTGATGCGCGGTGACTCGCTGACCGGTGAGGCGACCCAGTGGGCGATGGACGAGATCATGGCCGGCGAGGCGACCGCGGCCCAGCTGGCGGCGTTCGCGGTGCTGCTGCGCGCCAAGGGCGAGACCCCGGCCGAGCTGGCGGGCCTGGTGCGCGCCATGCTGGCTCACGCCGCGCCCGTGGCCCTGACCCAGCCGGCGGTGGACGTGGTGGGCACCGGGGGAGACCGGGCCCAGACCGTGAACATCTCGACGATGGCGGCGCTGGTGACGGCCGGGTCCGGCCGGGCCGTGGTCAAGCACGGCAACCGGGCGGCGTCTTCGGCCTGCGGCACCGCCGACGTGCTCGAAGAGCTCGGCGTGGCCATCGACCTGCAGGCCTCCGGGGTGCTGGCCACGGTGGCCGGGGTCGGCATCGGGTTCTGCTTCGCGCCGGTGTTTCACGCGGGCATGCGGCACGCCAGCGGCCCCCGTCGCGAGCTCGGCGTGCCGACCGCCTTCAACTACCTCGGCCCGCTGACCAACCCGGCTCGGCCGGCGGCGGTCGCGATCGGGGTCTATGACCGGCAGATGGCGCCGGTGATGGCCCAGGTGCTGGCTGACCGCGGCGACCGGGGCATGGTGTTCCGCGGTGACGACGGCCTTGACGAGCTGACCACCACCACGACGTCGCAGGTCTGGCTGGTGTCCGATGGCACGGTGCGCCCCGACGTGCTCGACCCGATGTCGGTGGGGATCGCGGCGGCCGACCCGCAGGCGCTCAAGGGCGGCCCGGCCTCGTTCAACGCCGAGGTGGTCCGGCGGCTGCTGAGCGGGGAGCAGGGACCGGTGCGCGATGCCGTGCTGCTCAACGCGGCCGCGGCGATCGCCGCGTTCGACGGTGTGCTGGATTCCGCGCAAGCCGCTGTGCGACACGGCCTGCCGATCGCGGCCGCCGCCATCGACGGCGGTGGCGCCGCGACGCTGCTGCAGGCTTGGATCGAGTTGAGCCAGAAGCTGCGCGCCGACCAGAAGCGCTGACCTGGTCGATCGTCCGGCTCGGTCAGGGCTGGGCCGGCTCGGTCAGGGCTGGGCCGGCTCGGTCAGGCTGGGCCGGCTTGTCGGCCTCGGTGGGTCTACTCCGGGGCTGAGTACCCGATCGAGAACGCCGACTCCAGGTCGTGCCGGGAGTAGGCCCGGAAGGCGACGTGGGTGTCGGTGCTCAGCACGCCCTCGATCCGACTCAGCCGGCCGGCGATGACGTCGGCGATCTGGTCGAACTCCCGGACCCGGACGATCGCGATCAGGTCGACGTCGCCGGCGACGCTGTACACCTCGCTGACGCCGTCGATGTCAGCGATGGCCTGGGCTACCTCGGGGATCATGTTCGCCGCGACGCTGACCATGACAATGGTGGTGATCATGCACTGATCCTAGAACCAGGACTGGACCGGTTGGGCTGGTGCAGAACGGGCAGCCGGCGGCGGTCGGTGAACGGCTCGGCGCTACGTCGCGCGCCGTCAGCCGAGACCAGCCAGCTACGCAACCGGGCCGCGCCGGCCGCCGGGGAACTCCATGGCTGGCTGGCCGAGACCAGCCGGACGCCGGGCTGATTGAGCCATCGCAGGAGCAACTCGGTCTCTTCGACCGTGGCGACTGTGGCCAGGGTCGCCGAGGCAGAGGTCTGCGTGACGACCTCGGCGGTGCTGAGCAGGGTCTCCACCATGGGCATCGGCGGCACCCCGCGAGCGGCGACTTCGGCGCCCACCATGCGGCCGTGCCGGATCACCACCAACTCCCAGCCGCCCAGGCCGTCCGAGCGGGCGGCTACCAGCTCGGCCACCCGGGTCAAGGAGACCAGAGCCTGCATGCGGGCGCAGCTGCGCACCAGGGTGGCGATTCGGTCTCGCACCACGGCCGCCTCCTCGTAGCGCTGGGCGGCGGCCAGCGAGCCCAGCCGGCGCTTGAGCGGCTCGATCAGCATCGCGACGTCGGCATGCCAGGCCTGCACGACCGTATCGACCAGGCGCGCGTAGGCCTCAGGGGAGAGCTCGTCCTCGCAGGGCGCGGCGCACTTGCCGATCCCGGCGAGCGCGCACGCGCGGCGGACCACCCGACCGGGCGTCAGCCGATCGGTGCACTGCCGCAGCGGCACCGCGTCGTGGATGGCGTCGCGCAATTGCTCGGCCTGCCTGGTGGAGCGCAGCGGGCCGAAGTACTGCGCTCCGTCGGCGCGAGCCTGGTGCACGATCGACAACCGCGGAAAGGGCTCCTGGGTCAGCTTGAGCCAGACAGTCCGGTCACTGTGCTTGGACCGCCTGTTGTAGCGAGGCTTGAGCGAGGTGATCAGGCGCAACTCGCGCACCTGCGCCTCGAGCGGGTGCGCGCAGACGATCGACTCGACAGACTCGGCCAACCCGACCATCTCACCCATCCGGCTGCGGGTCTCTGAGGCCACGAAGTACTGCCGCACCCGGCTGCGCAGGTCTTTGCTGGTGCCCACGTAGAGCGGGCGACCGGCGCCGTCATGGAACAGGTAGACCCCGGGGGCGTGCGGCAGGTCGTCGGCGAGGTGGCGTTTGCGTCGCTGGGCGTCGGTGACCTGGGAGGTGAAGGCGCGCAGCTCGGTCAGCGAGTGCACGCCCAGCGTGCCCAGCCGGCCGATCAGGGCGTGCAGCACATCCACGGTGGCCCGGGCGTCGGACAGGGCTCGGTGGTTGGGAGTGGTGGTCGACTTGAAGAAGCCGGCCAGCGTGCTCAGCTTGCAGTTGGGCACCTCGTCCCGGGTCAGCACCCGCCGGGCCAGCAGCGCGGTGTCGAGCACTGCCGGATTGGGCCAGCTCCGCTCCTGCCGAGCGCAGGCCGCCTTGAGGAAACCGATGTCGAAGGGCGCGTTGTGGGCCACCAGCACCGCGCCGGCGGCGAATTCCAGGAACGAGGGGAGCACCGAGTCGATGGAGGGGGCGCTGGCCACCATTCGGTCGGTGATGCCGGTGAGCACGCTGACGAACGGGGTGATGGGCATACCCGGATCGACCAGGGTGGCGAATTCGCCGAGCACCTCTCCGGCCCGCACCTTGACCGCGCCGATCTCGGTGATGGAGTCCGTCATCGAGGCGCCGCCCGTGGTCTCGAGGTCGACCACCACGAAGGTCGTCGCCAGTAGCGGGTCGTCGAGGCAGTCAAGGCTTAGCTGCCCTCGGGTGATCGGTTGTCCTCGGGTAATCGCGGTCACAATCGAACACGTTAGCGATAGGCTCTGACGAAAGCGCGAAGCAGGGCCGAGCACGCGGCAGCCAGGCGGCGAACCGGCTGCCGCGGCGCCACTGGCTGCTGCCGGAGCGGGCCGTTTAGCGCGCTGTGATCAGGGCGGCGCCGGGTCGGACCCCCGGTTCCGGCTCAAAACTGTCAGTGCCCCTTCCTACGGTGTAGTCATCCGCCGGACTACAGCCGCCGGCCACGAAAGGTGGAAGAGAATGCTCATTGACTGTGACAGCTGCGCGGCTCGCGACATCAGCTGCGGAGACTGCGTGGTAGCCGTCCTGCTGGGTCCCCGCCGTGGAGCGGTCGAACTCGACAGCGCCGAGCAGGATGCCCTGGGCGCGTTCGCCAGCGGCGGCCTCCTGCCGCCGCTGAGGCTGGTGCCTACCCGCCCGCCCGAGGATTTACCTGGCCCTCACACCGCAATTGCCTGATTTGTCGAATTCTGCTGTGAAAATTGCACCGCGACACGGTCGACCTCGATTGCTTCCGGGCGACAGCGTCACGTAACCTTTCTGAGATCTTCCGGTTTCCGCCTCCCGACGGGAGGCGCCGGAAGCACCGCCGAGTCGGCGCTGATCAGTAGTAGGCAGCTCAACCGCTAGCCTTCGCCTGCGCTGTGAGCCGAACCGGGGACCCAGGTTTTCTGGGGTGAATCGGGGTAGTGCAAAGCGCTCTGCGCTCTGCACGGCAGTGCTCCGTAGGGCAACTTCCAAGCCCGAACCCGACAGCTAACTCGGTAGGCGGTCGAGTGGAAGAGGAGTTCCGCCAACTGTGGCGTTAACTCGTGTGACGCGGCTCAGCCGCACAATTCTTGCTTCTCTAGTCGTTACCGGCGCCCTCTTGACCGCGCCGCTGGCCGCCCAAGCCGTACCGCATCCGCAAGCTCCGGCGCCGAAGACCACCGCGCAGGTCAATGCCAAGCTGCATGATCTGGCCAAGTCCAGCGAGAAGTTGGCCGAGCAACTGAACCAGGCCCACATCGACGTCCGGACCGCCCAGCGAGCAGCTGCCCAGGCGACCCGGACCGCGGCCGCCGCCCAGGCCCAGGCACGCACCGCTCAGCGACTGCTGGCCACCTCGCTGGCCTCGCAGTACAAGGCGGCCTCGTTCAGCCGCACGGCCGCTCTGCTGGCCAGCAGCTCCACCGACGGCTACCTGCAGACGATCCAGTCGATGAACCTGTTGACCCAGCACCAGAGCGCGGTCTCCCTCACCGCGACCAAGGCGATCGCGACCTCGAACGCGGCCGCGGCGCGGGCCAAGGCCGCGGTTGCCACAGCCGTCGAGAAGCGGGCCCTGATCGCCAAGCGGCAGGCCGAGCTCAACCAGCAGGTGCGCAAGTACAAGAGCCTGCTGGCCACCTTGACCGCTGCCGAGCGGGCGAAGTACTACAACCCGGTTCCGCAGCCGTCGGCGGCAGTCGTCGCGCAGGTGGTGACCCGAGCGGTCACCCAGGCAGCACCGTTGGCCGCTGCTGCTCCTGCTCCTCAGACGGCGCCCGCGCCGGCTCGTTCGGCCTCTCGTGGCGCCGGCGCGGCCATCTCCGAGGCTCGCGCCCAGCTCGGCAAGCCTTACCAGTGGGGCGGCAGTGGACCGGGCAGCTTCGACTGCTCTGGCCTGACCGCCTGGGCCTGGCGCGCCGGGGGCGTCAGCCTGCCGCACAACGCCGCGGCGCAGCAGGGCAGCGGCACGCCGGTGGGTCGCAGCGACCTCCAGCCCGGTGACCTGGTGTTCTTCGGATCTCCGGCCTACCACGTGGGGCTCTACGTCGGTGACGGCATGATGATCCACGCTCCGACGACCGGTGACGTCGTCAAGATGTCCTCGCTGTCCTACATGAGCGAATACTCAGGGGCCGTCCGGGTCGGGTGAGCCAGCCAGCTGAATTGAACGGGCGGGAACCGGTGACGGTCCCGCCCGTTCGGCTGTCCCGACGCTTGGGCCGCCGAGGGCTGTTCGGCCTGGTGACGGCTGTGACCCTGGCCCTGCTCGCGGGGCTGGCGGTCCTGCTGGTCCAGCACGACCGGGCGCCGGCGCCGACCGGCGCGGCTTCGCCCGGCGCCGCCGACTCAGCTGAGGTCACCGCCGTGCTGACCGCGCTGAACCGGCATGCCCGAGCCCTGATGGACCGGGACGCGCGGGCCTGGGAGTCAGACCTGGATCAATCGGCAGCCGCGTCCGGCTACACCGGACGTCAGCGACAGGTGTTCGCCAACCTGGCGCAGGCGCCGCTGACCACCTGGCGTTACGTCCTGGTCGCGCCGGTCACCGATCCGACCGTGCTGGCGCCGGCAGCGACCCGGCTGGGTGGGGACGTGGTGATCGTGCATGTCGAGCTGCAGTACGCCCTGGCAGCCGTCGACCCGGCGCCTACCGGCAAGCAGCTGTGGCTGACCGGGGTACGCCGCGGCAGCGTCTGGAAGCTGGCGGCCGATGACGACGCGGCAGCCGTCGGGGGCGCGTCCTGGCGAGGCCCGTGGGACTTCGGGCAGCTGCTGGTCCGGCGTGGCCCGCACACCCTGGTGCTGACCCACCCGGCGCACCGGCAGGATGGGCCGGTGTTCGCCGACCTGATCGAGAAGTCGCTGCCGGTCGTGACCGGGGTCTGGGGCCGCGACTTCAACGACCAGGTCGCGGTGCTGATCCCCGACACCGCGCAGGAGTTCGCGGCGGTCACCGGCGATGACGCCGACAGCCACGATCTGGCAGCGGTGACGGTCGCTGATCAGGTGCGCCCGGATGGCGTCGTGCTCGGCGCCCGGATCGTGCTCAACCCGGCCGCCCTCGCTCGGTTGGACACCGCTGGGCGCCGGCTGCTGATCGGCCACGAGCTGACCCACATCGCGTCTCGGGCGGCCACCTCCGATCAGATGCCGACCTGGCTGATCGAGGGGCTGGCCGAGTACGTCGGCAACCTCGGCGCCGGGCTGCCGGTGAGCCGCACCGCCACCGAGCTGGCCGCCGAGGTGCGGGCCGGCAAGGTGCCGGCGGCGTTGCCGGCCGATGCCGACTTCACCGGCGGCGACCGCCTGCCCCAGTTCTACGAGCAGTCCTGGCTGGCCTGCCGGCTGATCGCCGCCCGCGCCGGCGAGGCCGGCCTGGTGCGGTTCTACCGGGCGGTGGCCGAGGCCGCCCGCGCCGATCCGGCCACTGCGGTGGCGGTCGGGCTGCGGCAGGTGCTGCGGACCGACCTGACGGCCTTCACCGCGGCCTGGCGGTCCTACCTGATCGACCAGCTGCGATGAGCGCCCGCGCGCTGCTGATCGTCACCAATGACTTTCCGCCCCGGCAAGGCGGCATCCAGTCCTTCGTCCACGAGCTGGCCCGGCGGCTGCCGGCCGGTCAGGTCGCCGTCTACGCCTCCGATCACCCGGGCGCCGCGGCGTTCGACGCCGAGCAGGACTTTCCGGTACGCCGTCACCCCAGCGGCATGCTGCTCCCCACGCCCGGCGCCCGGCGGCGGGTGCTGCAGGCCCGCCAGGACTTCGGCAGCACCTCGGTCTGGTTCGGTGCGTCCGCGCCTCTCGGGCTGCTGGCCGCGCCGCTGCGCCGGGCCGGCGTCCGGCGACTGGTGGCCAGCACGCACGGGCATGAGGCCGGCTGGGCGATGCTGCCGGTGGGGCGCCAGGCGCTGCGCCGGATCGGCGCCGAGGTCGATGTGGTGACCTACCTCGCCGAGTACACCCGTCAGCGGTTGGCCGGCGCGTTCGGCCCGAAGGCCACTCTGGCGCAGCTGACCCCGGGGGTGGACCTCGACACCTTCAGCCCGGCAGTCTCCGGCGCCGCTGTTCGGCAGCGACACGGCTTGACCGGCCACCCGGTGGTGGTGTGCGTGTCCAGACTGGTGCCTCGCAAAGGCCAGGACGTCCTGATCCAGGCCATGCCGGCCATCCTGGCCAAGGTCGAGCAGGCGAGGCTGCTGATCGTCGGCGGCGGGCGCTATGAGCAGCGGCTGCGCGCCTTGGCCCAGCGGACCGGCGTTGCCGAGCAGGTGGTGTTCACCGGTCCGGTGCCGGCTGGCGAGTTGCCCGAGCACTTCGCCGCCGGTGACGTCTTCGCCATGCCGTGCCGGACCAGGCGGCTGGGAATGGACGTCGAAGGGCTGGGCATCGTGTTCCTGGAAGCCTCAGCCAGCGGTCTGCCGGTCGTCGCCGGGAACTCCGGCGGCGCGCCGGAGACGGTTCGCCAGGGGGTGACCGGACTGGTGGTGGACGGCGCCGACGTCGCGGCGGTCGCCGATCAGGTCAGCGGACTGCTCGCCGATCCGCGGCGAGCCGCGGCGATGGGCGCGGCCGGCCGGCAGTGGACCGAGCAGTCCTGGCAGTGGAACGCCATGGCCGATCGACTGGCCGAGCTGCTGCGGCTGTGACCAAACCGCTACGGCTGTGACCCCGAACCGCTACGGCTGTGACCCCGAACCGCAACGGCTGTGACCCCGAACCGCAGCGGCGATAGCGGGCTTAGTCTTTGCCCCCCGAGTACAGAGCCGCGATGTCTCCCGCGCGCTCGGTCAGCACCAGGTTGCGCTTGAGCTTGAGCGACGGGGTGAGCTGGCCGCCGGCCTCGGTCCAGTCCTCGGCCAGGATGGTGAACTTCTTGATCGCCTCGGCCTGGGAGACCGCCTTGTTGGCGTCATCGACGGCCTGCTGAACCTCGGCGCGCAGCTGCGGGTCCTGCAGCAGCTCGTTGACGTCGGTGTCGGCTGGCTTGCCGGTCTTCTGGGCCCACGTCGGCAGCGAGTCGACGTCCAGGGTGATCAGGGCGGCGATGAACGGCTGCTGGTCGCCGACCACCAGGCACTGGCTGATCAGCCAGTGCGCCCGGACCCGGTCCTCCAGCACCGCCGGCGCCACGTTCTTGCCGCTGGAGGTGACGATCAGCTCCTTCTTGCGTCCGGTGATCGTGACAAAACCGTCGTCGTCGAGCTCGCCGATGTCACCGGTGTGGAACCAGGTCTTGCCACCCTCCTCCTCCAACGCCTCGGCGGTGGCTGTGGGGTTCTTCCAGTACCCGTCGAAGACCACGGGGCCGGCCAGCAGGATCTCGCCGTCGTCGGCGATCTTGACGCTCATGCCGGCGACCGGGCGGCCGACCGAGCCGACCTTGATCTTGTCCTCGACGTTGAGGCAGGCCCCGGCGGTGGTCTCGGTCAGGCCGTAGCCTTCATAGATCGTCACGCCGATGCCGCGGAAGAAGTGCCCGAGTCGGGCTCCCAGCGGCGCCCCGCCGGAGATGGCGGCGCTGCACCGGCCGCCGAGCGCGGCCCGCAGCTTGGAGTAGACCAGCTTGTCGAACACCTTGTGCTGCAGCCGTAGGCCCAAGCCCGCGCCGCCGGTGTCCATCGCCTCGGAGTACGCGATCGCCACCGCCTCGGACCGATCGAAGATCTTTCCCTTGCCGTCGGCGTGGGCGCGCTGCTTGGCGGTGTTGTACACCTTCTCGAAGACCCGCGGAACGCTCAGCACGAAGCTGGGTTTGAAGATCGCGAAGTCGGCGACCAGGTTCTTGATGTCGGCGGTGTGGCCCAGCGAGCAACCGGTGGCGATCGCGCCCATCTCGATGGCCCGCCCGAACACGTGGGCCAGGGGCAGGAACAGCAGCGTGGAGGTGTCGGGGTTGAACAGCTTGCTCAGCCCGCTGGCCACCTCTGAGACCTCGGCCAGGAAGTTGAGGTGGGTCATCTCGCAGCCCTTGGGCCGGCCGGTGGTGCCGGAGGTGTAGAGCAGCGACGCCAGGTCGCTGGGCTTGATGGCCGCCAGCCGGGCGTGCACCTGCTCGGCGTCGACGTCGACGCCGGCGGCGGTCAACTCGGCGACCGCGCCGTCCTCGATCTGCCAGACGTGGCGCAGCTGCGGCGTCTGGCCGCGCACCTCCTCGACGATCGCGGCGTGCGCGGCGGACTCGACCACCACGGACTCGGCGTCGGAGTCGGACAGGATCCACTCGACCTGCTCGGCCGAGGACGTCTCATAGATCGGCACGACGACGCCGCCGACGGCCAGCACCGCGAAGTCGAACAGCGTCCACTCGTAACGGTTCTTGCTCATCAGGGCGACCCGGTCACCCGGCTCGATGCCGGACGCGATCAGGCCCCGCGCGACTCCGAGCACCTGCTCGGCGAACTCCCCGGCCGTCACATCGTTCCAGGTGTCGCCGCTGCGGACCTTGAGCGAGACCATGTCCGGCCGGGTTCGGGCATTGTCGAAGACGTACTGCGCCGCGCTGTTCTGTGGCGGCGTTCCCGCACTGGGGATGGTCAGCTCACGCACTCGATCGCCTCTCGCAGATGTGTTTCGTGCAAACCTAGCTTGGGCCGCAGGGTAGCGAACATTTCGCCTGACTGGCATGTCATCCTGCCCGAATGCAGCCGCAAGTTCACCTGATCGACGAGGCCTGGATCGACGCTCCGGCGGCGGCGGTGGCTGCCGTGGTGTCCGATCCGGCGAACTGGCGGCAGTGGTGGCCTTATCTCAGGCTCACGGTGACCCGCGACCGGGGCCTGAAGGGCGTCCAGTTCGCGGCGGCGCCGGCGCCGGGCGGTGGCTGGCCGGCGTTGGCCGGAACGGTGGAGATCTGGCTCGAGCCGTTCAAGAGCGGCGTGATCGTGCATCACTTCCTGCGGCTGGCGCCGGCCAGCGGGCAGCCGCTGCCGGCCCGGGCGTCCCGGCGGTTGAGCCGGCGTGTCGGCTGGCACGCCAAACAGGTGTTCTGGCGGCTCAAGGACGAGCTCGAAGCCGGCGACTGAGCCGGCGCCCGACACCGCGGGGGCGGCCTCGCGCCCCGCGGCGAACTCGGCGGTAACCTTCGCCCCATGGCCGATGAGTCAACCCAGTCGATCACCATCAACGCAGCTCCGCCCGCGGTGATGGCGGTGATCGCCGATTTCGACGCTTACCCGCAGTGGGCCAAGTCGGTGAAGTCCGCCGAGGTCACCGTGCCGGGACCGGACGGCCGGGCGCGGCAGGTCGCCTTCAAGCTCGATGCCGGGGTGATCCGGGACGACTACGAGCTCGCCTACGAGTGGCAGGACGACCTGAAGGTCTCCTGGACGCTGGTCACGGGCCAGATGCAGAAGTCCCAGCGCGGCTCGTACACCCTGCGCCCGGCCGGCGACGGCGCGACCGAGGTGACCTACAACCTCGCTGTCGACCTTGCGATGCCGATGCTGGGCATGCTCAAGCGCAAGGCCGAGAAGGTCGTGATGGACACCGCGCTCAAGGAGCTGAAGAAGCGCGTTGAGACCGGCTGACGTGGTGTCGACTCACCGGCGCGGCGCCCCTGCGATCACCGCGCCTGAGCTTCTCTGCGGCGGCGGTCGCTGATGCCGCTGGCTATCGGCGTCGACATCGGCGGCACCAAGGTCGCCGCCGGCGTGGTGGACGATGAGGGCCGGGTGATCGACAGCACCCGGCGCCCAACCCCGGGAAGCGACGTCGCCAAGACCGAGGCGGTCATCGCGGAGGTGGTCAACGAGCTGTCGGCGCGGCACGAGGTGTCCGCGGTCGGCATCGGCGCTGCCGGGTGGATCGCCAACGACCGGGCCACCGTGCTGTTCTCCCCGCATCTGGCCTGGCGCGACGAGCCGTTGCGCGACGCGTTGGCCGAGGCCATCGGGGTGCCGGTGGTGGTGGAGAACGACGCCAACGCCGCGGCCTGGGCCGAGTACCGCTACGGCGCGGCCCGCGGGGCCCAGGTGGCGGTGATGGTCACCATGGGCACCGGGATCGGCGGCGGGCTGGTGATGGGCGGGGTGCTCTACCGCGGCGCCAACGGGGTGGGCTGCGAGTACGGGCACATGAGCGTGGTGCCGGACGGGCGCCGGTGCGCCTGCGGCAACCGGGGTTGCTGGGAGATGTACGCCTCGGGCAGGGCACTGGCCCGCGACGCCCGCGAGCTCGCCGACGTCTCACCCGTCGGCGCTGAGCACCTGATGCGGCTGGCCGGCGGTGACCTGAATCAGCTGACCGGCCCCCTGGTCACCCAGGCGGCCCGGGAGGGCGATCCGGCGGCGGTCGAGATCTACACCGCGATGGGACGCTGGCTGGGCCGAGGCCTGGCCAACCTGGCGGCGGTGCTCGATCCGACGGTGTTCGTGATCGGCGGTGGGGTGTCCGAGGCCGGCGACCTGCTGCTCGGCCCGGCCCGGCAGGCCTTCGGCGAGAGCCTCACCGGGCGCGGCTTCCGGCCGGCGGCCGACATCCTGCTGGCCGAGTTGGGCCCGCAGGCGGGGCTGGTGGGCGCCGCCGACCTGGCTCGCCTGGAAGCTGATCGCTGAGGTCTCAGCCCTGTCACGAGGCGCCAGGCCAGGCTCCTCCGGCTATCTCCAGCTGTCATTGAGAGTCAGCGTCGAGCCGGCGCCGGTGTTCACCGTGCGGTTGGTCGAACCCTCCCAGGTGATGGCGCCGTCCGGATTCTTCTTGATGTACTTGTACTGGATCGCGGTGTTCTTGGGCAGCCACACTGTGGTGGACCAGACCGGGTAGCCGCCAGAGGACAGCGCAGTGGCCAGGTTGGCGTTCCAGACGCCCAGCAGCGGGTGGTCGCCCACCACGAACACGTTCTGGCCGTAGGCGGTGCTCGCGTTCTCGTTGAAGGTCACCGCGACCGCGCTGCTGGTGCTGGCGGTGGAGTAGCTGTGGAAGGCGACCGCGCTCTGGGCCGGCACCGTGATGGTGGCGGCGCCGGAGCCGTTGACGGTGACCAGCGGGCCGCTGCAGGTGGTGCCGGAGGCGCTGCCGTGGATCACGTCGCAGTACGTGCCGGCGGCCATTCCGGTGGTGAAGGCACGGGTCACCGCGGCATGGGTGTTGTTGATCGTCACGAAGCCGGCCGAGCCGCGGCTGAAGGAGATGACGTTGGCGCCGTCGCTCCACCAGTTGGCCACCGGCTTGCCGGCCACCGCGTTGTGCCAGCCCACCATGCCCAGCGTCGCCTGCTGGCGGTGCTGGCACAGCCAGGCGCCGGCGCTGCCGCAGTCGGCGGCCGTGACCATGCCGCTGGCGGCCGCCGGCGGTGATTGGTCGTTGGCCGAGTAGGTGAAGCTGGAGTAGACCTGCGGCGCGCCGTAGCCCCAGGCCAGGGAGAAGATGTTCGCCAGCTGATAGGTCGAGCCGTTCTTGTAGCTGAGCGTCGAGCCGTCGCGCGCGGTGTCGTGGTTGTCGACGAAGGTGACGGACTTGTCGCTGGGCTCCATGCCCCAGCTCTGGCCGAAGGTCGCCAGGTTGGCGATGCTGCCTCCGAACTGCTCCTTGAGCTTGCGGCCGTAGGTGAACTCCAGCACGCTGCCGTTGGCGTGGTAGGCGGGCCAGTCGACCGCTCCGCCGGGGATGACCTCCTGGTAGAGGAAGTTGGGGCGGGTCAGTTGCGCCTTGATCGCGGCGATGTCGGCGGCGTTGATGTGCTTGGCGGCGTCCAGTCGGAACCCGTCGACGCCCAGGCTGAGCAGGTCGTTGAGGTAGGCGGCGAGCTTGCCGCGCACGTAGGAGCTCTCGGTGCGCAGGTCCGAGAGCTGCACCAGCTCGCACTTGTGCACCTGGGTCTGGTTGTTGTAGTCCTGAATCTGGCCGTCTGAGGTCGGGCAGTCACCGGGGGAGTGGTGAAAGTCCTGGCTGCCGTACAGACCGGGGTAGGTGTACTTGTCGGGAAACGTGGTGCCGGCGTAGCCGGTGTTGCCCTGACCGGTCATGTGGTTGAGCACCGCGTCGGCGTAGACCTTGACTCCGGCGTTGTGGCAGGCGGTGACCATGGCCGCGAACGCCGCGCGGTTACCCAGCCGGCCGCTGATCTGGTAGCTGACCGGCTGGTAGATCTCCCACCAGGGGTGGCCCGCGCTGCCCAGGGTCACCGATTCCTGCGGTGGCGCGACCTGCACCCCGCCATAGCCGTTGGGGCCGAGCACGGTGGCGCACTCGTTGGCGACCGAGCTCCAGTTCCACTCGAAGAGGTTGGCGATCACGTCGCCGCGCGGCGGCGTCCCGGCCGCGGCAGCCGGTGCGGAGCCGGAGACGAACGTCGCGACCAGAGCAGCCGCGACCAGGGCCATGCTGGCGATGCTGGCGCCAAAGGTTCGGGAGCGCGGGGCGGGTAGGGGCATGGGTGACTCCTCAGGCAGCTGACGGCTCGTCGCAGGAGCGTCATTGCTTGTGAACGCTGTTGCTGGTGCGCGTCATTGCTTCTGAGCGCTGTCGCTTCTGAGCAACCTCGTCGCGCGACGACGCCGCAAGCCTATCGCCGCGATGGCGCAAGTCGAGGGTCCGCTCGCGCGTGCGTCGACGCGCTCGTCGCGCTGCTCGATCTGCCAGACTCCAGAAGGTGACCCGACGGCGACTCATCCTGATCAGGCATGCGAAGGCCGAGGCCGGCGCGGTCGACCTCGAACGCCCGCTGACCTCTCGTGGAGTGTCCGACGCCGCGGCCGCCGGACTGCTGCTGGCGCGGGCCGGCGTCGTGCCTGACCGCGCGGTGCTGTCACCGGCTAGGCGAGCACGCCAGACCTGGGACGGCGTGCAGGCCGGCCTCGCCGAGCCGGTGGAGGCAGTCATCGACGAGCGCGTCTATGACAACCACGTGGCCGCGCTGCTCCAGGTCATCGCCGATGTCGAGGTGAACGTCGATGCCGTCGTCGGTTGCCTGGTGCTGGTGGGCCACAACCCGTCCTTCGCGGAATTGGCCATCACCCTGGACGACGGGCAGGGCGATCAGCAGGCCCGGCAACGGCTGCGGGTCGGCTACCCCACCAGCGGCGTCGCCATCTTCGAGCTGACCGGAGGTTGGGACGAGCTGGCGCCGGAGTCGGCGACCCTGCTCGGTTTCGACATCGGCCGCGGCGCCGCCTGAGAGCCGCCCTGCGGTCATCGGTCATGTTGCCGTGCTCGGGCCGAGCGTGAATGCTGCAAGGCGTGACCGATACCGATGCTCCTGAGGCCGGGCCTGACGACGTCGCGTTCTCACTCAGCTGGCTCGCCGAGGACGGTGCTCTCAGGGGCTCGCTGGAGGCCCGCAACGTCAGCGAGCACCGGGTGCGGCTGTCCGGCAAACCTCAACTCACCCCGTTGGACGCCGAGGGAAACCCGCTCGAGACCGTGTCGATAATGACCTTGGAGCTGAGGCTTCCCGGCTACGTCGAACTCGGACCTGGCGAGTCGGCGACCTCACAGGTCGGGTGGGCGGCGTGGGACGGTCCAGCCGCCGGCGGGACCGTTCGGGTCCAGTGGCCCGGCGGACAGGCCGACGTGCCGGCCGCGGGGCCGCCTCAGCCGTCGGCGACGGGTCCCGCCACAAATCTGTGGAGCTCGTGGTTCGAGGGTGATGTCTAGCTCGTCCCTATAAGTGGGCATATGCTACGTCCAGGTTCCGCCGACTGCCTCTCCGCCTGCCCGTCCAACCTCCTGGTGCTAGGTGAAGGGGCCTGCCGAGCCCATGAGCGCCACCCGCCGCTCATCCCTGATGAGTGAGGAGGCTCGTGGTGAGACTTACCCGCACTTCAGTCCGCACCGGCGCGGTCGCCGTCAGCGCCCTGGTGACCGCGACCCTGCTCATCGCCGCGGCCACCCAGGCCGTTCCTTCCGCAGCCACACCCGCTTCGGCCGCGCTGGCCGCCCAGCTGGGCGGCCGCTCGGCCGGCGACTACCAGAACACCGCCGGCCAGACGGTGGTCCCGGTCGTCGACTCGGCGGCCGCCGTCACCGGCGCGCTGGACAAGTCGGCGCGCATCCCTGGCACTGCCTGGGCCATCGAGCCGCGGACCGGCCAGGTCGTCGTGTCGGTGGACCAGACCGTCACCGGCGCGAAGCTGGCCAAGGTCACCGCGGTGGCGTCCCGGTTCGGCGACGCGGTGCGTCTGGAGCGGGTGGCCGGCAGCCTGAGTCCGAAGATCGCGGGCGGCGACCCCATCTACGGCGGGGGGTCGGGCTGCACGCTCGGCTTCAACGTGCGCGACAGCAGCAATGTGTATTACTTCCTGACTGCCGGGCACTGCGGCAATGTCGCCGGAACCTGGTACGCCAACTCCTCGTACACCACCGTGCTGGGCCCCACCGCCGGCAGCAGCTTTCCGGGCAACGACTACGCGCTCGTGAAGTACACCAACGCCGCCATCGCCCATCCCGGCGCGGTCAACCTGTGCAACGGCAGCAGCCAGGACATCACCTCGGCGGGCAACGCTTACGTCGGTGAACCGGTCAAGTACGCCAGCTGCCGCACCGGCTTCGTGCGCAGCGGCGTCGTCACGGCGGTCAACGCCACGGTGAACTACGCGCAGGGCACGGTCTACGGCCTGATCAAGACCAACATCTGCGCTGAGGGCGGCGACTCGGGCGGCCCGCTGTTCGACGGCGCCAAGGCTCTCGGCCTGCTGTCCGGCGGCAGCGGCAACTGCACCACCGGCGGCACGACGTACTTCCAGCCGGTGACCGAGGCGCTGGCGGCCTACGGCGTCACCGTCTACTAGTCCTCACAGCTACTAGTCCTCACGGCTACTAGTCCTCACAGCTACTAGTCCTCACAGCACAGACGCTGTAAGAGATTCGGGTCAGACACCGTCTGAGTGAAGAGATGTAGTCATCCCCGAATGTCTTGTCTACATAACTTCTTCATGCTAAACAGCTGCATCTCGGATTTGTCTCTTTCGCTTGTCTCATGCGGTTCTCCCCGAAACCGCACGTATCAGGGGAAGAGCCTGCCGAACCAGCCGAGCGGCTACCCCTGCCCGCTCATCTCATGAGGAGGCTCGTAGTGAGACCCACCCGCACCTCTGTCAGAACCGGCGCCATCGGCGTCGCGATCACCGCGCTCGCAGCAGGAACCCTGCTCATCGCTCCTTCCACTCAGGCCGCTCCGGCCCCCGGCCCCGCTTCGGCAGCCACCCACAGCTCAGCCGCGCTGGCCAATGTCACCCGCGCGCTGGACACCCACGCCCGCATCCCCGGCACCGCGTGGGCGGTGGACCCGAAAACCGCCCAGGTCGTCGTGTCTCTGGATGAGACCGTGACCGGCGCCAAGCTGGCCAGGGTCACCGCGGTGGTCTCCCAGTTCGGTAGCGCGGTGCGCACCGAGCGGGTCGCCGGCGCCTTCCGCAAGTACATCTCCGGTGGCGACGCCATCTACGGCGGCGCCTACCGCTGCTCGCTGGGCTTCAACGTGCGCAACAGTTCCGGCGCGTACTTCTTCCTGACCGCCGGCCACTGCGGCAATATCGCCTCGACCTGGTATTCCAACTCCGCCAAGACGGCGTTGCTCGGCAATGTCACCGGCAGCAGCTTCCCGGGCAATGACTACGCGATCGTGAAGTACACCAACGGCAGCGTCCCGCCCGGCGACGTCAACCTGTACAACGGCGGCTCCCAGGACATCACCTCGGCGGCGAATGCCTTCGTCGGTGAGTCGGTCAAGCGCAGCGGCAGCACCACGGGCGTCCACAGCGGCACCGTGACGGCCACCAACGCAACGGTGAACTACGCCGAAGGCACCGTCAGGGGCCTGATCAAGACCAACGTCTGCGCTGAGGGCGGCGACTCAGGCGGCGCGCTGTTCGACGGCGCCAAGGCGCTCGGCCTGACCTCCGGCGGCAGCGGTAACTGCAGGAGCGGTGGAATCACCTTCTTCCAGCCGGTCACCGAGGCGCTCTCGGTGTACAAGGTCTCCGTTTACTAGGCCACTACAGAGCCACAACAGAGCCACTACAGAGCAGCACCAGCCCAAAGGTTTCCTGCCAGCAGGACGGCCGCCCGCGCATCGTGCGGGCGGCCGCTCTGTTGTCGGCCCTTGCTCGCCGACCGGCTCGAGTGAAGCGCCTTAAGCCTGAGCTAAGGCCTCCATAAGGGCCAACTAAGTGCGCAACGTTAAGTTCGCGTATGCCATAACTAGATGAACGCAGTCATTCTGTTTGTTTTACTTGTCCGAATAAGTACGTACGTGCTAAACCTAACTCACCTCGGATTTGTCTGTTTCGCTGATCTCGCACGGTCTTTTACCAGATCGAACGGATAGGTGACCTAGCCTGCCGAGCACCCTGAGCGTGCTCCCCTGCCCGCTCTTGGAGCGTGCTACCCCGGCCCGCTCACCCCCTATGAGGAGGCTCGTCTTGAGACCCACCCGCATCTCGGCCCGCACCGGCGCCATTGCCGTCGCGGTCACCGCGCTCGCCGCAGGAACCCTGCTGATCGCTCCTTCCACCCAGGCCGCTCCGGCTCCGGCTGCTCCCGCGGTCAGTCCCACCGCTGCGACCGCACTGGCCACCCAGCTCGGCGCCCGTTCCGCAGGCGCCTACCAGAACGCCGCCGGCCAGATGGTCGTCACCGTCACCGACGCCGCGGCCGCTGCCCAGGTCCGCAACGCCGGAGCGACGGCGCAGCTCGTCAAGCACGGCTCGGCCGCCCTCAACGGCGCCATCACCACGCTCGACAAGGTCGCCCGCGTCGCCGGAACCGCATGGGCCGTCGACGCCAAGACCGCCCAGGTCGTCGTGTCACTGGACCAGAGCGTGACCGGCGCCAAGCTGGCCAAGGTCAACGCCGCGGTCGCCAAGCTCGGTAGCCTGGTTCGCACCGAGCGCGTGGCCGGCACCTTCACCACGACCATCAAGGGTGGCGACGCCATCTACGGCGGCGGCTCGCGCTGCTCGCTCGGCTTCAACGTCCGCGACAGCGCCGGCACCTACTACTTCCTGACCGCCGGTCACTGCACCAACCTCGCCACGACCTGGTACGCCAACTCGGCGAACACCACCGTGCTGGGCAGCCGGACGGGCACCAGCTTCCCGGGCAACGACTACGGGATCGTGCGTTACACCAGCACCATCGCTCACGAGGGCACTGTCAACCTGTACAACGGCAGCACCCAGGACATCACCTCGGCCGCCAACGCCTTCGTCGGTGAGGCAGTCAAGCGCAGTGGCAGCACCACCGGTCTTCGCAGCGGCAGCGTCCAGGCGCTCAACGCCACGGTGAACTACGCCCAGGGCTCGGTCTACGGTCTGATCAAGACCAACGTCTGCGCTGAGGGTGGCGACTCGGGTGGCTCGCTGTTCGACGGCTCCAAGGCGCTCGGCCTGACCTCAGGTGGCAGTGGCAACTGCAGCTCCGGCGGCATCACGTACTTCCAGCCGGTCACCGAGGCGCTGTCCGTGTACGGCGTGTCGGTCTACTAAAAATCACTGAGCTCTGAGAACCACCGCACCAACCGCTTTCCCCTCCACAAGGCAAGACCAGGCAAGACCAGGCCGGCCGCTCGCGCATCGCGCGGGCGGCCGGTTCTGTGTGCAGGCCGCCCGCTCAGCGCAGGTGCGAGGCTCCGTTGACGTCCAGAACGCTGCCGCTGATCCACTCCGGCGCGTCGGTGGCCAGCCAGGCGACGGTCGCGGCCACCTCGGCGGGGGTGGCGACCCGTCCGAACGGGCTCTGGGCCCGCACCGCGTCGCCGTCCGGGCCGTCGAGGATGGCGCGGGCCATCTCGGTGTCGACGAAGCCGGGCGCGACGGCAGCGGCGAGAATGCCGTGCGGCGCCAGGGCGACCGCCAGCGACTGGGTCATGGCATGCAGCGCGGCCTTGCTCGCGCCGTAGGCCGGGGTGACCGGCTCACCGCGGTACGCCCCGCGAGAGCCGACGCTGATCAGCCGGCCGCCCGCCGGGCCGGCCTGGCGGCGCAGCAGGTGGTCGACGGTCAGCCAGGCCAAGTTCGCCGGCGCCACCAGATTGAGCTCCAACGTGGCGCGCCAGGTCTGCTGCCACTCGGAGTAGCTCGTGCCGTCGATGGGGTGCCCGGCGTAGACGGCGGCGTTGTTGACCAGCACGTCAAGGTCGCCCAGCCCCTCGATCACCTCGGCGATGAGCCGCGGGCAGGTGTCGGGCGAGGTGAGGTCACCGGTCACGACGAGGTGCCCCCTGCCGGGCAGCGCATCGCGGACCCGCTCGGCCGAGGCGGTGTCGCGCCCGGCGTGCACCGCCACCCGATGCCCGGCCTCGGCGAGCTTGTGCGCGATGGCCGCGCCGATGCCGCGGCTTGATCCGGTCACCAGGGTGCAGGTCCTCATGCTCGCGACGCTACCGGGCGGCCAAGACTGTTCCTTTGCGGCGGCACGTCACTGCCGGGCGGGACTGTCCCCTGGCAAGCGGGAACTGTCCCTGGCGAGCGTGGCTGTTCCCTGGCGAGCGCGGCGATGAGAGAGTGTGCGTCATGAGCTTCGATGTCGCCGCTGTCCGCGCCCAGTTTCCGTCCCTGGCCGCCGGCGCGGCGTACTTCGACGGCCCGGGCGGCTCGCAGACGCCAGAAGTCGTCGCCCGCGCCATCTCCGACACGCTGGTCTCCTCGATCGCCAACCGGGGCGTGATGACCCGCGCCGAGCGCAACGCCGATGAGGTCGTGCGCGGGTTCAGGGCGGCGATGGCCGACCTGCTCGGCGCCGATCCGGGCGGCATCGTGTTCGGGCGCAGCATGACCCAGCTGACCTTCGACATCGGGCGGGCGCTGGCCAAGACCTGGTCGCCCGGTGACGAGGTGGTGGTCAGCCGGCTGGACCACGACGCCAACGTCCGGCCATGGGTGATCACAGCCGAGAACGCCGGCGCGACCGTGCGCTGGATCGACTTCGACCCCGAGACCACCGAGCTCAGGCCCGAGCACGTCGCCGAGCAGCTGAGCGAGCGCACCCGGCTGGTCGCGGTGACCGGCGCCTCGAACCTGATCGGCACCCGCCCTGACCTGCCGGCGATCGCTGAGCTGGTGCACGGCGTCGGCGCGTTGCTCTACGTCGACGGGGTGCACCTGGCCGCGCACGCCGGCATCGACGTCGCCGCGCTCGGAGCGGACTTCTTCGTCTGTTCGCCCTACAAGTTCTTCGGCCCGCATTGCGGTGTGCTGGCCGCCAGTCCCGCCTTGCTCCAGACGCTGCACCCGGACAAGCTGCTGCCCGCCACCGAGGACGTCCCGGAGCGCTTCGAGCTGGGCACCCTGCCGTATGAGCTGATGGCCGGCACCACCGCGGTGGTCGACTTCATCGCCGACCTGGGCCGAATCGCCGGCAGTGACTCGACCGGTGGGGATCGGCGTCAGCGCGTGCTCGCCTCGATGGACGCCGTGCACGAGCACGAAGAAGCCCTTCGCAGGCGCATCGAGTCCACCCTCGCCGAGTTCGACAGCATGACGCTGCACTCCCGCGCCGGCCGCCGCACCCCGACGCTGCTGTACACCTTCGCCGATCGCCCGGCGGGGGAGGCCTACCGGTTCCTCGCCGAACTCGACGTCAACGCCCCGGCCAGCACGTTCTACGCCTACGAGCCGGCCCGACGGCTCGGCCTGCCCGACGAGGACGGCGGGCTGCGGATCGGGCTGGCCCCGTACAACGACGACTCCGACGTCGACCGGCTGCTCGACGGGCTGGCCAAGCTCACCGGGCACTAGCGAATCGCACTATGAACGCGCGGAAAACCGGGCCGCGCGACGCGCCTGCGTCATGCGGGCCCGTTGTGGACGACCACGTCCACGCCGCCCGTTCCGGGCTGCGCCCACGGAAGCCGGCCAGCCTCGTCCATCAGACGGTTCTCCGCTGCCAAGGCAGTAGTCAACCGCTCGCTATTCATCAGGATCACAAGGATGAACGGCACAGCTTGACTCCGCCGGCGATCGACGATGTTCGGCAAGACGCCGGCAAACGACTGAACGACGTTCGGGGCGCGATCTAGACCGTCAACCAGCACCAAGTACCCATTCGGGTTCGCGAACCATTCCAGATCAGAGATCAGATCGATCGCCGCGTCGAGTCCGCGAGTCTCGTGCGGGAACATGAAGGCAGTGGCCAAGTAGTCGCTCAGGGCCACGTCGTCGGTCAGGCCGGCGAGATCGAGCCGAATGACGCTCATCTCAGCGGTTCGAGCGCCATCCTCGAGCCGCGCCAGAAGGCTGTCCGTCGCGCCCACGTGTATGACGTACGACTCGCCGGCAGGGAAGGCGCTCACGGGCCGATCCGAGTGGGTGAGTGGGGATGGCCCCAGTAGTAGGTCACCTATGGATTCGTCCACCTCTACGGCTCCAGCAGTCCCATGAAGTCGCCACTGACCGAGTAGCGGACGCCGACCCTGGCGGAGCCGTGAATGTGGATCACCTTGTTCGGCGGTCCTATTCGGTGTCAACGTGGGATTGTTGCTGGCCAAACTCCGCGCCCCCACTGCCAGCGTCAGCTGAGCGAGACAGCACGACCCCCTCACCGGCGGTCCGGGCGTGCCAGACCTCGAATCGCGCACCGGGGGTCGCGTAGATCGCCGCCAGGTCATTCCAGAACCAGAGACGCACGCGAAGAAGGCCATCCGGCTGCTCATTGACATCCTCGATAATCGCTCCGAACATGTCGCCGTCCTCATGCTGGCCGGCCTCCGGAAAGCGGAACATCACGCTTCGCGAACCAGCGCTGAAGACCCCTTGAAGAAGCCGAGCCTTCTGGGCTTCTTCAAGCCGGACCAAGGTCGGGACACGGTGGCCGGCCATCACGTCAGCCATCGGCAAGGATGTCGCTGTCAGGGGGAGCGACGCTGACCGCAAGTCCCAGCACGGCGAATCCGACACCAGCGCAAGCAGGCGACGCGACGCGCCTGACGCCCTTCTCTGACCACTCGTGGTTCACGGCCCTTAGTCTGCCAGGGCCGACCGTCACCGGCGAGCAGACAGCCAGCTGAGCGTGACGTGATTGCCGTTCGACGCTTGCAGCGCGGATCTCTATTTGGCCGCCCGGATCCAGCCGGGCATGCGTCGGGACTCGGCGGCCGGACCTCACGTCAGCCATGGGCGATGTTACTGAAATAGGGCAGCAGATCGCTCGGGATGAAGTACGCCGGCCCCTCACCGGCCGGATGGATCGTCTGGACGCCGCGCAGCATCGCCGTCGGGATGCACCCCGATGTGATGCACGTCGAGCCCTGACCAGCCTTCTCCATCAAGTTCGAGAAGTGCTCAGCCTGACCCCTCGTTGGGAAGAAGTACTTCCCTTCCGTGCCACCCGGCGCCGCGCGGTATACACCGGTGCCCTGGATGTCCTTCAGTTCGTCCTTGCCCACAGCCCGGTACAGGGTCGTGAGGTCGTCACTGGCCCCTGCGGCGGTTGGGGCCTTGGCCTTGCCGGCTGCTCGTGCTGCGCGTGCTGCGCGGCCGGCGGTGAGCGCGATCCCGATGCCGTCCGCGGCGGCTCCGGGGCCGAAGAGGGTGGCAGCGATGACCAGGGCTTGGCCGCCGTCATAGGCGAGGGAGCCGCTGTTGACGTCGAAGGTCGTGTTGTACTGATTCGACACCCACCCGCCGGTGCAGAAGCG
This sequence comes from Jatrophihabitans sp., assembly GCA_036399055.1. Taxonomy (NCBI): domain Bacteria; kingdom Bacillati; phylum Actinomycetota; class Actinomycetes; order Jatrophihabitantales; family Jatrophihabitantaceae; genus Jatrophihabitans; species Jatrophihabitans sp. The sequence continues at coordinate 99,676 of DASWNX010000040.1, forward strand.
GCCGCCGGAGATGCCGCAGCTCGACGCGGGCAAGGAGTCTGACATCGCGCCGGCGGCATGGACGGCGCCGCCGACGAAGTCGGTGAAGGACCCGATTCCCGGGGTCTGCTTGGCCACGTACTGGTCATAGCTCGGCATCGGGTCGCCGTTGGACAGCCCCCTGGAATAGGAGCCGTTGATCTCGGCCTCGATGCATTGCCGGCGGCTGCAGTCCAGGCTGCCGGACTCCTGCTGCTGGATGAGCCCGGTCGGGTCACTGTTGCTGATCGGGTTGTTGGAGGCGTAGCTGTAGCCGTTGGCTTGTAGCGGGTTGCCGGGGTCCAGGAGCGGGTCGACGGTGAGAAACCGGCCCAGGGCGGGGTCATAGTCGCGGGCGCCGAGCCGGGTGGTCGCGGTGAGGTTGTTCAGCGGCGCGTTGAGGAAGCCGTGGTTGGCACTCCAGGCGACGGCGCTCGGGTCGCGGGGTGCGCCGAACGGGTCGAGGTGACGCCGGGTCAGGGCGCCGGTGACGGTGTTGATGGCGACTTCGGCGGTGTCGTGGCTGTCGGTGATCAGCCAGTTCACGGTGCTGCCGGTGACACCGGGCTTGGTGACGCGTTCAGCGACCGGGTGGCCGAGGTAGCTGTAGGTGCGGGTCAGGCTCAACGTGGTGCTGCCGCTGTCGGCGTGCACCTCGGTGTCACCCACGAAGAGGGTGGTGCCACTGGAATCGGTTTGCTGGAGCAGGGCGCCGTCGGCGTCGTAGATGTTGGACTGGGTCTGGGCGTTGACGGTGGCGGTGGCCAGGCGGCCCTGGATGTCGTAGTCCAGTGTCTGCCCGCCGGGGCGGCTGACGGTGTTGCCGGCACTGTCATAGCCGAAGCTGGTGGCCCCGCTGGGCGGCGTCCCGGCGGCCGTCACCGACGTGACGGCGTGCGGTCGGACCGCTGCCGGCCCAGGGGCCGGGTAGGCGTAGTTGTCAGTGGTGTCGGCGCCGGTGGCGGTGGTGGCGTGCTGGGTGGCGCTGGTCCGATTTCCGGTGCTGTCGTAGGTGTAGGAAGCCCAGTACGGCGCGGGCCCGGCGAGGCCGGCGCTGCTGGCCGGCGCGGCGCAGTCGGCAGAGCTGGGCGTCCAGGCCGCGGTCAGCTGTTGCCGGTGGTCATAGCCGAAGCACTGGGTGTCGGCGCCGATAGCGGTGACCGCGTTCTGGTCTCGGGTCACCAGGCCCGCGTCGCTGTAGCTGTAGCTGTGCACGGCGGCGGCCGGGTTGCCGGGGATGTTGGTGGTCGTGGTGTCGGTGAGCAGCCGGCCGGTGCCGTCCTGGTGGGTGAAGGCGCGCGCGTAGGACTTGGCGCCGATCGCGGCTTGGTACTCGGTCACCTCGCCGATGGCCGAGTACGTGGTGGAGCCGACATAGTTGACGACGCCGGTGCCGATCGCGCCACTGGGATTGCCGAGGTTGTCGTAGGAGTAGCTCACCCCGTCACCGCTGAGGCCGGCGTAGGCGTTGTGGCCGATGGAGGCGAGCTGGCCGTCGGCGGTGTATCCCATGGTGGTGAAGTAGCTGCCGGCCATGACACCGCTGCTGATGACCATCTTCTGGGAGGTCACCCGGTCGGCGGCGTCGTAATTGTTGACGGTGGCGGTCGCGAACGCGATCCCGCCCAGGTAGCGAGTGGCGCTGACGGGCTGGCCCTTGCTGACGCTGCTGGCCAGGGTGTCATAGGTCCAGCCGGCCAACTGGGCGCCGGCGGTCGAGCCGGCGTACTCGCCGGTCTTTCGGTTGAGCGTGTCATAGGTGTAGGCGAGGGTGTCGCCGTTGGCGTCGGTGGAGCTGCTGAGGTTGCCCCCGGCGTCATAGCTGGTGACGCTGTCGCCCTTGTCCGGGTCGTGGGCGCTGGTCAGCTGCCCGAGCACGTCGTACTTCCACGTCCAGGCATTGCCGGCGGGATCGGTCATCGATTTCAGCTGACCGGCCGGGTAGTGGCTGTAGTGGGTGACGTCGGCGGTGCCGGTGGGGGTGGCTGCGTGGTACTGAGCCAGCGACGTCGTGTTGCCGCGGGCGTCGACGGTGGTGGTGGTCGCGGTCGCGCCGTCGGGCGGGGTGACGTCGACGCGGTCACCGCCGTAGCTGTAGCTGGTGCGCCACGCCTCACTGTTGTTGATCCACTGGGCGGTGTGGCTGGTGCGTCCGGCGCCGTCGTAGCCGGTGACCGTCTGCCCGGGAACGGACGTGACCGGCGTGATCAGCCCCGCGCCGGGGGCGCCGGGGGTGTAGTAGGGCGAGTTGGTGGTCACGATGCGCCCGGCGCCGTCGTAGAGGGTGTCGCTGACCACGATGCCGCCGCCGTTGGCCGGCGCCTGGGTTTGGCGAGGCCGCAGCAGCCCGTCGTAGAGGGCGTAGCCGGTGATGACCCCGCCGGAGGGGGTGAGGCTGGTCGTCGCCACGGTCGTGGGCGCCGTCGCGGAGACGGTGTAGGCGTAGGACTGCGAGGGCGTCGGGTTGGTGGCCCGCGGCCGTTGCGGCGACCAGATCTGAAGCCGCCGGCCGAACGGGTCATAGGTCGCCTCGGTGACGTGGTTGTTCTGGTCGGTGACCTTGGTGGGCACGCCCCATCGCGGGTCCAGGACGGTGACGACGCTCCAGCCGAGTGGGTTCGTGGTGGTGACCTGGGTGCTCAGGCCGGTGCCGGTGGGCAGGTAGGCGGCCGTGGTGGTCCGGGCCGGGCTGAGCCGAGGGTCGGTCGAGGTCAGGGTTCGGCCGAGGCTGTCGAAGGTGCTGGTGAGCGTCGTCTGCCACTGGGCGCTGGCGGCGGTGGTGGAGGTGTAGCCCTTGACCACATCGACCCGGGTGCCGTTGCCGACCGTCGGCGCCGCGCCGAGGGTGCTGCTGCCGTCGTAGTAACTGCGGGTGGCGCTGATCGCGTCGGCCGGGTAGGTCAGGGCCGCGCCGCACGCCTTGCCGATGACGTTGACCTCGCTGGGAAAGTTGAGCATCCAGCTGGCGGTGTTGTCGGCGTAGCTGGTGGTGGTGCACCGGTCGTCGGCCGTGGTGGCGGTGTCGCCCCTGTCGTTGACGGCGGTGGCCCGGCCGTGGCTGTCACGCGTGATGACGGTCTGGGTGGTGCGGTCCCCGCCCGCGGACAGCGCCGTCCTGGTGACCGTGTCGGCGCCAGCGCTGAGGTAGGCGGTGTAGGTGCCGTCGGTCGCGGTTTGAAGGGCCCACGGCGTGGTGATGGTGTTGGACACCCGTGGGCCTGGCGCCGGCGCCGAGCGCGGGCCGGTGTTGCCGTTGCTGACCACGGCCTCGCGGACTCGGCCTGCCAACCACAGCGAGTCGGCTACCGCCGAGCCGTCGGAGGCGGTGACGGTGACGGCCTTGGCGCCGCCTGCGGAGTTGAGCCGGTCACCGTTCATGCCCTGGTAGTAGGTGTAGGTGCTGGTCTCCTGGGATGACGGTGAGCTGTCAGTGCCATGGCGGATGCGAATCTTTGAGTAGCCGGCGTACTGGGACCAGGTTCGCTTGGCAGCCTCGATGAAGGGGGACTTGTCATATCGCCATGCCGGGGCGCCGACATAGTCGTAGTAGGTGTCGTCGGTGGCTTGAGTGCCACCGGTGCGGGAATCGCTGGACACCTGGGTCACGACGTACTTGTTGAACCAGTCCAGCTTCGGGTTCTGCCCGGCCGGCGCCCACCATTGCGGAAAGCACCGCTGGGTGTTTGATTCCGGCGTCGGCAAAGCGGCTGGATTGCATGACTGGGCCGAGTAGCCGACCGCGATGCTGGCTCCGGTCTCGATCTTGAGGGAGGAGATCCGGTGCTTCCACTGCAGCGCCGATCCATCCACCGCTAACACCCGGTTCTGCATCGACGTGCCGGTGAAGACGACGGGGGGCACCGCAGTGGTCGTGGCGGCGCCGGAGTGGCCGATCTGGGTCAGCCACAGCGCGGGTGAGGTGTTGTCGCCGGGTGACGGGAAGCTATGAGTCAGCGTCCACAGGTCGACGTCGGAGTAGACGGACCCGACGGCGGTCTGAGCGTGGATCTTGCTGATCATCTTCTGGGTGAAGAAGGTCGGCGACGGGTGGCCGACGCAGGTCGCGGCGCTGGTGCAGGCTTGGTCCCACGGCACGTCGGGGGCGTTGGAGGCATGGGCGGCGTCACAGGCCACGGCGGTGTCGCTGCAGCGGTCGACGTTGTCCAGCAGCAGCCGGGCCGGGGCCGGCGTGCTCAGCCCGCTGCCGCCGGTGGTGCCGTAGTCGACGCGGCTCAGCTGCCCGCCGCGGGTGTAGCTGACGGCGGTGGTGTTGTTGCGCAGGTATTGATTGGCTTCGGGTGCGTAGTAGTACGCCTTCGAGGCGCCGTGCGCAGTGACGACGTAGTCCAAATTCCATCGCCATGCCTGCAGGCAGGAGGCGCTGGCGAATGTGGCGTTGTAGCAGGGCTCACCTGAGTTGTTGCCGAACACCGGGACCGTCCAGGCCGACTGGGTCTGAGCATTGCCGCTGACCCAGCCCGGGAGGCGATTGAGCCCGAAGAAGTACTGGGTGCCGTCGGTGGTCGTCAGCTTCCAGTGCTCACCCGCGCTGCCCTCAGTTCCGGCGGTGCCCGCGTCGCCGTTGACGGCGCCGGTCACCTTCTGGATCCTGGAACCGTCGTCGCCGTCGATGTGCCACACGTTCGAGCTGTCCTTGACCAGGCGACCGGAGTGCCCGCCGAATGAGATGGAGGCGTTGTCGGACTTCCAGCACAGGTCTGCCGAGGCTGCCACGCCGTCGATGGCGCAGGGCTGGTAGGAGCGCTCGATGAAGCCCGCCCCGGACAGGTTCCACCCCTCTCCCACGGCTGAGGGCTGGTTGTTCGTGACGCCGGTCGCGCCGTCCACCTTTCCGGAGTCATAGGACAGAGCCAGACCTGGTTGCAGGCCGCCGGCGGCGGGCGGAGTCCGCAACGGATAGTTCCAGGCGAAGGAGCCGGTCTGGGCCGAGACCTGCCAGGAAGCTGACGGTGACAGCGAGGTGGCCCCGAAGGTGCCGGTGCCGTTGGCTGCCGCCGGTGTGGAGGCGGCGACCATGAGCGCCGAGGGTTGGGACACCGCAGCCGACGTTGGCCGCCCCGGCCGGGTGGCGCTTGCGGTGTCGGGCCGCTGGACCCAGTGCACACGGCTGGCGTAGTTGGCGCCGAACTGCGCGTTCAAGGTCAGCTCATCGACCTTGACGTCAAGAGCGGGAGCGCCTGCCCTGCCGTCGGTGCGGGTGAGCCGGAACGCCGGGCCGGCGAAGCCCCGAGCCCGCCGCTCTGCCGCGCTCAGCACCGCCACCCTCGCGCTGGCAGCCGATGAGGCCGTACGCCGGGCCACCGTCACACCCGCGAGCCCGGTCGGTATCCACTGACCGATGCCCGCGTGGGCCAGGCTGACCGAACGCGAGCCGGTGAGCACCACCGCGGGTGCGTTGACCGAGCGTGACGAGGCTGGCGTCGGATCGTTGAGCGGAGCTGCCACAGCGGCTGTGACCGGCGACAGGGCGCGCGCGGCGGCAGAGCCGGCAACCGGGCTCGAGCCCTGCCCCGGAGCCGCGGCCACGGTCGCCGGCGGCATCAAGGTGGCAGCTGTCAACACCGTTGCCGCGACAAGCGCTATCGAGCCGTGCGCGCCACGGTGAGAGCCAGCGAAGCGGAAAGGCATTCCGATACTCCAAACGGTGATGAGTGACAGCAGGCCGGTCACAGCTGAGCGGGTGTGGCGTACTGCCATAGAGCGGTGAGCTGGTTGCTCGATGCGATCGCCTGCATGAGCGTTGGCGCGAAGACCCTTCCCACCCAGGGGTACAGCTGTCCCGGCTGATTGCGCACGCCGACATCGAAAACCCCGCTCGCGGCGGCGGTGACCGGATGCGACTTCACTATCGCGCTCGACCCGCTCGGCGTGCCGACGCTGAACCGCAATTGCTTGTTCACCGCATCCCACTGGGCGGCGACGAAGTTCCAATCCAGCACCACACCGGTCACCACGGCGCACACGCCGTCGAACGTGGAGTTCTGAGTACTCGGCATGCAGAAACGCCATTGATTGCGATACACGTCGATGAAGAACCCGCTGACCGAGGATCCCTCGACGGCTGCCACGGCATAGCCGGCCGTGGCTGTCGGACTCGTCGCGGCAGCCGCGGTCGGTTTCACCCACGCGGTGAAGGTGAAACTGCTGGCCATGCCTGCGGTTCCCAGCACGCTGGCCGCACCCGTGGCAGTGGTCTTCAGCGCGCCGGCGCCGGTGAAGACCGAGACATCCTGCGGCTGCGCGATCGTCTCGCCGGTGTCGTCATCGACGCTGGTGACCGATGGGTTTGGCGCGTCGGCGCCTCGGGTGACTCCGGCCCCTTCGGACAAGGAGGGACCCGATGAGGCCAGGTCAGGGATGGACCCGATCACCGCCGAGTCGATCCGCCAGGTGTGAGCCGCCTGCGCCCCGCTCACATCTTCATTGACCAGGATTGCCTGGCTGCCGGTCGCGCTCCGATTACCCGCGGAGTCCCAACCCATCAGGTACAAGGTGGAGGAGGTGTCCGGAGCCGCGATCGTCTGGGCAGGGAAGACACCACCACTGCGACACAGCACGATCACCGCGTCGACCTCGCTGCCACATGCCGGCGGGGTGGAGTAAACCGGGATCTTGTCGTAGAGGGAGTACGCGATCTGCGTCAGGGACGCATCCTCGCTCGTCCCGAATCCCACGGTGATCGGAGCTCCGACCGTGCCCACGACGCTCGCCGGCTCGGTGTTCGGATCGCTGGTCGCTCCGCTGATCGTCACGGTCGGCGGGCCAGGCTTGCTTGTGTCGACCGCGAACTGGATCCAACCGCCGGACCACGCGCTGTAGTCCGTGCCGTCGAAGGCCCGGACCCGGTACTCGTAATGGCCGTCCACAAGCTTGGATTGCCCGGCCGGCGGTGTGTTCGACACGATCCAGTGGCTCAGGGTGTTCTGTGCGATCGCCGGCGTCTGGTAAGCCTGGACCCGGACGGCTGGGGTGTCTGACCAGGACGCCCAGACCTCGAAGGAGTAGCGAAGGTTTCCGCCGTCGGAGTCGCGAGACTGGGCCGTGAGCGTCGGAGTGATGACCGACGTCGTGGTCGGCAAGCCGCACTGCGCGTAGCAGGGCCTGACCGAACGGTACGCCGGCGCGGTCGGGATCGAGTTGTACGTCACCGCCAGAAACGGGTTGTTGTAAAACTTCTTCCAGGTCAGGCGGTTGGACTCATTCGTCGAGACCAGGGCCAACGTGACCACCGCGAAGCCCGCGGCAGCGGCATTCGTCGCGACCTGGGTGGCGTTGAAGCCCATCGCCAAGCCGGTCGAGCCACCGTTTTGACACCCCGGCTGCCAGGCGCCGGCCTTGGTGTCCTGCAGGGTGCCCAGCACCGGTTGGGAGTTCCAGGTCGTGCTGGAGCTGATCAGGGAGTTCGCGGTGCGCAATGCGACATCGGTTGCGGTGCAGGACGAGGAGTACCTCAGCTTGGCATTGAACTGCGCCGAGATGATGTGCTTGCCGGCCATCCCACCGATGTTCATTCCGAAGTAGGCGCGAGTCAGATGGCTACGACCGTCGTCGGACCATGCCGCGTCCACAAAGCCGGAATGAGCGTAGGCGTCGCTGGCTCCGGCGCCGTTGAGGTAATTCGTCGTCGGGTAAGCGTTGTCGGTGAACGTCCAGGCATGCCGGGTTCCGCCGGACCAGGAAGGATCGACGAACACCGGGTACACCGCCGCCTCGGTGTCAGCCACCGCGCTGGCGTCGATAGTCACCGAGTTCGCCGTTGAGGTCGCTGTCAGCAACGGTCGCGGCACCCCGTTGTCGGCCGGACCGGTCGCGTCAGCGCCTGTGCCGGCCGAATCCCACCAAGTGGGCTGCCCTTCTCGGAGTTGGACCGTTCCGTCTGAGGAGGTGCTCTGCAACCCGCCGTCACCGTCGGGGGTCGAGGTCAACGAGCCGTCATCGACCGAGAACCTGACGCTGCGCAGTTCCGGCTGGGCCGCCGCGGCGGCAGTCTTGATCACCAGCACCTCAGAGAATCCCGAGGTGCCTGCCGCTACCCGAAGGTCTACCCCTGGCAGGACATCGGCGTACACCGCCGCGTCACCTTGCAGCGTCGGCACCGGCAGCGGGCCCTCGGGCCAGTACACCGACAGCCATTGCCCCGAGGCTGCCTGCACCGACGCCAACGGCCCCGTCCCACCGCCGGAGAACTTCATGCGAACCTCGGTCGCCGCCGGTTGGACCGTCCCGTCGGCGGTGAAGGACACCGTGTCGTCAACCGGCGTCCAGCCCGTGCCGCGAGCCACCCGCACCGGCTCGGCGAAGGTCTTCGACCGCAATGACCCGTCCGGTTGTGCCACTACCTCGGTCACTTCTGTGGTCTGTGACGACACCTGCACGTCGTGCCCGTACATCTGCGCGATCTGCAGAGCCACGTCCTGGCTGGCGGCACTGGGGGCATCCGCGCGGGGCCCGCTCACAACCGGGGCGCCCAGGGCGGGGGTTGACCTCTCCAGCTGGACCACGGAGAGGCCAGAGGTGGCAAGCAGCACCGTCAGAGCCAACTTCACATGCCCGAGCGGTAACGGTGAAAAGGTCACAAGATCACTCCAATGCAGCGCTGAACAGGCCGGTAGCGAAATCGACGTTCGACCGACGCCCAGAGCGGTCCTGGAAGATCTGACGTGATCTCAGGTCAGGGAGGGCATAAGGCGAGTGTAAGAACCATCCGGACGGTATTCTTCTAATAATTAGCCGTCAAGTTAAATATCAGATGCGCGGCTGTCCCCCGGTGGCTGAGGGGATGGGGACGGCGATGGCAGGACCTGCCAGGATGGGCGGCGTGACTGTGCTGCGAGTCCTGTCCTACAACGTCCGTTCCATGCGCGATGACGTCGACGCACTCGGCCGGGTGATGCGTGAGATCGCCCCCGACGTGGCGATCATCCAGGAAGCCCCGCGGTTCCTTCGCTGGCGGTCCAAGTGCGCCGCGCTGGCCCGCCGGGCCGGCATGGTCGGGGTCACCGGCGGCCGGGCGAGCGGCGCGAACCTGGTGCTGTCCTCGCTCGCGGTCGAAGTCACCAGCCGCCACGAGCTCGGCTTCACCACCGACCGGCGCCTGCACCACCGCGGCTGCGCCCTGGCCGTTCTGAAGCTGGCCGGCTCACCGTTCGCGATCGCCGGCACCCACCTGGACCTGATCGAGGCGCCCCGGCTGCGGCATCTGGACGAGCTGGCCGAGTTCGCCGAACGCAACCTTGCCGACAACGCGCCGCTGATCGTCGGGGGAGACCTCAACGCGGCGCCTGGCTCAGCCACCTGGCAGCGGATGCTGCGCTTCGGAGCCGACGCCTTCGCGGCGGTCGGCTCCGGCGACGGCTTCACCTACTCCACCGCCGACCCGGTCCGCCGGATCGACGGGGTCTTCGCAGACCCGCGGCTGCGCCCGGTCAAGGCCGAGGTCCTCGACTCCGCCGACATCCGGATCGCCTCCGATCACCGGCCGCTGGTGGTCGAGTACCTACTCCCCGACGTTGACACCGAGACTGGGAACGGCGTCGGCGTCGGCGCCCTCTGACTCCCAGGCGACGCCGAGGGTGTCCAGCGTCCAGGCCAACGTGAACGCGATCTCCTGCCAGGCGTCGTAGCGGCCGCTGCGGCCGCCGTGACCTGCCTCCATCTCGGTCTTGAGCAGGAACCGCGCCGAGCCGGTGGCGGTGGCCCGTAGCTTGGCGACCCACTTGGCCGGCTCGACGTAGAGCACCCTGGCGTCGTTGAGGCCGCACACCGCGAGGATCGCCGGGTAGTCCTTGGCTTCGACGTTCTCATACGGCGTGTAGGACTTCATGTAGGCATAGGCCTCTGGATCGGCCAGCGGGTTGCCCCACTCCTCCCACTCGATCACCGTCAGAGGCAGCGACGGGTCCAGGATCGTGGTCAGCGCGTCGACGAAGGGCACCTGCGCCACGATGCCGCCGAAGGCCCGCGGCGCCAGGTTGGCGACCGCGCCCATCAGCAGGCCGCCGGCGCTGCCGCCCTGGGCCACGATGCGCTCGGGACGGGTCCACCCGGCGCCCACCAGGTGCTCGGCGGCGGCCACGAAGTCGGTGAAGGTGTTGCGCTTGGCCAGCATCTTGCCCTGGTCATACCAGTGCCGGCCCAGCTCCCCGCCGCCGCGCACGTGCGCGATGACGAAGACCACGCCCCGGTCCAGCAACGACAGCCGAGGGATCGAGAAGGTCGGGTCGATCGAGACCTCGTAGGCGCCGTAGCCGTAGAGCACCACCGGGGCGTCGCCGTCCAGCGCGACGTCGGCCCGGCGCACCACCGACAGCGGCACCATCGTGCCGTCGGCTGCCCGGGCCCACTCCCGGCTCTGCCGGTAGTCGCTCACATCGATGCCGCCCAGCACCGATTGGCGTTTGCGCAGCAGCAGCTCGCGCGAGGGCAGGTCGTAGTCATAGACGGTGTCGGGGGTGACCATCGAGCGGTAGGTCAGCCGGTAGCTGGTGGCGTTCCAGTCCCGGTTGGACCCCGGGACCACGCTGTAGAGCGGCTCCTCGAACTCGATCGGCTCGGGCTGGCCGAAGCTGTCGCCCCGCCGGGGCAGCACGGCGAGATTGGTCAGGCCGTCGCTGCGCAGGTACAGCACCGCGTGCCCGGCGAAGGCGTCCACTGAGAGCAGCCGGCGCTCGGCTGAGCCCGGGACCAGCGTCTGCCAATTCTTCGCGCCCGGGTCCTGGGCTGCGACCACGCTCAGCTCGAAGTTCGGCTCGTTGGTGTTGTGCGTGATCAGCAGCTGATCACCGGCGTGCTCGACCTGGTACTCCACGCCCTCCACGCGCGGCGCGACGAGCACCGGCGCCGACTGCGGGGCGTGCGCGTCCAGCAGCCACACCTCGGTGGTGAGTTTGCTGCCGATCGAGATCTGGATGGCCCGCTGGTTGCGGGTGAGGTCGACGCTGACCCAGAACCGCTCGTCGTCCTCGGTGTGAACGACCACGTCCTCGGTCGAGTCCGCGCCCACGGTGTGCCGCCAGACCTGGTTCGGGCGCCAGGAGTCATCGACGGTGAGGTAGAAGACGGCGCTGCCGTCAGCGGCCCAGGCCGAGGAGTAGAAGGCTCCGGTGACGGTGTCGGGCAGGTCCTCACCGGTGCGCAGGTCCTTGATGCGCAGGGTGAAACGCTCGTCGCCGGTCAGATCCACGGAGTAGGCCAGCAGGTTGCCGTCCGGAGAGACGTCGACGGTGCCCAGCGCGAAGAACCCCGAGCCGGCAGCGATCTCGTTGCCGTCCAGCAACACCTGCTCGCCGTCGGCCGCCACCGGCTCGGCCGAGGGCTGGCCGCTGTCCGCGTCGCCGCCGTCGATGACCGGCGGCGCGTCGCCGACCGCGGGCAGCCGGCAGTGGATCGGGTACTGCTGGCCCTCGACAGTCCGGCTGTAGTACCAGTAGCCGCCCCGCCGGGCCGGGACCGAGAGGTCGGTCTGCCTCGTGCGGGTCGAGATCTCGTCGAAGATCCGTTGCCGCAACGGCTCCAACCGCGCGGTGCTGGCCTCGGTGTAGGCGTTCTCGGCCTCGAGGTAGCCAATCACCTCAGGGTCGGCCTTGTCCCGCAGCCACTCGTACTCGTCGAGGAAGGCATCACCGTGGTGCACCCGCTCGATCGGCTTGATCGCTGCGACGGGCGGGGTGGGGCGCTGAGGCTGGTCAGACATCTGTCCGAGGCTACTGCCCGGCGCCGCTCAGCCCACGCCGGGGAGCGCGTCGCCCGGCGGCAGCACCTCGCCTCGCGGCAGCGCCTCGCCTAGCAGCAGCGCCTCGGCCGGCAGCAGCACGGCGCCCGGTGGTGGCGGGTGCTCGCTGAAGTACCGGTCCTCGTTGTCCAGCCAGTCCCGCCAGGGGGCCTGCATCGGGCCGTCCCGCTCGACCCACCGGCGTTCGCGCTCGTCGCGGGCGACGTCGAGGAAGATCGCCACCGAGAGCCGGTCCGCGCACGCGGTGATGGCCGACACCCCTTCCACCAGCAGAACCCGGGGAACGGGCACCTCGACCGCCTCGGCGAAGCGCCGGGCGTGCCAGTCATAACGCCGGTAACTGCCCGGCCGGCCGGCTGCCAGCGGCGCCAGGACGTTTTCGCGCAGCCGGGGCCAGAAACCGAACTGCCCGGCCCAGCCGTCAAGCAGCGCGTCGGTGGACAGCACCGCGCTGCCGGGCAGCCGGTCGGCCAGGGCGGTGGCCAGGCTGGACTTGCCGGCCGCGGCGCCGCCGTCCACGGCCACCACCCGGACCCGGCCGCATCTGGGTTCGGCAGCCTCGATGCGCTGGACCAGGCGCGCCAGGGCAGCGCTGGCAGCTGGCTGCGACCGGCTGCTCATACCAGCAGCCTAGGGCCCGAGCAGCCGCGGCTACGCGCTCAGCCGGCGGGCGGCGCGGGCGGCGACGAGCCAGCGTTCCAGTGGCAACGAGTCGCGCTTGACCGTGGTGAGGCCGGCGTTCAACAACACCGCGTACGGAGTGCGGGACAGCTCATCGACCTGGGGCCGTGCCAGGAACGCCTCGCGCTCGTCGACCCCGAACTCAAGCGGGTCGTTGCAGGTGAGCTTGCACCACAACCCGAACACCACTTCTTGTCCAGTTCTCATGTTCGACTACCTCCAGGCGCCACCCTGCTCGATCACGATGTCCTGCCTGCCACCGTGAGGTGACGGGCAGGAGAACACCGGCCGGCAGCTTCAGATGACCGCTCCGTCGCCGTCGGAGTCATCTCGCGGCTCCGGGCGCAGCCGCAGCACCAGCAACCCCGAGCCGAACAGCACCAGCACCACTCCGAGCGGCAACGGCAGGTCCGCCGGCAGCCCCAGCGAGTAGCCGAAGCCCAGGACCAGGATGCCCAGCAGGACGATCAGCACCGCCATGGCGGTGGGCAGCGCGGGCCGGGGCAGCGGCGGCGCCGGTGGCGGCACGAAGTGCTCCACCTCGTCCAGCGGGTCGCGTCGAGCGGTCTCCAGCCGCCGGACCGGCGGCGGGCTCGGCGGGCCGGCGGAGGGCCGGTCCATCTCCTGCAGCTCGGCGATGATCTTGGCGAACTCGGCGTCGGTGTCGATGCCGGCCAGCGGGTCCGGCGGCGGCTCCTCGCGGTCGCGATAGCGGTGCTGGGCCACCTCGATTCCCAGTTCGGAGGCGATCTCGGTCAGCACCTGGCGGGCCTCGGACGTCTGGTCGGCGGCCACGTACAGCCGGTCGGCGGTCACCGGGTCACTGGTCGGCGTCGGCTCGACGTAGGCGGGCACGTCGCGCAGGCCGAGCACGTCGAGCAGGTGGTCGGCCAGTCGCGGGTCGACGTCGGCCACCGGGGAGAACTTGTCCGAGTCCAGGCCGTTGTCTCGGCGGCCCCGGTGCGAGGCGGGTGAGCTCACTAGTCACCGACGCCGGTGCGGGTGTGCTGGGAGATGAAGTCGACGCTGCCGGTGAAGATCAGCTCGGCGTCGTTGTCGAGGGTCGCCACGTGGTAGCTGTCGGGCAGGCTGACCTCGCGCACGGTGGTGGAGGTGGCGCCGTCGTGCAGCAACTTGCCCGACAGCGCGTCGACCACGTGGTCCTCGGCGGAGTGGAAGTACAGGATCGGCACGGTGATCTTTGCCAGGTCGGCGATCACCAGCCGCCACATCGCCTGCATCGAGACGAAAGCCCGCAGCGGCGTGCGGTCATAGGCGAGCTCGGTGACACCGGCCTTCTTGATGTCGCTGCCGATGCCCGGGCGCGAGGGGAGCGCCCGGGCCACGTACTTGGCCAGAGCCGCGTCCTTGCGCATGGTGCCGTAGGCCACGTTGACCAGCACCAGCCCGCCCAGCTTGCTCGACGGCTGGCCGGCGAGGTCCTCGGCGAGCCGGGTGACCAGGCTGCCGCCCATCGACAGCCCGCAGGCGAACACGGTGTCGCAGCGGGCGGCGAGCTCGTCGTAGCCGCGTCGGATCTCGGCGTACCAGTCGGTCCAGGGGGTGGCGTTCAGCTCCTGCCAGGTGGTGCCGTGCCCCGGCAGGCGCGGCAAACGCACCGAATAGCCCTGCGCTGCCAGATGCTCGGCCCAGGGCCGCATGCTCTGGGGCGTGCCCGTGAAACCGTGGCTGATCAGCACTCCGGTCCGGCCGGCGGCGCCGTCGCCGTCGACTGCGAACGGCTCGGCTCCTGCGAGGATCGGCACGCGTGATCTCCTTCTGCGCGATAGCTGGCTCTCATCATGCCGTGACGGGTCCGTCCTGGCGAGTCCTCGCCTGCTCCTCCCGACGCGCTGGCGCTTGATTGTCGCCCGCCTGTCGGCCGGACTAAGGTCAGAACACCCGATCGGTTCGGTGATCTGCGCTGGAGGTGCTGAGTGCTGTACTGGTTTCTGAAGAACGTCGCGCTCGGTCCATGGCTGCGGACGATCTGGCGACCCTACGTCGAGGGCGCTGAGAACGTGCCGGAGACCGGCGGCGCGATCCTGGCCAGCAACCACCTGTCGTTCTGCGACTCGTTCTTCATGCCGCTGGTAGTCAAGCGGCGGGTCACCTTTCTGGCCAAGGCGGAGTACTTCACCACCCCCGGGCTCAAGGGCCGGCTGACCGCGATGTTCTTCGCCGCCGCCGGCCAGGTGCCCATCGACCGGGACGACGCCGACGCCGCCAGGGGGGCGCTGACCGCCGGCGTCCGGATCCTGCGCAGAGGCGAGCTGCTCGGCATCTACCCCGAGGGCACCCGGTCACCGGACGGCCGGCTGTACAAGGGCAAGACCGGGGTCGCCCGGATGGCCCTGGAAGCGGGCGTGCCGGTGATCCCGGTGGCCATGATCGACACCGAGAAGATGATGCCGACCGGACGCAAGCTGCCGCACCTGCGCCCGCGGCCCGGGGTCCGGTTCGGCAAGCCGCTGGACTTCTCACGTTATGAGGGGCTGGCCGGTGACCGGTTCGTCGAACGGTCGATGACCGACGAGATCCTCTATGAGCTGATGCAGCTGTCGGGCCAGGAGTACGTCGACACCTACGCGAGCAAGGTGAAGCTGCAGACAGGCGCCAACCTCGGATTCGGCGCCAAGAAGGGCCTAGCCCACCCCGACGCGGTCGGCAGCACCTCCGATGACCGGTTGCCGGTCGAGCGAGCCGGCTGAGGCGAGCCGGCGACCACGTGCGCTACTTCTACGACTGCGAGTTCATCGAGGACGGCCGGACGATCTCGCTGGTGTCGATCGGATTCGTCGACGAGAATGGCCGGGAGTTCTACGCCGTCTCGACCGAGTTCGACCCCGACCGGGCGATCGACTGGGTGCGCAAGCACGTGCTCAACCAGCTGCCCTCGCCCGCTGACCCGGCCTGGCGGTCCCGGACGCGCATCCGCGATGACCTGCTGGCCTACCTGACCGAGCCGGGCGAGCCGATCGAGCTGTGGGCGTGGATGGCCAGCTACGACCACGTCGCGCTTGCCCAGCTATGGGGCGACATGCGCGCGCTGCCCCGCCAGATCCCCCGGTTCACCCACGAGCTGCGCCAGCTCTGGGAGGCGGCGGGGTCACCGCCGTTGCCCGGCGCCGGCGCCGACGTCCACGACGCGCTGGCTGACGCCCGGCACAACCTGGCCCGCTGGAAGCTGATCACCGGCGCCGTCGCGCCGGGCGCCGCCGGCGGTCGCTAAGCTCGAAATCCCGACAGCGCCGTCGATCCGCCCGCCCGCCAGCCGACTCCACGAAGTCGCTCCGCAGTCGCTTGTCAGCCGCCAGGAAAGGACCGCACAGATGCGCATCGGTGTATTGACCGGCGGGGGAGACTGCCCCGGCCTGAACGCCGTGATCCGGGCCGTGGTGCGCAAAGGGGCCGGGGTGTTCGGCTACGAGTTCGTCGGGTTCCGCGACGGCTGGAAGGGCCCGCTGGAGGGCCTGACCATGCCGTTGGGCATCACTGAGGTCCGCGGCATCCTGCCGCGTGGCGGCACCATCCTGGGGTCCTCGCGGACCAACCCGTTCAAGATCGACGGCGGGGTGGAGAAGATCCGCGAGAACCTGCACAGCTTCGGCGTCGACGCCCTGATCGCGATCGGCGGCGAGGACACCTTGGGAGTGGCCACCCAGCTGCACGAGCACGGCGTGAACGTCATCGGCGTGCCCAAGACCATCGACAACGACCTCAACGCCACCGACTACACCTTCGGCTTCGACACCGCGGTGAACATCGCGATGGAGGCCATCGACCGGCTGCACACCACCGCTGAGTCACATCACCGGGCACTCATCGTGGAGGTGATGGGCCGGCACGCCGGCTGGATCGCCCTGCACGCAGGCATTGCCGGGGGCGCCAACGTGATCCTGATCCCCGAGCAGCGCTTCTCGATCGAGCGGGTGTGCGCTTATGTGGAAAGCCGATTCGAGTCTCACTACGCCCCGATCGTCGTGATCGCCGAGGGCGCGATGCCCTTGGAGGGTGAGATGCGCACCCTGGAGAAGGAGGTCGACGCCTTCGGCCACGCCCGGCTCGGCGGCATCGGCGACTGGCTGGCCTCGGAGATCGAGCGCCGCACCGGCAAGGAGGCCCGGACCACGGTGCTGGGCCACATCCAGCGCGGCGGCACCCCGACCGCCTTCGACCGGGTGCTGGCCACCCGGTTCGGCCTGCACGCCATCGACGCGGCGCACGCCGGTGACTGGGGCAAGATGGTGGCGCTCAGCGGCACCGAGATCGTCCGGGTGCCCTTGGCAGAGGCCACGAAGACCCTGAAAACGGTCCCGAATGAGTTTTACTCCGAAGCAGAAGTGTTCTTCGGCTGACCCGGTCGAGGCCGGCCTCACCAACCGAGGCGTCTTGCCACCCCTGCGAACTAGGTAGTGTTTGACCGTGACCTCAACCGTCGAGTCCGCCGACGCCGACCTGGGATTAGACGCCTGGCGCGAGCTGACCGCCGCGCAGCAGCCGAACTGGCCCGATCAGGCAGCGCTTCGCGAGGTGGCCGACCACCTGTCCCAACTGCCGCCGCTGGTGGTGGCAGACGAGATCGACGCGCTGACCTCCCGGCTGGCGCAGGTCGCGCGAGGTGAGGCGTTCCTGCTGCAGGGCGGTGACTGCGCCGAGACGTTTGCGACCTCGTCGCAGGCCGACATCGCCGGCAAGGTCCGGGTGCTGCTGCAGATGGCGGTGGTGCTCACCTACGGCGCCTCGATGCCGGTGGTGAAGGTGGGCCGGATGGCCGGCCAGTACGCCAAGCCGCGCTCGACCGACCTGGACGCCTTCGGGCTGCCGTCCTACCGCGGCGACATGGTGAATGAGATGAGCGGCGACCTGGCAGCCCGTACGCCCGATCCGCGCCGGATCCTGCGGGCCTACTCGACGGCCGCCTCGACGCTGAACCTGCTGCGGGCCTACGCCGGCGGCGGGCTGGCCTCGCTGGAGAAGGTGCACGCCTGGAACACCGCCTTCGCCCGCAACACCGAGACCGGCATCCGGTACGAGCAGCTGGCCGCCGAGATCGACCGGGCCGTCCGGTTCATGCGGGCCTGCGGGGTGCACGACGCGGTGCTCGAGGGCGTGGAGCTCTACGCCAGCCACGAGGCGCTGATCCTGGAGTACGAGCGCGCGCTGACCAAGGTCGAGAACCACCGCGCCTATGACCTGTCGGCCCACTTCGTCTGGGTCGGCGAGCGCACCCGCCAGATGGACGGCGCGCACCTGGACTTCGTCTCCCGGATCGCCAATCCGATCGGCGTCAAGTTGGGCCCGAGCACGACGCCCGAGTCAGCCGTGGAGCTGGTGGAGCGGCTGGATCCCCATGGAGTCCCCGGCCGGTTGACCCTGATCAGCCGGATGGGAAACCAGCGCGTGCGCGACACGCTGCCCCCGATCATCGAGAAGGTCCAGTCCACCGGCCACCTGGTGGTCTGGCAGTGCGACCCGATGCACGGCAACACCGAGGAGACCGCCGAAGGGGTCAAGACCCGGCACCTGGACCGGATCATCGACGAGGTCGACGGCTTCTTCGACGTGCACGAGCAGCTGGGGACCCATCCCGGCGGCCTGCACGTCGAGCTGACCGGCGATGACGTGACCGAATGCATAGGCGGCACCGCCGAGCTGACCGCCGCGGATCTGGGCCGGCGCTATGAGACGGCGTGTGACCCCCGGCTCAACATCGAGCAGTCGCTGGAGTTGGCCTTCCGGGTCGCCGAGCGGCTGGTCGCAGACCGGCGCAATCGCCAGCAGCGCCAGGGCGCCGAAGGAGGAACGGCGTGAACGCGCTGCCGGCCGTGGTGGATCTGCGCAGTGACACGGTCACCAAGCCGTCGGCGGGAATGCGGCGGGCGATGGCTGAGGCCGAGGTCGGAGACGACGTCTACGGCGATGACCCGACGGTCAACGCCCTGGAGGCCGAGGTGGCCCGCATGCTGGGCTACGAGGCCGGCCTGTTCACGGCGACCGGCTCGCTGGCCAATCAGCTGGCCCTGCGGTTGCTCGTCAAGCCGGGCGAAGAGCTGGTCTGTGACCGGATCGCGCACGTGGTCCGGGCCGAGATGGGGGCGGCGGCGGCCTTCTCCGGCATCACCACCCGCACCTGGGAGGCTGCCGCCGGCCGGCTGGACCCGGACACGGTGGCCGCGGTGATCACCCCGAACGCCGGCTGGCACCAGGTCTCGACCACTGCGATCGCGGTGGAGAACACCCATAACTTCGGCGGCGGCACGGTGCAGCCGATCGAGGCCGTCCGGGCGGTGCAGGAGCTCGGCCGGGCGCACGGCCTGGGTCTGCACCTCGACGGCGCCAGGCTCTGGAACGCCCACGTCGCCTCGGGCGTGCCGCTGCTGGAACTGGCGGCCGGCTTCGACACCGTGTCGGTCTGCCTGTCCAAGGGGCTCGGCGCCCCGGTGGGATCGGTGTTGGTCGCTTCGGCCGAACGGATCGCCGAGGCTCGCACCTGGCGCAAGCGTTACGGCGGCGGCATGCGGCAGGTCGGCATCCTGGCCGCCGGAGGCCTCTTCGCCCTGCGGCACAACATCGAACGGCTTGCTGAGGATCACGACCGGGCGGCCCGGTTGGCCGCGGCGCTGGGCCAGAAGCCGGAGCTGACCGAGACCAACATCGTGGTCCTGCGGGTGCCCGACGCCCCGGCGGTGGGACGGGCCGCGCTGGAGCAGGGGGTGGTGGTCTCGGTGATCGGGCCGAGCTTGCTGCGCCTGGTGACCCACCTTGACATCGACGACGACGGCCTCGACCGGGCGATCGAGGTGCTGGGCCCGCTGCTGGCAGGCTGATCCCGGGTTCTCATCCAGACGACTGGACGGGTTCATCGCCGCGCCGATGAGGCTGCGCGTCCTTCGGCGTTCACCCCGGTGGTAGGCGCAGGAGAACGGGGACGGCGGCTTCTATGAGCCCCGACCCGCGACAGAAGGGAAGCAGCACGATGGACTGGAAGCTTGAAGTGGTGGTGGTGCCGGTGTCAGACGTGGACCGCGCCAAGGAGTTCTACACCGAGAAGCTGGGCTTCAACCTCGATGTCGACCACCGGGCAGGTGAGAACTTCCGGGTCGTGCAGATGACCCCGCCCGGATCAGCCTGCTCGGTCACGATCGGCACCGGCCTCGGTGACGCGGCGCCGGGCTCGGTGCGCGGCCTGCAACTGGTCGTCTCTGACATCGAGGCCGCGCACGCGCAGCTGACGGCTCGGGGCGTCGAGGCCAGCGAGATCTCGCATTTCGACGAGGGCGGCCTCAAGCCGGGCTTGGACCCCGAGCGTCGGGAGTTCGGCTCGTTCGTCTTCTTCAGCGACCCCGACGGCAACACCTGGACGGTGCAGGAGGGCAAGCGGGCCGAGGCGTCGGCGTGACGGTTCCGGTCGCACCGGACCGGAGCAGACTGTAACGGTGCATCCGGTACGGGCGTCCAAGCTGCTCTCGCGCGTCTTGCGGCACGATCCCGCATCGGTAGGCATCACCCTCGATCCCGCCGGCTGGGTCGAGGTCGACACGCTGCTCACGGCATTGCGGGAGCACGGCTACCGGTTGTCGCGCGAGCAATTGCGGCAGTTGGTGGCCGCAAGCGACAAGCAGCGCTTCGCACTGGATCCGGCCACCGATCGGATCAGAGCCAACCAGGGTCATTCCGTCGCCGTGGATCTCGGCCTGCCGCCGGCGGTGCCCCCGGACCGGCTCTATCACGGCACGCCGTGCCGCAACGTCGAGTCGATCCTGGCTGAGGGGATCAACCGCGGTGGCAGGCACGACGTGCACCTCTCACCCGACGTCGAGACCGCCCGCCGGGTCGGCGCCCGCCGCGGCCGGTGCGCTGTGCTGGTGGTCGCCGCCGGCGCCATGCATCGCGACGGCCACCTGTTCAGCGTCTCGGACAACGGCGTGTGGCTCACCGGCCACGTCCCGGCGGGTTATCTGACCCTGCTGAGCTGAGCTGAGCCGAGCTGAGGCCGCTCGCCGGTTAAGGTCACCGGCATGACGACACCAGGCGCCATCTCATGGGTGGGACTGCTCACGCTGATGGTCGACGGGCCCGACCTTCCGGTGCGCGGGATGATCAGCAGCCGGGAAGGTGACGATGAGTCCCAGCACTACTTCGGATGGACGGCGTTCGCCGGCGATCCGGTGCCGGTGTTCGCCGGGTTCGCCGCGGCTGTGGACGTCGAGGCCGGCGTCGAACCGCCGGAGGAGCACATCCCCGAGGAGCCCGTGCTGACCCGAGTCTGGCGTTCGGGCCGACGAGTGCGGCTGGAGCATCCGGACGGCCGGCCCACCCTGATCGTCGGCGACGAGCTGTGCTGGCGGTTCCGCGGTGACGATCCGGTGCCGGTGGAGTCGCCCAGCCGCGTCGTGGTCTACCAGGGCAACGGCACCGGTTTGCTGCACCGGCGGGAGGCCGACGGGTTCACCGGCGAGGACTTCACCCGGCCGACCGGGCCGATCGGTGAGACCACCTTCCTGGGACGTCCGGCCTACACCGTCGAGCTGGCGCCGCCGGCCCACAAGCCGTACCCGATCCAGCTGGTCGTCGACGCCGAGACCGGCCTGGTGCTGCAGCAGCGCAACGACGGGTTCGGCGCGGTGGACGAGTGGACCGAGATCGTCGTCGGCGAGCAGGCCGATGACCGGTTGTTCTCCTGGGACGGGCCGGTCCGCCCGGAGGCCGACGAGCGTGCCGAACTGGAGCAGGAGTGGCAGGCCGAGCAGGCCGAGCGGGCCGAGTGGTTCCGCGCCAACGTCGCGCCGCTGCCGCTCCGGCTGGAGCTGGACCTGGGCGTGCACGTCCACGTCCACGAGTCCGACGGCTCGTTCGAGGCCAGCATCGGCGAGAGCCACCTAGGTTCGCTGGCTCGCCGGCCCAGTTCGGAGGACGACTGGCCCCTGGGCTGGTCCGAGGTTCAGCACCGGTGGTCCGCCGATGGCTGGGACTGGGCGCTCAGCATCCACGACGACCAGTTGACCGAAGCCGGCCTCCTGAGGCTCAAGCAGACCCTCGGCGGGGCATAAACCGCCGTTCTAGGTTATTTTCAGGCCAGGGATGTTTCAGGCCGGCTTACTCGCAGGCCATGATGATCTGCGGCCAGCGTGATCTGCGGGCCGGCACCGGAGAGCGAGGGGAGTGGCGCGATGTCGTTGACGGAGATTCACGACCCGGTGATGTTCGCGATCCCGGTTTTCCTGGTGTTCCTGGCCCTGGAGATCGTCGCCATCCACGTCCTGCACCACGACCAGTTCGACGTCGGCCGGAGCGCAGCGGGCGAGGTCGTGCGCGGCTATGACCCGGCCGACACCCGCACCAGCCTGACGATGGGCGTCGGCTACGCGGTGGTCAACATGTTCTGGCGGCTGGTGGCGCTGGTCGTCTACGCCGCCCTGTACGAGTGGACCCCGCTGCGGCTGAGCCCGCACTACTGGTGGACCTGGGTGCTGCTGTTCTTCGCCGACGACCTGGTCTACTACGGCTTCCACCGGGCCTCGCACCGAATCCGGTTCTTCTGGGCCGGCCACATCGTGCACCACTCCTCGACGCACTACAACTTCTCGACCGCGCTGCGGCAGAAGTGGACGCCGATGCTCCTGCTGCCGTTCTGGATGCCGCTGGCGCTGCTCGGCTTTGCGCCGTGGATGATCTTCACCGCGATGGCCTGGAGCCTGACCTATCAGTTCTTCCTGCACACCGAGAAGATCGGCAAGATGCCGGCCTGGTTCGAGGCGGTGTTCAACACCCCGTCGCACCACCGGGTGCACCACGGCAGCGACGCCGACTACCTCGACGTCAACTACGCCGGCATCCTGATCATCTGGGACCGGATGTTCGGCAGCTTCGTGCCCGAGACCCACCGCCCGACCTACGGCCTGACCAAGAACATCGACACCTACAACCCGATCAAGGTCGCGTTCGGCGAGTTCGTGAACATGGGCCGCGACGTCCGGCGCGCGCATGGGGTGAAGGCCAAGCTCGGCCACATGTTCGGCCCGCCCGGCTGGCAGCCTGCCGGCGCCCGGCTCGATCCGGCGCAGCCGAACCCCGAGCAGCTGAGCCCGGTCCGGCGGGCTTAGTCGGACTTGCCCTCGGAGTCGGTCGACACCACAGTGCCGGGGACGACCGGCTGGTCAGAGCCCTCGAAGTCGCTCGGGTCGATCTCCGGCTCGGCGTCGTCGAACTGGTAGTCCGACTGCGGTTTGCCGGGGTTGCCGTTCTTCGCGGCGTTCTCGTCGTCGACGCGCGGGTCGCCGTACACCTGGTCTTCGAGCGGGTTGGTCATGGTGCCTCCAGACGCAGGGCCGATCCTCGCGATCGGCAGCTGGCCGCTGGCTCGGGCCTGGTTCGACTCTAGCGCGGGTGGCTAACCGGCCTGGTAGGCCGCCGAGGTCCGGCCGAGCAGCGCGGGCAGGGTCAGCACGATCTGGGCCAGCTCGTCCAGCGACGCGCCCTGCAACGCCTGCGGCCCGTCCACCAGCGCCACCTCCGGGTGCGGGTGGACGTCGACCATCACGCCGTCGGCGCCGGCCGCGATGCCGGCCCGGGCCAGCGGCACCACCAGGTCTCGCCGGCCGGCTGCATGCGAGGGGTCGACGATGATCGGCAGGTGCGACAGCTGTTGCATCATCGGCACCGCGGAGACGTCGAGCAGGTTGCGGATGGTCGGCTCGAAGGATCGGATGCCCCGCTCGCAGAGCACGATGTCGAGGTTGCCGCGCTGGGCGACGTACTCGGCGGCCATCAGCCACTCCTCATAGGTGGCCGACAGCCCGCGCTTGATCATGATCGGCTTGCCCACGCTGCCCACCGCCTGCAACAGCCCGAAGTTCTGCATGTTGCGGGTGCCGATCTGCAGCATGTCGGCGTACTCGGCGACCAGGTCGACATCCTTGACGTCCAGCACTTCGGTCACGAACGGCAGGCCGGTCTCCTGCCGCACTTCGGCCAGGATCTTGAGCCCGGCGCCGGCCAGGCCCTGGAAGGCGTAGGGAGAGCTGCGCGGTTTGTAGGCGCCGCCGCGCAGCAGGCTGGCGCCGGCGCGCTTGGCCAGCAGAGCCGACTCCATCGCCTGCTCGGCCGACTCCACCGCGCAGGGCCCGGCGATCAGGGTGAAGGTGTCCGGCCCGATCGGCACCCCGCCGACCCGGACGGTGCTGCGTTTGGTGTGGTTCTCAGCCGCCACCAGCTTGTAGGGCGCGGTGATCCGCTTGGTGTCGACCACCCCGGGCAGGCCCATCGCGTCGATGGTCTCCAGCACCGCCTCGGCGCCGATCACCCCGATGATCGTGCGAGTGACCCCCCGGCTGACGAAGGCCTGGCCGCCGTGGACCTCGATATGGGCGACCACGGCCTCGATGTCGGCCTGCGTCGCGGCAGCAGTCATCACTATCACCATGCGTTCGAGGCTAATCGCAGCCAGCGGGAGCCGGCGCCCTCGCCACCTGCCGAGCTCGTCAGATCGCGGTCAGACCACCGTCAGCAGCACTTCGGCGCCGGGCCGCACCTGGGTTCCAGCGCCTGGGTCCATGCCCACCACGGTGCCGAGGAACCCGCCGAAGGCCCGCTTGACCCGCACTTTCAGGCCCAGCGCCTCAAGCCGGCCGCGGGCCTCGGCGATCGGCGTGCCGTTGCGGATCTGGGGGAGCGTGACCAGTCGCGGGCCCTGGGAGATGACCAGGTTGACGGTGCTGAACTTCGCCACCGAGGACTTGGCCGAGGGGTCCTGGCGGATCACCGAGCCGGCCGGGACAGTGTCGGAGTGCTCCTGCCCGAGAGCGAGCTTGAAGCCGGCCTTGGTGAGCGTCGCGCTGGCCTGGTCCTGGCTCTGGTCGCGGACGTCGGGCACTGGCACGATCGGCGGCCCGGTCGAGACGTAGACGGTGACCACCGAGTCCCGCTTGACCTTGCTGGTCGGCTGGGGCTCGGTCCGGATCACCTTGCCGGGGGCGAGCTTGCCAGTGCCGTCGGCGGCGTTGCGGCGGACCAGCCGCACCGGTATCTCGGCGAAGGACTGCTGGGCCTCGGCGTAGTCGCGGCCTGCGACCTGCGGGACGGTGAACCGCTCGGCGCCGGAAGAGATCACCAGTCGCACGCTGCGTCCACCCAGCAGGTGGGTGCCCGCGTCGGGGTGGGTGCCCAGCACAGCGCCCGCGGCGGCGGTCTCGGAGAACGCCTGGTCGACCGTCGGGTCGACGGTGAAGCCGGCGTCGCGCAGCTGTTGCACCGCCGTCGCCCGGCTGGCGCCCGCCACCGTGGGCACCTCGTGATACCGCCCGACCGCCAGGTACCACGCGCCGTAGCCGGTGAGCAGCCCCAGCAGCAGCACGATCGTGACCACGACGGCGGTCCGCCGCCGGTTGCGCCGGCGCCGGCTCGACGCGGGGCCGGCCCCGGGCGGCCGGTCGGCGCCTGCGGTGGCGCCGCCGGCACGCTGGGACCGGTCGAGCTGGTGCACGGTGGTGTGCTGCAGATCGGTGGCGCCAGGCCGGGCCGGGGTCGGAGCGGTGGCCGAGCTCGCGGTGGCCGCACCGCCTTCGGGCAGCCGAGTGATCCGCTGGGTGTCGGTGCTGACAGCGGCCGCGCCTGCGGTGTCCGGCCGGGGCGGCACGCCGAGCACCGGCAGGCCCAGGTCGATCCGGGCGTCGTGCAGTTCGGCGAGCAGGGCGCCTGCGTCCAGCGGTCGACCGCCCGGTTCGCGGTTGGCGGCCCGCAGCACGATCTCGTCCAGCTGCGGGGGGATGCCCGGCCGGCGGGTGGACGGCGCGGGCACGTCGGAGTTCACGTGCTGGTAGGCCACCGCCATCGCGCTGTCGCCGGTGTAGGGCGGCGCGCCGGTCAGCAGTTCGAACAGCACCACCCCGGCCGAGTAGACGTCGGAGCGGGCATCGGCTGACCCGCGCGAGATCTGCTCCGGCGGGCAGTAGGCGACGGTGCCCATCATCAACCCGGTTCGGGTGCTGCTGGGGTCGGCCTCGATCGCCCGGGCCAGGCCGAAGTCCGCGACCTTCACCGCGCCGTCGTCGGACAGCAGGATGTTCTCGGGCTTGACGTCGCGGTGCACCAGGCCGGCCCGGTGCGCCGCGGCCAGCGCGCCCAGCACCGGCTCCATGATCGACACCGCCAGCGCCGGCGGCAGCGCGCCACGTTCGCGCAGCAGGTCGCGCAAGGTCCGCCCGCGCACCAGCTCCATCACCAGGAAGACATGCCCGTCGTCAGAACCCTGGTCATAGACGGCGACGGCGTTGAGGTGCGACAGCCTGGCCGCCACGCGTGCCTCACGGGCGAACCGGTCGGCGAACGCCGGGTCGGTGGACAGGGCAGCCGACATCACCTTGACCGCCACCGGGCGGTCAAGGCGCTCGTCCAGTGCGCTGTACACGGTCGACATGCCGCCCCGGGCGAGCTGGTGGAGTATCCGGTAGCGACCTTCCAGCACCCGGCCGACGATCCGATCTCCAGCCGTCTGCACACCGCGATTCTAGGTGGCGGCCGATAGCGGCAGGGCATCGCCGCGCGGCGGGCGGCGCCCGCGATGGCGGCAGTAGGGTTGGGGGCATGCCAGCGCAGGGCCGATCGCGGCGACGCGACAGCGCCCGGGGCGGCGATTCCGATCCCGTCGCGCCGCCGTCCCGGCCGCGGATCGAGCTGATCGCCGACACCGACCATCCCGGCGGCGCCATGCTGGTGATGGACGACGTCCGGCAGTCCTACGTCGACATCGACGACCCCACCTATCTGGACTTCGAGTACATCCAGTACTTCGCCAGCGTGCTGGCGACCCTGCCGGACGGCCCGCTGGCGGTCACCCACATCGGCGGCGGCGCCCTGACCATGGCGCGCTACCTGCAGGCCTGCCGGCCCGGCTCGCCGCAGATCGTTCTGGAGCCCGACACCGAGCTGACCGAGCTGGTCCGCCGCAGGCTGCCGTTGCCGCGTGATCACCGGATCCGGATCAGGCCGCAGGACGGCCGCGCCGGCGTCAGCGCGCTGGCCGACGCCAGCGCCGACGTGGTGGTGCTCGACGCCTACGCCGACGGCCGGGTGCCGGCTGCCCTCACCACGCTGGAGTTCTTCACAGACGTCTCCCGGGTGCTCAAGGCCGACGGGCTGTTCCTGGCGAACCTGGTCGACGAGCCGGGCCTGCGCTACCTGGGGCGGGTGCTGGCCGGCCTGCGCGCGGTGTTCGGCGAGCTTGCCCTGGTCAGCTCCAACGACGTCCTCAAGGGCCGGCGGTTCGGCAACGTGGTGCTGGCCGCCTCGTCCACGCCGCTGGACGTGGACGAGCTGCGCCGCCAGATCGCCCGGCAGCCGTTTCCGGCCGGCGTCCGCGACGACGCGCAGCTGGCCGTTCGCCACGGCGCCGCCCGGCCCTGGACCGACGCGGACTCCTCGGTGTCGCCGGAGCCCGCCCGGGACGGCTGGCGGATTCGCTGACGGCGGCATGGCAGGCTTGGTGACATGCCAGAGGCGACCGAACTCATACCGCTGCCCGACGTTGCCGAGCTGCTCGGGATCCCGATCCTGAAAGTGCACCAGCTGATCAAGGACGGCCAGCTGGTGGTGACGACCGACGACCAGGGCCGCCGGGTGCTGCCCCGGGTGTTCGTGGCCGGCGGCGCCGTCCTCAAGAGCCTGCCGTCGGTGATCACCCTGCTGCGCGACGGCGGGTACTCCGACGCCGAGATCATCGACTGGATGCTGCGGCCCGACGACTCGCTGCCCGGCACGCCGGCGCAGGCGCTGGCCGAGAACCGGGGCACCGAGATCAAGCGGCGGGCCCAGGCGGCGGCGTTCTGATGAAAGAGCTGGCGGTGCGCCAGCTGAGCTGCCTGGCGACGCCGTGCGCCAGCTGAGCTACCTGGCGGTGCTGGCAGGCTGTCTGCTCGGCACCCTGCCGCTGGAACTGGTGCTGCGGGTCCGGGTCTACGCCCGGTGGCGCAGGCTGCTGGCAGCCCTCATCCCAGGCCTGGTGCTGGGGGTGACCTGGGATCAGTACGCGGTCCGCAACGGGCACTGGCACTTCGACCCGCGCTCGGTGATCGGCGTGAACCTGGCGGGCCTGCCGGTGGAAGAGGTGCTGTTCTTCCTGGTGATCCCGACCTGCGCGATCCTCACCCTGGAGGCGGTCGCCCGCCGCCGGCCCGGCTGGCTGATCGGCGACGAGCCGGCTGAGCCGGTCCTCCCGGACGACCCAGCGCGATGACCTACACCTGGCTGGTCGGCTTAGCCCTGCTCGCAGCGGCTGCCTGCGACCTCGTCCTGCTCAGGACGAGGCTGCTGGGCCGCAAGTCGTTCTGGGTCGCCTACGCCATCATGGTGAGCTTCCAGCTGCTGGTGAACGGGCTGCTGACCGGCCTGCGCATCGTCCAGTACGACCCGGACACCATCCTCGGCCCGAGGCTGGCCTACGCCCCGGTGGAGGATCTCGGCTTCGGTTTCGCGCTGATCCTGCTCACCCTGTCGTGCTGGGTGGCGCTGGGACGGCGTGCGGCGAGGATGGGCGCTCGGGCAAGCGCCGCACGACCGGGCCGAGCAGGGCCCGGGTCGCCAGCACGGTGGCCAGCACGGCCAGGACGTAGACCGCCATCTCCAGGCTCGAGCCCATCGGACGGGTGAGCAGGGTCAGCGCGATCGAGGCGGTGGCGATCCAGCCCAGCTGCCGGGGAGCGAGCAGGAACACCGCCGCGATGGTCAGCGACCAGCTGAAGTACCAGGGCTGGACGGCCGGACCCAGCACCACCACGCTGGCCAGGGCGAGCGCCAGCAGCTTGAGGGCCGGCCCGCGCACCGCCCGGCACCACAGCGCCACCAGCAACAGCCCGCTGACGATCAGGCCGACATTGCGGAAGTCGCGCACCGTGCCGTCCACCAGCGTGCCGGCGTGCGCGGCGCCGATCGTGGCCCGGTAGCCCACGGCCAGCATCGTCGGGATCGACATGAAGTTGATCACCGGCACCCCGGAGCTGACCTGCCGTGCCCAGCCCAGGCCGACACCGGCGACCAGCGACACCGCCGCGAACACCGGCACCGCGACCGCCGCGGCGATAAGGCAGTGCCTGACCCAGTCCCGTGGGCGCAGCGCGGACCGGCCCGCGCCCGTGCGGCCGCTGAGGTAGATCGGCACCGCGAAGGCCACCGCCACCAGTCCGGGTGACTTCACCGCCGCCGCCAACGTCATCAGCGCCACCCCGGCGACCAGGTCACGCAAGCCGGCTTCAGACCGCGACACCAGCACCAGCCCGGCCACGATCAGCGCCACCATCACGGCGTCGTTGTGCCCGCCGCCGACCGCGTGCACCAGGATCAGCGGGTTGCCGATCGCCAGCCACAAGGCCAGGTCGGCGCGCTTGCCGTAGCGGTTGGCCAGCACCGGCAGCAACCGGGCGGTGAGCACGATCGCGGCGAAGGGCAGCAACCGCAGCAGCAACACGCTGATCAGCGCGTGGTCACCGGTCAGCGCGGCGACCCACTTGGAGACCGCCACCCACAGCGGGCCGTATGGCGAGGGCGTGTCGACCCACTTCCAGGCGACGTTGTCCAGGAACTTGCCCAGATCCACGGCCGGCAGGTCGGCCGGGGTGGTGGTGTAGGGGTCCAATCCGGCCTGGGCCAGCTGGGCCTGGGCGGCGTAGCTGTAGAGATCGGAACTGGCCAGCGGCATCCCGCACACCAGCGGCACGCTCCAGCCGATCAGCATGCGGCGCAGTGCAGACGTCGGAACCAGCTGAGCGGTGCTGGCCCGCTCGCCGCGGGTCGAGCCGGTCAACAGTAACCGGCCCAGCAGCAGCCAGGCGATCACCACCAGGACCAGGCCGAGGTAGTGCAGGGCAAGAGCGGCGTGCAGGCCGGGCTGGCCGTGCCGCAGCAGGCCCAGCACCGGTATCAAGCGGGTGGGGTCGTTGGCGGGCAGCGCGCCGGCGCCGAAGCTGCCCAACGCGATCATCACGGTGCCCAGCAGGCCGGCCCGCCCGATCTCGCGCAGACCCCAGCCCTCGACTGCCCGGGAGAACCAGCGCAGGCTCACCGGCGCTGGCGGCGGCGCCGGTAGCTCTCGCTGGGCGCTGGCAGTCACCCTCACATCGTGGCAGATCAGGCCAGGACGCTACGACGTTCGGTGCGCGGCGGCTTGGGCGAGTCGCAGCAGCGCTTGCGCCGCGGCCGGCTGCAGTGGACCGGCGGCCAGGCAGCGAGCCGCCTCACCGGCCCGTTCGCTGATCCGCTGCTCCACCTGCTGCTGGGCGCCGGTCTGCCGCAGCACCTCGCGCAACTGCGCCACGCCGGCCGGGGTCAGCCCCGGATCACCGACACCGGCCTGCAGCAGCGCCCGTTGGAACCGGTCCGCCGCCTGGAAGGCCAGCGCCATCAGCAGGGTCCGCTTACCCTCCCGCAGGTCATCGCCGGCGGGCTTGCCGGTCTGGGACGGGTCGCCGAACACCCCGAGCAGGTCATCGCGCAGCTGGAAGGCCTCGCCGATCAACAGCCCGTAGGCCGACAGCACGCCGACCAGCTCGGCTGACCCGCCGGCCGCGCCGGCGCCGAGCAGCAACGGCCGTTGCACGGTGTACTTGCTGGTCTTGAACTCGACCACCCGCAACGCCTCGTCCGGGTCGAAGGCGCCACGAGCCTGGGCCAGCATGTCCAGGAACTGCCCGGCGACGACCTCGGTGCGCATCAGGTCGAACTGGTCGGTGGCGACCCTGGCGCGGTCGTGGGGCAGGCCGCCGATGGCGGCGGTGAACAACTCCTCCGACCAGGACAGCAGCAGGTCTCCCAGCAGGATCGCGCTGGCCGCGCCGAAGGCCTGCCCTGAGCCGGACCAGCCTTGCTCGCGATGGAACTGGCCGAACCGGATGTGGGCCGCCGGCTGACCGCGGCGGGTGTCGGAGCTGTCCATCACGTCGTCGTGCACCAGCGCGCAGGCGTGCAGGAGCTCCAGGCTGGCAGCGGCCCGCACCAGCTCGGGCTCACCGGCTGCCGCCTCCGGCTGGACGCAGCGCCACCCCCAATAGGCGAAAGTCGGACGTATCCGCTTGCCGCCGGTCAGCACCGCGGCTCGGACGGCCTGGGCCAGCACGTCGAGGTCGGCCGAGACCTGGGTCAGCAGCCCGATCCGCTCGGTGAGAAAAGAGGACAGCTCGGCAGTGATCCGTTCGGTCAGCGTGCCGGTGGGGCTCGGGTCCACACGCTCAGCCACAGCCGCGGACATTACCCTCATGGCATGACACGCACGGTTCGGGACTGCTTCAACACCGGCAGGCCGACGTTCTCCTTCGAGTTCTTCCCGCCCAAGACCCCGGAGGATCACCGGCTGCTGTGGACCACGATCCGCGAGCTGGAGTCATTGCGCCCGGACTTCGTCTCGGTCACTTATGGGGCCGGCGGCGCCACTCGTGACCGCACCATCGAGATCACCGAGCGGATCGCCAGCGACACCACCCTGCTGCCGGTGGCGCACCTGACCGCGGTAGGCCATTCCGTAGCCGAGATCCGCGCCATCGTGGGGCGGCTGGCTGACGCCGGCATCTCCAATGTCCTGGCACTGCGCGGTGATCCGCCGGGCAACCCGCTGGGCGAGTGGGTCTCACACCCTGAGGGCCTCAGCTACGCCGGTGACCTGGTGGGCTTGCTGCGCTCGCACGGCGACTTCACCGTCGGGGTGGCTGCCTTTCCCTACAAGCACCCGCGGTCGGAGTCGATCGAGCAGGACACCCTGCGCTTCGTGGAGAAGTGCCGTCGCGGCGCCGACTACGCGATCACCCAGATGTTCTTCGAGCCCGAGCCCTACCTGCGGCTGCGCGACCGGGTGGCGGCCGCCGGCTGCGATGTGCCGATCATCGCCGGGCTGATGCCGGTCACGAACATGGGCACCATCGACCGCTCCGAGCAGTTCACCGGCGCGCCGTTTCCGGCGGACCTGGGCGCCCGGTTCGCCAAGATCGCCGATGATCCGAAGGCGGTGCGCGAGCTGGGCATCTCCGAGACCTCCAAGCTGGCGCAGCGGTTGATCGAGGAGGGCGTTCCGGGAATTCACTTCTACACCCTGAACCGGTCGCGGGCGACTCGGGAGGTGTGGGCCAACCTGATGTCCGGGGCGGTCAGCGACTGAGCGCGGTGGGTTCCTCGGACCCGGCGCCGGTCGGCGGTGGGAACGGCAGCAGGGCGCCGAGCACGCCGAAGGGGCGGTGGTCGCCGGGAAACAGGTGGTTGCGGGCCAGGTCGTAGAAGCCCATCCGGCGGTACAGCCGCCAGGCCCGGTTCTCGCCCTCGGGTGTCGAGAGCACCATCGTCCGGTGCGGCAGGCCGTCGGCCAGCGATCGCAGCAGCCGCTCGCCGAGGCCGGTCCCCTGCGCGGGCGGTGTGACGTGCAGCTCCGAGAGCTCGAAGGCGTGGCCCAACCAGTGCTCGGTGTCGCCGGAGATGGCGCGCGTGACCAGGTCATGCCACCACTGGCCGGGCAGGCTGGTGTAGCCGTAACCGAAGCCGAGCATCTTTCCCTCGGCGTTCAGCGCCGCCCGGAAGCGGAACGAGTCGAAGCTGGCGTGCCGCATCAGGTGGGTGCCGCGCTGTGGCCCGCTGGAGGAGGGGTATCCCATCGCGGCGACGTAGATCGCCATCGCCTCGCTCAGCCGGGCCGGCAGGTCCGAGCGGGGCACGTCGACGATCGCGATCGTCGACGCGCCGCCGCCGGCGCGGGTTGGCTCTGCCATGACCAGCAGATTAGGCGACAATGGCCGGCTGGGCCGACGTCAGGGCCAGAAGATCGGGATAACTGATCCCGAAGACAGCGTGCGGGATGCCGCCGGCCGCCCAGATCTCGGGAAATTCCAACAACGCGGTGTCCAGCAGCGTGCGGATCGGCGCCGGATGGCCGATCGGCGCGACGCCTCCGATGGGCTGTCCGGTGACCTCGCGGACGAACTCGGCGGTGGCCCGTGACAGCTTCGCGGTGCCTACCAGCGTTGCCACCCTGGCAGTGTCGACCCGGTGCGCGCCGCTGGTCAGCACTAGCAGCGGGGAGCGCTCAGCGGTCGTGAAGACCAAGGAGTTCACGATCGCCGCCACCTCGACGCCGAGCTGCTCGGCGGCCGCGACGGCAGTGGGGGCCGCTTCGGCCAGGATCCGGACGCGGCCGGGCAGGCCGGCCGACTGCAGGATCGAGTTGATCAGGACGCAGTTGGGGTGCAGGTCGGCCACCCCCTGGACATTACGTGGGCGTGGTGTGGGTGGATCGCACAGGCGAGCACGTCAACGCCCGTGTCGCGACCCAGCGGGAGAGCCGGCTGGTCCGTGGCCCGCTCAGCGGCTTGTTCCTCGCCTGGACCAGCCGCTGGGCTCAGGTGTGCAGGCCGCACTCGGTCTTGAGGGTGCCCGCCCATCGACCGGCCCGGAGATCCTCGCCGGGCAGCAGCCGGCGGGTGCACGGCGCGCAGCCGATCGAGCCGTAGCCTTCGCTCAGGAGGGGGTTGACCAGCAGGCCGTTGTCGGCGACATAGGCATCGACGTCCTCGTCCGACCACGCCGCGATCGGGTTCAGCTTCACCATGTCGTGCTTGGCGTCCCACTCGACGGCCCGGACGCCGGCGCGGCCGGCTGTGTCGGCCCGGCGGAGCCCGGACGCCCAGGCCCGGTACGGGGCCAGCGCCCGGCGCAGCGGTTCGACCTTGCGCATCGCGCAGCAGGCGCTGGGATCGCGCTCGTGCAGCCGTGGGCCGAATTCGGCGTCCTGCTCCCTGACGGTGCGCAGCGGCACGGCGGTGCGCACTGAGATCGGCAAGACTGCGCCGACGGCGTCGCGCATGCCGATGGTCTCGGCGAAGTGGTAACCGGTGTCGAGAAAGACCACGTCGACTCCGGGTAGCACCTGGGATGCCAAGTGGGCGAGCACCGCGTCGGCCATGGACGACGTGACGCACCAGTCGGCGCCGAAATGCCGGACGGCCCAGTTCAGGATCTCGGTCGCCGGCGCTGCGTCGAGCTCGTCGCCGGCGCGCTCAGCCAGCGCCCTGAGGCTGGCCGTGCTTGAGGAAATGCTTATGATTGCTGACTCATCG
The DNA here is from genome assembly GCA_036399055.1 of Jatrophihabitans sp. Lineage (NCBI taxonomy): Bacteria > Bacillati > Actinomycetota > Actinomycetes > Jatrophihabitantales > Jatrophihabitantaceae > Jatrophihabitans > Jatrophihabitans sp. The sequence continues at coordinate 133,207 of DASWNX010000040.1, forward strand.
TGCGAGCGCGGCGAAGCTTGGCTCATGGTCACTCTCCTTGCGGATGCTCTGCTCTACTAGGCTGCGTCGTCCAGTCAGCGGCAATCCCAATGTATTTAAGGGCAAAAACCCGTTGGCACGCGCCGCAACGCCACTGGCCGTGAGTCTCACCGAACGGTCTGAGATCCTCATCTGCGCAGTACGGACAGTGCAACGGCGCGGCGCGTTCAGTCATTCCAAGCACTCCGACACAGCCCGGCCGCTCTCACAACAACCAATCTTCTTCGGCCCGACTGACATAGCTGGCGAAGGACTCACCGGCTGTTCGCCGGGCGAGGTAACCGGTCAGCACTCGTTCGGCGTAATCAGGAGCTTGCTCGGCAGTCACCTTCAGGCCCCGGAACTTCCGGCCGAATGAGGCTTGGCTGCCAAGCTGCCCACCGAGATGGACCTGGAAGGCCTCGGCGTCGACGAAGGAGCCGTCCTCGGCCTTGACCTTCTGCACGATTCCCTTGAACCCGATGTCGGCGACCTGGAACCGGGCGCAGGAGTTGGGGCAGCCGTTGACGTTAACCGTGATTGCCGTGTCAAAGTCAGGCAATCTACGGTCGAGTTCCTGCCGGATGGTCTCGGCCCGGCCCTTGGTCTCGACCAGGGCCAGCTTGCAGAACTCGATACCGGTGCAGGCGATGGTGCCTCGGTGAAACGTGCTGGGCCGGGCCGACAAGCCCAGCGCCTGCAGCTGTCGCACTGCCGTCTCGGTGGCTTCGGCGGGCACATCCAGCAGCACCAGGCCCTGCTGGGCGGTGGTGCGGATGCGCCCGTCGGCGAGCGAGTCGGCCAGCGCCGCGAGCTTGCTCAGCGCGGTGCCGCTGGTGCGCCCGGAGGCGGTGGTGGCTCCGACGGCGAAGGCGCCGTCGCGCTGGGCTATCACGCCGATGTGGTCACGGTGCGCCGGCGAGCTATCCGGCTCCGGGCCGTCGGGTAACTTTCGCTTCAGGTATTCCTCTTGAAGAACCTCGCGAAACTTCTCCGTGCCCCAATCAGCCAGCAGGAACTTCAACCGCGCGTGGTTGCGTGAGCGCCGGTAGCCGTAGTCGCGGAAGATGCCGCACACGCCGGCCCACACCTCGGCCACCTCGTCGGAGCGGACGAAGACGCCGAGCCGCTGCGCGAACATCGGATTGGTGGACAGCCCGCCACCGACCCACACGTCGAAGCCGGGCTCGCCGTCGGCGTCACGCACCCCCACGAAGGCGACGTCGTTGATCTCGTGGTTGACGCAGTGCTGGGCACAGCCTGAGATCGAGGTCTTGAACTTGCGGGGCAGGTTGGAGAACGCCGGGTCACCCAGATACCGCTCGATGGTCTCGGCCAGCGCGGTCGAAGCGTCGGCCAGCGCGTCGGCGGCGACGCCTTCCAGCGGGCAACTGAGCATCACCCGCGGGGTGTCCCCGCAGGCTTCGGTGGTGCTGAGGCCGACTGCCTCCAGCCGCTCCCAGATCGTCGGCACGTCCTCGATCCGGATCCAGTGCAGTTGGATGTTCTGCCGGTCGGTGATGTCGGCGAGGTCGCGGCCGTAGCGGGTGGAGATCTCGCCGATGACCCGCAGTTGCTCAGAGCTCAGCCGACCGCCGTCGATGCGGATCCGGAGCATGAAGTACTTGTCCTCAAGCTCTTCAGGCTCCAGGATCGCCGTCCGCCCGCCCGGAATGCCCTGGGCGCGCTGGGTGTAGAGGCCGTACCAGCGGAACCGGCCGCGCAGGTCACCAGGGTCGATGCCGTCGAATCCGGTGTGTTGGTAGACGTCGATGATCCGCTGCTTGACCAGCAGGCCGTCGTTGTCGCGCTTGCTGCGCTCATTGGGGTTCAGTGGCTCCCGGTAGCCCAGCGCCCACTGCCCTTGTCCCTTGCCAGCTGCCATTACAGCCGCATCCCTTCACGATTGCCCCTCGCGGGCGGAAAGTCGGTGAAAGGGTGCTCAACAGGTCGCGCCGGCCACCCGAAGCAGATCGATGTGACGGCGCGAGGTCAGCAGGAGCAGGGCTGGGCGCACCAGTACATGGTTCCACATTTCTCCTCGCACCGCGAAAAAATCTTGAACGTATCGCTCGCTGCCTAAGCAGAACGGCGCTGCCTTCAACCACGACGCCAGGGGAGGAACCCTCTCGCGGGGGCGTCGGGCGGCTGCGGTGTCTCATCGGCCACTTCTGGAGGAAGGTCGGCGCACTCGTTGGGTTTGACTGCCGAGCTGTGCCACACTTTGTGCATGCCCGCAGTCGCGCTGGTAGTCCGCCTGCACGTTGATCTTCAACGTGTCACCAGCGCGGCGTGTCTTAGGATCGACGCCGTTTCGCCGTAGTCGCCCGAGCGACTGCTTCGAACACCGATCCCTGCCGGCGCAGCCGCCTCTCCAAGGCGTTGAGCGCGCGGCACGGCCCTCGTCTGCTCAGCCTTGCCCGCGACTTCTCAAAGGCCACCCGATGACAGCTGACATCCGCCTTCGCACCGGCGCTACTCTGTGGTTCACCGGCCTGCCCAGCGCCGGAAAGACCACCTTGGCCACCGCCCTGGCGAGCCGGCTGCGCGCTGCCGGACACCCGGTCGAGATCCTCGACGGCGACGCTGTCCGCCCGGTGCTCTCAACCGAACTCGGCTACTCCCGAGCCGATCGGGACGCCAACGTGAGGAGGATTGGTTGGGTGGCCGGGTTACTCGCCCGGCACGGCGTGTTGGTCCTCGCCTCGGTGGTGTCACCGTTCGCCGAGGCGCGTGACAGCGTCCGCGACCGGCATCAGGCTGACACCACTGCCTTTCTGGAGATCCATGTCGCCACCCCGGTCGAGGTCTGCGCCGATCGTGACGTCAAGGGTTTGTACGCCAAGCAGCGGTCCGGGGCGCTGGACGGCCTCACCGGAATCGACGGCGAGTACGAGCCGCCGCGCGATCCACACCTGCGGATCGACACCACCGACCGGTCGGTGGAGGACTCGGTGGACGAGCTGATCTCCCTTATGCAGAAAGAGAGCCTGTTATGACCGCGATGCCAGTCGACTCGTTGGAGCGGGCGTGGCTGACCGACTTGGAAGATGAGTCGATCCACATCATCCGCGAGGTGTTCGGCCAGTTCGAGCGCCCGGTGCTGCTGTTCTCGGGCGGCAAGGACTCGATCGTCATGACGCACCTGGCGATGAAGGCGTTCTGGCCGTCCCGGCTGCCCTTTCCGCTGATGCACGTCGACACCGGGCACAACTTCGACGAAGTGATCGCCTATCGCGACCGCATGGTGGCTGAGACCGGCGCCCAGTTGATCGTTGCCAGCGTCCAGCAGGCCATCGACTCCGGCCGGGTCACCGAGACCCCTGGCGGCATCCGGAACCCGTTGCAGACGGTTCCGTTGCTCGACGCCATCACCGCGAACAAGTTCGACGCGGTGCTCGGCGGCGCCCGCCGGGACGAGGAGAAGGCCCGCGCCAAGGAGAGGGTGTTCTCGGTCCGCGACGACTTCGGTCAATGGGACCCGCGCAACCAGCGCCCGGAGTTGTGGGACCTGTACAACGGCCGGCACCGCGCCGGTGAGCACGTCCGGGTGTTTCCGCTGTCGAACTGGACCGAGCTCGACATCTGGTCCTATATCCAACGTGAGGGCATCGAGGTGCCCGGCATCTACTTCGCGCATGAGCGTCAGGTGTTCCGCCGGGACGGGATGCTGCTGGCCGTCACCGAGTTCACCCAGCCGGCCGAGGGCGAGATCGTCAGGGTCGAGTCGGTGCGCTACCGCACCGTCGGTGACGCCACCTGCACCGGAGCAGTCGCGTCCCAGGCCTACGACGTGGCGGCGGTGGTCGCCGAGACCGCGGCAAGCACGGTCTCCGAACGGGGCGCGACCCGGGCCGATGACCGGGCCAGTGAGGCGGCCATGGAAGACCGCAAGCGACAGGGGTATTTCTGATGCCGGGTGGACTCCTGCGGGTGGTCACGGCGGGCTCCGTCGACGACGGCAAGTCCACGCTGGTGGGCAGATTGCTGCATGACGCCAAGGCGGTGCTGGCCGATCAGCTGAGCGCCGTGGAGCTTGCCTCCCAGCGTCGTGGTTACGAGGTCGCGGACCTGGCGCTGCTGGTGGACGGCCTGCGGGCCGAACGTGAGCAGGGCATCACGATTGACGTCGCTTACCGCTATTTCGCGACCGCGCGGCGCACCTTCATCCTGGCCGACACCCCCGGGCACGTGCAGTACACCCGTAACACCGTGACAGGCGCTTCGACCGCTGACGTGGCGGTCATCCTGGTCGACGCCCGGTCCGGGGTGGTCTCCCAGACCAAGCGTCATCTGGCGGTCACCTCGTTGCTGCGGGTGCGCGAGGTGGTTCTGGCGGTCAACAAGATGGATCTGGTCGGCTATGACGAGTCGGCGTTCGACGCCATCGTCGCCGACTTCGCCGGAGCCGCCGGCAAGCTGGGCGTGGATCACTTCACGCCCATTCCGATGACCGCCCTGAGCGGTGACAACGTGGTGCGGAGCTCGGTGAACATGCCCTGGTACGGCGGCCTGCCGCTGCTGGGGTTTCTGGAGCAGGTCGAGCCCGAGATCCCGGTGGCGCTGCCGGCCCGGTTCCCGGTGCAGGTGGTGATCCGGCCGCGGTCGGCCGATCATCCGGACTACCGCGGCTACGCCGGACGGGTGGAGGCCGGCGTCCTGCGGCGGGGCGATCGGGTCCGGGTGCTGCCCTCGGGGCTGACCTCCTCCGTCGAGGCCATCGACACCCCCGACGGCGAGTTGGAGGAGGCGACCTGCGGGCGCTCGGTGACACTCCGGTTGCGTGATGACCTGGACGTCTCGCGCGGGGACCTGATCGTCGCCGAGGGCGACCCGCAGTCGATCATCACCCGGGAGCTGCTGGCCACCGTGTGCTGGTTGACCGACCAGCCGCTGCGCCCCGGGGACCGGTATCAGGTGCGCCACACCACCAGGGACGTCCGCGCCGTCGTGGAGGAGGTCCGCTCCAAGCTCGACATCGGAAGCGTCCTGGAAATGCCGGCCACCGAGCTCTGCCTCAATGACATCGGCGCGGTGCGGATCCGGCTGGCCGAGCCGGTGGCTGCTGACCCTTACTCGGTGAACCGCTCCACCGGGGCGTTCCTGCTGGTGGACGAGGTCAGCGGCGCGACCGTCGCCGCCGGAATGGTCGCCTGACCGACGCGGTTTCGCGTCTGCCGGGCGACAGGGGAGACTGCTCCGGTGACCGGTGTGCCGATTCTCCTAGACCTGCTCGGGCGCCGGGTGGTGATCGTCGGCGGCGGCACGGTGGCGGCCCGGCGGGCCAAGACCTTCATCGAGGCCGGCGCCGAGGTGGTGGTGATCGCCCCCACAGTGGCGCCCGAGTTGGCCGACTCCGGGGCGCGGCTGCTGCTGCGGCGCTATCAGTCCGGTGACCTGTCTCAGGCGTGGCTGGCGGTCACGGCCACCGATGACCAGTCGATCAACTCCGCGGTCGCCGACGAGGCTGCCGCCAGCCAGATCTTCTGCGTCCGGGCCGACACCGCCGCGGCCGGCAGCGCCCGGGTCCCGGCGATCCTGCACAGCGGAGAGCTGACCGTGTCGGTGAACGCCGGTGACGACCCGCGCCGGGCAGCCGAGCTGCGCAACCTGATCGCCGCGGCGCTGCAGACGGGGCAGCTGGTGAGCCGCCCGGTGCGCCCGGCTAGCGCCGGCAGCGTCGCCCTGGTCGGCGGCGGGCCGGGTGACCCTGAGCTGATCACCGTCCGCGGCCGGCGGCTGCTGCTGGAAGCCGACGTGGTGGTGACCGACCGGTTGGCGCCCCGATCGCTGCTGGAGGCCCTCGATCCCGACGTCGAGATCATCGACTGCGGCAAGTCCGCGCACCGTCACAACCTCACCCAGGACGAGATCAACGCCGTGATCGTCGAACGGGCCCAGCAGGGCAAGCGGGTCGTCCGGCTCAAAGGCGGGGACCCGTTCGTCTTCGGCCGGGGCGGCGAGGAGGTGGCGGCCTGCGTGGCCTCGTCCATCGCCGTTCAGGTGGTGCCCGGCGTCACCTCGGCGATCGCCGCGCCTGCCGCGGCCGGCATACCGGTGACGCACCGCGGCTTGGCCGCCGACTTCGCCGTGGTCTCGGGCCACCGCGACCCCGGCCGGGCCGAGGCCGGCTGGAATTGGCCCGAGCTTGCGGTAGGGCCGGCGACCCTGGTGGTGCTGATGGGTATGGAGAGCCTGGGCAGCATCACCGCGGAGCTGATCGAGCACGGCCGGCCTGCTGACACCCCGGCGGCCGCCATTCACCGGGCCACCCTGCCCGACCAGCGGGTGGTGCGCTCAACGCTGGCGGGCCTGGCAGCCGAGGTCCAGCGCGCGGAGGTGGGGGCTCCGTCGGTGGTGGTGATCGGGGCGGTGGCAGCCCTCGGCTTCGACTGAGCGGTTTTGTCAGAGGGTGTGTTTAGCCTTCAGTCCATGCCCGCAGATCAGCGCCGCCGCCCACCTCAAGCCTTGCTGCGCAAGCAATTCTTGCTGGACATGCAGTCAGATCGTGCTAGTGTTCGAACACACTTTCGATTCAGTGCACCGGCGAGGAGAACCTCATGACGAGTCCGCTGCCGTTCAGTGTCGGGTCGTTACTGTCCCAGGCCAAGACCACCTGGGCCGAAGCGGTCCTGGAACCCCGGGCGACCGAGAAGTACCGCTCGGCTCACGTCGCCGCCCTGCGGGCTGCTGCCGCAGTGCTGGCGTTGCGGGCGCGGCCAGTCGCGGCCAGTCGCCGTCGGCCGACCAGCGCGTGGGTGTTGCTTGAGACGGTGACGCCCGAACTGGCCGATTGGGCGGTCTACTTCGCCGACAGCGCACACCGCCGGGCGGCTATTGAGGCGGGTGTGATGACAGTCGTTTCCGAGCGAGACGCTGATGACCTGCTGCGGGCGGCCGGCGAGTTCATCGCAATAGTCGAGCGGATGGTCGGAGGGCTCGTGCTCGAGGTCGCCAGTTGATGCTCGAGGTCGCCAGTTGAACGGTGCGCAGCGCTAATGTCTGTTCTCGTGGCTAGTGATGCGCCCGACCAGACAGCCGAGGGTGTCCGCCTGCCCGCCTCGCTCGCCGGCGACCAGTCACCGGGCGGCCGCTCACCGCTGCTGTGGGCCAGCTTGCGGCACATCCTGCAAGACAGGCAGGACGACCAGAGCGTCGCCGCGCCGCGAGTGCTCGACTGCGGTGGCGGCTCGGGCAGCTTGGCCGTGCCGCTGGCGGTCCTTGGCGCGGTGGTGACCGTGGTCGACGTCAGCATCGACGCGCTGGCAACGCTGACGCGCCGGGCCGCTGAGGCCGGCGTCTCTGACCGGGTGACTGCTGTCCAGGGCGAGGCCGAGTCCCTCGCCCAACTCGCGACGGCCGACACCTTTGATCTGGTGCTCGCCCATGACGTGCTCGAGGACGTGCAGGATCCCGCTCTGGTGCTGGGCCAGATCGCCGGCGTGCTCCGCCCCGGTGGAGTGCTGAGCGTGGTGGTCGCCAATCCGGTGGCCGGCGTGCTCGCCCGGGTGCTGGCAGGGGACGTGGCCGGCGCCCTGGCCGTCTACCGCCAGCCGGTCGCTCAGGCCTATGACGGCCAGTCACTGGCCGGCCTGTGCCTGGCGGCTGGCCTCCAGGTCCAGTCGGTCGAGGGGCTGGGTGTGTTCACCGACCTGGTTCCCGGCATCGAGCTCGACCGTCCGGGTGCGATCGCCGCGCTGTCGGAGCTGGAGTCGGCGGTGGCCGGTCAACCGCCCTACCGCGACATCGCCTCCCGACTGCACGTGCAGGCCAGCCGCCCGAGCGCCGGCTAGGACGGGGCACCGGGCTGCATGGGGCGAAGCGCGGACCTGCCCCGATCATCGGGAGAGATCGACGGCGACGACACCGGCTGTCATGTGCTGCATGTCGACATGGACGCCTTCTTCGCCAGTGTCGAGATCAGGGCACGGCCGGAGCTGCGCGGCCTTCCGGTGGCGGTCGGAGGCGCCGAAGGCCGAGGAGTGGTGATGGCGGCTTCCTACCCGGCCCGGGTGTTCGGAGTCCGCAGCGCGATGTCCATGGCACAGGCGTTGCGGCTATGCCCGCAGCTGGTCGTGGTCACGCCCAACCGCACCGCCTACACCGAGGCGTCGAGCGCGGTCATGCGAATCCTCGCCGACGTCACGCCGCTGGTCGAGCCGTTGTCGCTGGACGAGGCATTCCTCGACGTGTCGGGGGCGGTCGGGCTGTTCGGCCGGCCGGCTGACATCGCCCGCCAGATCCGGCGCCGGGTTTTTTCCGAGCATCAGCTGACCTGCTCGGTCGGGATCGCCCCGATCAAGTCGGTGGCAAAGCTGGCCTCGGGCAGTTGCAAGCCGGACGGCTTGCGGGTGGTCAGCAAGGCCGGCGTGTTGGACTTTCTGCACCCGCTGCCGGTGACCGCCCTGTGGGGGGTGGGGCAGCGCACCGCCGAGCTGCTGCGCAGGCTGGGCATCCGCACCGTCGAAGACCTGGCGGTGACCCCGCTGGACACCCTGCGGCGAACGGTGGGGGCCGCCTCGGCTGATCACCTGCACGCGCTGGCAAACGGGCACGACGAGCGTGCGGTCAACCCGGCTCAGGTGGAGAAGTCGATCTCCACTGACCGGACGCTGGCTGCCGACCTGCTCACCGAGGCCGAGGTCTGCCGTGAGTTGCTGCGCGCCTCGGGCGAGGTGGCGGAGCGGTTGCGCCGGGGCGGCTGGGTGGCCCGCACCGTCGGGATCAAGATCCGGTTCGCAGACTTCACCACCGTCACCCGCGTGCACACTCTGGCCGAGCCGACTGACGTGGCGACGGTGGTGTACACGCAGACGGTGAAGCTGTACCGGTCGCTGAAGTTGGATCAGCCGCGGATCAGATTGGTCGGCGTCAAGGCCGAGAACCTGCGCCCGGTCGGTGAGGCGACCCAGCTCGCGCTGGACCTGTTCGGCGATCAGCAGTCGGCCGCCACGCCTACGGATCGGGTGATCGACGCGCTGGCAGCTCGTTTCGGCAAGCCTGTCGTGGGGCCGGCGTCCTTGCTCGGCCGGCAGTCAGCAGACCGGTCGGCGGCCGGTTTCAACCGCTCTGCGGACCGATCGGGGCGGTTGGACCCCGGTGGAGATAACGAATGATCCCCGGCAGGCCAGCAATCACCGCAGACAACTTTCGCACTCACATTTCGGCTCGTATGCTCGGTGGTGTGTCCCTTCACCCGCCGCACTGCACTTCTGGCGTTGATGGACAAGCTCTGGTAATGGTTCACTACATAGCGACAGGGATTGGAGGGCATCATGCCGCTCTCCGAGCATGAGCAGAGACTGCTCGATGAGATTGAACAGGCCCTGTACGCGGAGGACCCGAAGTTCGCGTCCTCTGTCAGGTCGGCCCGTCCTAGGAACCGTGCGCGCACAATGCTCGCGTTGTCCGTGGTCGGTGTCCTACTCGGGCTTGCGGTGGTGTTGGTCGGTCTGACAGCCAACCTGATTCTGCTGGGTGTGCTCGGTTTTGTGTTGATAGTCGGATCGTGTGTGGCTGCCGCCAGTGCCCTGCGAGGTCCGCGGCAGAACGGAACGACATCGCTGGCCGCTCAGGCCAGTCAGCCACGCAACGCGAAGTCGAACACTTTGCGCACCAAGATGGAAGACCGGATGCGCAAGCGGTTCGACGAAAGCTGATTCACCGCTCAACGGCCCCGGCTCGCTGACTGCGCCTACAACCCAGCCAGTGGACCGGGGTCGCTGTCTGTGCCGGTAAGCCCCCAGCAGGGCCGGTGAGCCCCAGCAGGGCCGGCAAGCCGCAGGTCCGGTAGTCACAGGTTCGGTAGCCACAGCAGGGCCGGTAGTCACAGCAGGCCAGGCCCGACCCAGGCAGGCGCCCAGCCGGCAGTCAACCAAGGGCGCTGGACGCCCAGCCAAGCAGCGCGATCGCAGGCCCTGGCCGCCCAGCCGGCAGTCAACCAAGGGCGCTGGACGCCCAGCCAGGCAGTCAACCAGTTTCTGGACGCCAGGGCTTGGCAGTCACAGAGGCGGGGGTTCGCCCGCTCTTCAGCCAGGCAGGCCGCACCCCAGGGGCGGCAAACCCGCCAGCTCCGCCTCAGGGGGCTACCCGTCCGGGGGCTAGCAAGGATGGTGAGAGGCGCCGCAGGCTCAGCGCCGCCAGCGTGGCTGGCCCATCAGCGACCGGGGGATCCACCGGTGCATCAGGCTGAGCCGCCGGTCGGTCCGTCGCGCCCATCGGGTCAACGCCTGGTCAAGGGCGGCAATGGACTCGGCGGGCACCTCATCGACCAGCTGCGCGCTGAACCGGTCACGCTCGACCCGGTCGGCCACCGCGGAGACCGCGGCGCGGCCGCGCTCATCGACGCCGTGCCGTGACAACCAGCCGGCGACCTGGCCAACGGTGACGGTGCTGGGCCACAAGGCGTCCCGGTCGGTGGCCGTCGCCGCCAGCTCCAACCAGAGCGGTTCGGGGTTGCCGGTCGTCCGGGCGCGCTCCAGCCGTCGCCGGCGTTGCCGTTGCCGTAGCCACTGCGGGCCGAAGACCACCGCGGCGAGCACCAGCAGCACCAGCAGCACCAGCAGCGCGATCCCCAGCGCAGCGCTGGAAGGCCCGAAACCGTCCTCGGACGCGGCGTTCTGGCTCGCCTGCCCATCCGCCGGGGCGCTGGAGGAGAGCTGGGTCCGTCTCGCGGTCGGCTCCGCGGTCTCCTCGGCGGCGGCGTCCTCGGGATGAGGCGCCCACGGCAGCGCCACCGCCCGGCTCGCTTCGGCGCCGACCAGCGGGGTGGGGTCGAACGGAACCCAACCGACCTGCGGGAAGAACACCTCTACCCAGGAGTGCGCGTCAGAGGTCATGACGGTGAAGACGCCGTCGGTGTTCGGGTCGCGATGGGTGTAGCCGATCACGACGCGACTGGGCAAGCCGGCCTGGCGCATCAGCACCGCGGCGGCGGCGGCGTACTGCTGGCAGAAGCCCTTCCTGTTCGCCAGGAAGGACACCAGCGCGTCGCGGCCGTCATCGGCGCCGGTGCTCAAGGTGTAGACGAAGTTGTTCGCGGGGGTGGTGAAGTACTCCGAGATCGCCTTCGCCTTCTCATAGGGGCTGTCCTTGCCGGCGGTCAACTGGTCGCTGAGCGCTTTGACCGAGGAGGGGAATTCCGGGACGTCGAGCAGCCGCGCGCGCGTGGGCTCGTCCGGAGGCGTCCACGCCGACGCCTTTTTCAGGACGTCCGTCGACGGGTTCGGCTGGGCGACCCGTTGGGTGTAGGTCATGCCGCGGGTCAGCTTGGCGTTCACCACGCTGGCGGTGGCCGCGTTCCAGGAGCCGCCGCCAGGAGTCCGCAGGCTCCGCGGGTTCGACAGGATCGGCAGTGTCGAGCCGCCGAGCGCCAGGAGCGTGAAGGTGGCCTCGAACTCGAACGGGCTCGACAGGTCGTCGTCGCTGCTGTCATCGTCGGGGCTGATGGTGAACGGGCCCCTCAGCCCACTCAGCCTGGATGGTCCTTCCCAGCGCTTCCAGCCGTCGTCGGAGAACCGGTCCAGGACCTCCTGACGGACGTAGAACGGGCGCCCGCTATCGACCTTCACCTGGAACAGCGGGATCTGCTTGGACCGCTGCAGTTGACCGCGCAGCGAGGCCAGGCTGCTCAGCACGATCTGGCCGTTACCCGTGCCAGGGCCGTCGCCGCCGTGGTGGGTTGCCCGGGCGAGCACGTTCACCGACACCGACGGCAGCAGTAGCGGAACCAGCAGGGCCGCCACCACCCCGGTCACGGCCATCCGCCGGGCACCACCGAGCCGGCCTGCCGAGCCGTCCACCGAGGGCCCCCAGGCTCGGTCCTGCAGCCTGGTCCCCGACAACAGGATCAGCAGGAAGCCGCCGGCGGCAGCGGCGAACCACACCGGGTGAGCGGCGTTCGACGAGGTCGCCGACGCGATCGCCAGCACCTCCAGCAGGGGAGCCGCTGCCAGCAGCGGCCGGCGCAGCAGCACACCGAGGACGTCGGTCAGGGCCACCAGCCCCACCAGAGCCGCGGCGACCAGCAGCCGCAGCGCGCCGGTGGAGGCCAGCGGGGCTTGCTCCTGCTTGATCAGGGTGTTCGCCGCGGCGACCAGGTCGCCGATGTCTGACAGCGACGACGGCGTCGGCAACACACCCAGCAGCAGGTGCTGCGGAACGAATACCCACAGCAGCATCAGCACCGAGGCCGCCAGACCCACCAGGCTGTGCCACCAGCGTGGCGCCGAGCGCAACCGGAACAGGGTGACGACCGCCAGATAGGGCAGCACGCAACCCACGCTGACTATCAGCCAGGACCAGTCGGTGAAGACCGAGCGCAGCGGCAGGGTGGTCAGCAGGACGCCGGCCGCCACAGTGCCGGTGGCGGCCGCGACGACCGGGTCGGGCCCGGCGCCGTGCCGGGCAGTGGCCTTGGACTTGGCAGCGGCGTTCATCGGAGGCTCGCAACGCGTGCCGAGAGCAGGCTGGGCCAGAGGTCGCCGACGTCGTCGCCGGCCTCGGCCGGCACCACCCGCCACCCGGCGGCGCGCAGGGCGTCTGCGCTGGACTGCCAGGCTGCCTCGGCGAGCTGGTCATTGGCAGCGCCGTTCCAGGTCCAGGGCCGCAGCAGCAGCGCCACCGCCGAACCGGGGGACTGGGGCCGGCTCAGCAGCCCGCCGATGGAGCTCTTGGGGGTGGCCGCCAGCACGGCGAACACCGCGGCGTCACGGCCCAACCCGCTCAGCGCGGCCGCCAGCGGATCGAGGTCGGCGCGCAGAGCGGGCTTCACCTCGGCGAGCAGGTCCAGGATCGCCGAGGGGGTGTCATGCGCGACCTGCCCGTCGCCGGTCACCAACGCGACCCGCCGGCCCTGCTCGGCCAGGTGGCAGCCGATGCTGGCGGCTGCCGAGACTGCCCATTCCAGCGCCTCGGAGTCCGGCTGAGCCGGTGACGTCGGGTAGGCCATCGCCCGGTGGTCCAGCAGCACCAGGGACTCACCGTGCCAGGGCCGTTCCTCCTGCCGGACCATGAACGCTCCCGAGCGGGCGGTGCTGCGCCAGTGGATCTTGCGCAGGTCATCGCCGTGGCGGTACTCGCGCACCGAGGCGTCATCCGAGCCTCCGACGCCGACCGAGTGGCTGAGGGTGGCCGCGCCGTCTCGCCAGGCGATCGGCAGGCTCAGGCGTGCCAGCGGGGTGGTCGCCGGTCGCACGATCAGCTCGCCGACGTCGGTGGATCGGGTGTCGGCGGTGACCAGGCCGAAGGGATCGCTGGCCATCACGGTGGTCGGTCCGACGGTGTACCGGCCACGACGCAGCGCCGGCAACGGGTAAGCCACCGTGCGGCGCTGTCGGCCGCGGACTCCGGCCACGCTGAATCGCAGTGGACGCCCGCCCGGCACCGTCTCGGTGACGCGCAGCGGCCCGGTGCCGAAGCTGTGCGGGTTGCTGAGCACCAGCCGGACCCGCGCCTGCTCGCCGACCACGATCCGCGCCGGCGTCACGGCGTGCCCGATTCGCAGGCCCGAGCGGGCTTGCCGGACGGCGAGCCAGGCCGGCACGGGCAGCACCAGCAGCAGCACGCCCAGGCGCTGCAGGTCCAGCACGCCGAGCATCATCCCGGTCGCCAGCGAGATCAGCCCCACCGTGATGAAGGTGCGGCCGCGGCTGGACAGCGCCACCCGCTGGGTTCCGATCGAGGTGGTGGTGTCGATCACCGGCGGTGCCGCCGAGGAACCACCACGGGTTCGGTTCGTCGCCACGAGTGCTGCCCTATCCGCGAGGGCTGGCTACCGGAATCGGGACCTTGGCCACGATCTCTGCCAGCAGATCTTCAGGTGAGCGGCCGGCCACAGTGGCGGTGGCCGCCGGAATCAACCGGTGGGCCAGCACCGGCACGGCCAGTCTCTGCACGTCGTCGGGCAGCACGTAGTCCCGGCCGGCCAGCGCGGCCGCGGCCTTGGCGGTGCGCAGCAGGTGCAGCGAGGCGCGCGGCGAGGCGCCGAGCCGGATCTCGGGATGGTTGCGGGTGGTCTCGGCCAGCGTGACGACGTAGTCCTTCACCGACTCCACGACGTGCACGGTCCGGACGGTCTCGATCAGGCCGCGGATGTGGGCGGCGTCAGAGACCGACCGCAGCGTGGACAGCGGGTCGACGGTGGTCTGGTCGCTGAGCATGGCGATCTCGGCGGTGCGGTCGGGGTAGCCCAGTGAGATCTTGGCGGTGAACCGGTCACGCTGGGCTTCGGGCAGGGCGTAGGTGCCCTCCATCTCCACCGGGTTCTGGGTGGCCAGCACCAGGAACGGCGCCTGCAGCTCGTAGCGCATGCCGTCGACGGTCACCTGCCGCTCGGCCATGCACTCCAGCAGCGCCGCCTGGGTCTTGGGAGAGGCGCGGTTGATCTCGTCGCCCAGCAGGATGTTGGCGAAGACCGGGCCGGGCTTGAACTCGAAGTCGCTGGTCTCGGCGTTGAAGATGGAAACACCCGTGACGTCGCTGGGCAGCAGGTCGGGGGTGAACTGGATCCGCCGCACCGAGCAGTCGATGGAGCGGGCCAGCGCCTTGGCGAAGGTGGTCTTGCCCACGCCGGGCACGTCCTCGATCAACAGGTGGCCTTCGGCCAGCAAGACTGTGACGCCGAGCCGGATCACCTCGTACTTGCCGGCGATGACCTTCTCGATGTTGGCGATGATGCGCTGGGCTGCCGGGCCCACGTCGGCGATCGAGGGCGCGGGCGCGGAGGCCGAGGGGTCCACCGCGCCGTTGGCGCCCGAGGGCGAGCCGTGACCGTTCTGCCGCGCGGGACCGGCCGCCGGCTGAGCGGCCTGAGCTGCTGCATGTGTCACTGCGAATCCGTTCTGTTGCTCTGAAAGACCGCCGCACAGCGTCAACTGCCTGGCGACACCCTCAGGGTTGTCGAGAAGCGGGTACAAGTCGAGAGCCGACGTCAGCCGTTGGCCCGTTCGTTCCAGGGTAGTTGCTCGCGCGACGAGCGGTGAGCCTCTCGGCTCATCCGGCTCCCTCCTCATCAAAACCACAGCCAGCGGCCAGGTAAGAGGGCGCGACTGGCGGTGCGGCGGTCAACCCCGGAACCGTCGAGTGGGGAATCCGCTCGCGGGCGGCGTCCGGTGTTTGTCCTCTTCATTCCCTTCAGGGGCACGTTGTCGGCGATATGGCCGATGTTTTTCCAGAACAGTGGTGAACAGTGGGGTAGGGTGGGTCATAGTGGGGGTAGTGTTAAGTTCGAGTCATGGAGGTGGGCGATGTTTCTCGGCACGCACACCCCTCGGCTCGACGACAAGGGCCGGCTCGCTCTGCCCGCGAAGTTCCGCACCGAGCTGGAAGGAGGACTGGTGATCACCAAGGGCCAGGAGCGCTGCCTCTTCGTGTTTCCGATGGCCGAGTTCAGCCGGATCACCGAACTGCTGCGCTCGGCGCCGGTCACCCAGCGCAGCGTCCGGGACTACAGCCGGGTGTTCTTCGCCAGCGCCTCGCACGAGGTGCCCGACGGCCAGGGCAGGATCACCGTCCCCAGTCAACTGCGCGAGTACGCCGGGTTGTCCAAGGACTGCGTCGTGATCGGCGCGAACAGCCGGGTCGAGGTCTGGGACTCGGCGGCGTGGCAGAGCTACCTCGCCGACACCGAGCAGTCCTTCGCCGACGCCGAGGAGGTGCTGCCCGGCCTGCTCTAGGGCCAGCTCCATCGACATCGTTGCGGCGCGCCGGCCCCCGGCGCATGCGGATCGGCCTCCTCCCGCCACCTCCGAGCCCACCTGACGCACTTCCCCGGCGCCAGGCGGATCGGCCCCGGCAGGCGGGCGGGGACCAGTCGGCATGAGACGGGCGCCAGCCCCGGCAACACCGGCAGCACAGAAGGGGATGACCCGGACCAGCCGCGACAGACACCGCCGGCTCGACAGCTACAGCGCACCACCGAGATGTTCAGGAGTCACCGCATGGGCGAACCGGAGCCACCGGCCCCGGCTGGGCACGTCCCGGTGCTGCTGGACCGGGTGCTGGAGCTGCTTGCCCCGGCCCTGACCCGGCCTGGCGCGGTGCTCGTCGACGCCACCCTGGGCCTCGGCGGCCACAGCGAGGCTCTGCTGCGGGCTCATCCCGAGCTGAGGCTCGTCGGCCTGGACCGCGACCGGCAGGCGCTGCGGCTGGCCGCCCAACGGCTGGCCCCCTTCGCCGGGCGCACCCACCTGGTGCACGCCGTCTACGACCAGCTTCCCGAGGTGCTCGATGACCTCGAGCTCACCGGGATCGACGGGGCGCTGTTCGACCTGGGGGTCTCCTCCATGCAACTGGACCTGGTCGAGCGTGGCTTCTCCTACGCCCAGGACGCGCCGCTGGACATGCGGATGGACGAGCAGGACCCGTTGACCGCCGAGGAGATCGTCAACAGCTACCCGGTGCCGCGATTGGCGCGGGTGCTGCGCGAATTCGGCGAGGAGCGGTTCGCGCTGCGGATCGCCCAGGCGATCGGGCGCCGCCGCGCCGAGCACCGGCTCACCTCCACCGCCGAGCTGGCCGAGCTGGTGCGTCAGGCGATCCCCGCCGCGACCCGCCGCACCGGTGGCCATCCCGCCAAGCGCACCTTCCAGGCGCTGCGGATCGAGGTCAACTCAGAACTCGCCGCGGTCCAGGCCGCGATTCCCGCCGCGTTGCAGGCGCTGACCGTAGGGGGGCGCATCGTCGTGCTGGCCTATCACTCCCTGGAGGACCGGATCGTCAAGCGCAGCTTCGCCGAACTCGCCCTTGACCAGACTCCGCCGGACCTTCCGGTGGCTCTCGCGGCGGCCGGCCCGCAGATCAGGTTGCTGAGCAGGGGATCCGAGCCTGCCACCGAGGCCGAGATCGCGGCCAACCCGCGAGCCGCCTCGGTGCGGCTCAGAGCCGCCGAGCGCATCCGGGAGGCAGCATGACCGCCCGTCCACCCGCTCAGCCCGGCGTCGCGCTGCACGTCCGGCTGAGCCGGCTGCCGCTGCCGGTGCTGCTGACGATCATGCTGGTCGCGGGCCTGTGCGCGTTGCTGGCGTTGAACACCGCTTCGGCCGCCCAGGAACTCAAGCAGCGCTCGCTGAACGACAGCAACACCGCGCTGTCAGACCTGGAGCAGCAGCTGATGCGCGACCTGGCGGCCAAGCAGGCGCCCGCCTCCCTGGCCGCGGCCGCGGCCGCGCAGGGTCTGGTGCCCAATCCGAACCCGGCCTTCCTCCGGCTCAACGCCGACGGCTCGGTCACGGTGCTGGGCTCACCGGCAGCTGCCACCACCACCCCGCCGGCGGCGCCACCGCCACCGCAGCCCGCGCCGCCAGCCCCCGCCACCTCCGCCACCTCCGCCGCTGCCGGCGCGACGCCGGCCAGGACGGCGCCCAGCACGTCCACCGGACCGGCGCCGGCCTCCAGCAGGCCCGCCAGCCGGCCGGCCGGCAGCAGCAGCCGGACTTCGGCGCCGGTGGTGACTGTGACGGTGACCCGGCCCGCCGCGGCGCCGACCCCCTCTGCCACTGCCCGCACGACGAACTCGACCGCGCCCGGAGGGCCGTGATGACCCGACCACCACAGCAGCCGCCGGTCACACCACCGCGGCCCGGCGCCCCTCGTCTCGGCCGGCAGCCGGTCCAACCGGTCTCCGATCGGCCCCGATCGCCGGGTCGGCAGTCCGCCGGCGCGCGGGAGCCGCACCGAGCCGGCGCCACCGCAGCGCCGGGGCAGCGCCAGGCGGCGCGTAAGGCGTCCGGCCCGCCAGAGACGGCGCGTCAGACGCCCCCCTCCCGTCAGGCGCCCGGCCCGGGCCAGGCGCCAGGGCAGCGCCCGACGCCTCGTCAGCCGCAGGCGCCGGGCTCCCGCCAGGTGTCCGGCCAGGCGCCGCGGCCGCGTCCGACTCCTCACCAGCCGCAGGCGCCCGGTTCCCGCCATGCGCCCGGCTCCGGTCACGCTGGTTTCCGCCAGGCGCCCGGCTCCGCTCACGCGCCGGGCCCGCGTCCGGCGCCGGCCTCACAGCGGGACGCGAGCCGCAGGCAGCCGCCGGCTCAGCGGCAACGCCCGGCACGGCGTCCGGCCACGTCGCGCCGGCCCGCCGGCGTCCGCTCGGCGCCGCGGTCCCGCGCGCTGCGCCTGGGCGGATCCCTGCGGCGGCTCTGGGCCAGCGTGGCGGCGGTGACCCTGCTGCTGTCGGTGGTGTTCGTCCGGCTGGTGTGGTTGCAGGGCATGGACACCGCCGGTTACGCGCTGGCCTCCTCTGACGAGAAGCACGGGTCCATGACCCTGCACGCGGCCCGCGGCTCGATCGTGGACCGCAACGGCGTGCCGCTGGCCTACACCGCCGACGCCAAGGACATCGTCGCCGATCCGACGATGGTGCCGGTGGGCGACCGGCTGGAGTACGCGACGCTGCTTTCGCCGCTGGTGGGCAAGTCGGTGATAGCGATCGCCGACCAGCTCACCTCCACCTCGCACTACGCGCTGCTGGCCACCGCCCTCTCACCGGCGGCGGCCAAGCAGATCGAGGACCTGCGGCTGGACGGCAAGCCGTTGCCGGGCATCTTCGCCCAGGCCACCTCGCAGCGGCTCTATCCCGGCAAGAGCACCGGCGCGAACGTGATCGGCCTGGTCAAGTCCGACGGCGTCGGGGCGGCCGGCGTGGAGTACAGCCACGACTCGCTGCTCAAGGGCGCCGACGGCTCGGTCAGCTACCAGAAGGACTCGGTCGGCAACGTCAATCCCGCCGGCCCGATCAAGCGCAAGGCCGCGATCGACGGCGGCACCGTCCGGCTCACGATCGACCAGGACCTGCAGTACATCAGCCAGTCCTACCTCGAGCACGCCATCAAGCGGACCAAGGCCAAGGGCGGTCAGGTGACGGTCCTGGACTCCCGGACCGGGCAGATCCTGGCGCTGGCCTCCAACGGCTCCTTCGATCCGCAGAACCCGGCCAGCATCAAGGCCGGCCAGTCGCTCAACCCCAATGTCCAGCAGGTCTTCGAGCCGGGCTCGGTGAACAAGATCGTCACCATGGCCGCAGCGCTGGAGAAGGGGCTGATCACCCCCCGCACGGTGCTCACCGTTCCGCAGACCGTCCAGACCGGCGGGATCACCGTGCATGACGCCTGGTGGCACCCGGAGCAGAAGTTCACCGCCACCGGTGTGCTGGCCGAGTCCTCCAATGTCGGCACCCTGGCGATCGCCGACCGGGTCGGCAAGCAGAGCTTCTACGAGTACCTGCAACGGTTCGGCCTGGGCCAGAAGACCGGCGTGGAGCTGCCCGGTGAGAGCGCCGGGTTGCTGCCCGACATCGGCAGCTGGTCTGACTCGACCTTCGCCAACCTGCCGATCGGGCAGGGGGTGGCCCTGACCTCGCTGCAGCTGGCCTCGATGTACCAGACGGTGGCCAACGACGGCGTCCGGATCCCACCGCGGATCGTCAGCTCGGTGACCGACGCCGACGGCTCGGTGACTGCGACCGCGCGACCGGCCGGCATCCGGGTGATGTCGGCGCCGAACGCCCGGACGCTGCGCACGATGCTGGAGTCGGTGACGCTCAAGGGCGGCACCGGCGTGAAGGCGGCCATTCCCGGGTATCGGGTGGCAGGCAAGACCGGCACGGCCCAGCAGCCCGATCCGGCGACCGGCCGGTACTCCGACTCCAACTACTGGCTGACCTTCGCAGGCATGGCGCCGGCGGACAACCCGCGGTTCACGATCGCCATCATGGTCGATGACCCGAGGGCGGGCCTGGAGGGCGGGGACGTCGCGGCGCCGCTGTTCCGCCAGATCGCCTCCTACCAGCTGTCCGCGGCCAAGATCGCGCCCAGCGGATCGCAGTCCGTGCTCGTTCCGCTGACCCTGAACTGACCGTGGTCAGCCAGCGCGATGACAGGCAAGGTGAGCGCCGGAGGGAGCCCGTGAGCGCATCGGTAACGTGGGCAGGCGTGGCGCCACTGCAGCAGGGTCAGCAGCCGGACGGGGCCGGGCTCCGCCCGAGCAAGGTAGTGCCCCGGCGGCTCGGCGAGCTGGCGACGCTGACGGGCGCCACGGTGGCCGGCCAGGACCGGCGCGTGTGGGAGCTGGCGGTCTCCGGGGTGAGCGTCAGCTCGGCCCAGGTGCGCCCGGGTGACCTGTTCGCCGCGCTGCCCGGCGCGAGCCGGCACGGGATCGCCTATCTCGACCAGGCGCTGGCGGCGGGTGCGGTGGCGGTGTTCACCGACCCGACCGGCGCCGCAGAAGCGGCCAGGCTGAGCCCGGAGTCGCCGGCGCTGGTCACTGTGGACCCGAGGGCGGCGCTGGGCCCGTTGTCTGCTGAGGTGTACGGGAATCCGTCCCGCGCGCTGCCGGTGTTCGGCGTCACCGGAACCAGCGGCAAGACCACCACCACCTTTCTGATGCGGGCCGGACTGGCCGCGGCCGGACGCCGGTCGGGGCTGATCGGAACCGTCGGTGTGTTCCTCGACTCCGAGACCGTGAAGACGCCGTTCACCACGCCTGAGGCGCCGCAGTTGCAGGCGCTGCTGGCGGTGATGCGCGAGCGCGGGCTGGACAGCGCCTCGATGGAGGTGTCATCGCACGCGCTGCGGCTGGGACGGGTGGACGGCGCCGAGTTCGCGATAGCGGCTTTCACCAACCTCTCCCAGGACCATCTCGATTTTCACGCCGACATGCAGGACTACTTCGCCGCCAAGTCCCTGCTGTTCGACGGCCGGGCCCGGCGCGAGATCGTGGTGGTCGACGACGACTGGGGACGGCAGCTGGTGAAGCCGTCGACGGTCACGGTCAGCGCCGTGCACGACGCGGCGGACTGGCACGCCGCTGACGTGCGGGTGCTGGCCGATGGAAGCACCCGGTTCACCGCCCACGGACCGGGCGGGAGCTTTCCGGCCGGCTGCCGCATCCCGGGGGAGTACAACATCGCCAATACCCTGCTGGCGTTGGCGATCCTCGCCGAGGCCGGTGTCGAGGTCGCCGAGGTGGCGCCCGCGGTGGCCGCCGCGCAGGTGCGTGGGCGGATGGAGCGGGTGGACGGCGACCAGCCGTTTCTGGTGGTGGTCGACTACAGCCACAAGCCGGCCGGGGTGTCGGGGGCGTTGCAGGCGCTGCGGCCGCTGACGGCCGGTCGGCTGATCATCGTGCTGGGCTGCGGCGGTGACCGCGACCGCGGCAAGCGCGCGGTGATGGGCGAGGTCGCCGCCTCCGAGGCCGACGTGCTGATCGTGACCGATGACAACCCCCGCTCCGAGCCACCGGCTCAGATCCGTGCCGCGATGATCTCCGGCGCCCACAGCGTGCCGGCCGGGCAGCGCGCCCAGGTCATCGAAGAAGGCGACCGGCGCAGTGCCATCAAGCGGGCCATCGGACTGGCCCAGGCCGGTGACACCGTCCTAATAGCGGGCAAGGGTCACGAGACCGGGCAGGAGGTCGAGGGCGTCCTGCTCGCCTTCGACGACGTCACGGTGGCCTCTGAGGCCCTGGCCGGGCAGGGCTACCACAAGGACGAACGCGACGGCCGGCAGGCGGAATGCGGCGTGAGCCGGCTGTGATCAAGCTGAGTCTGGCCGAGATCGCCGCAATCGTCGGCGGCCGGCTGGTAGCCGCCGACCCTGAGCAGACGGTGTCGGGCAAGGTCGAGTTCGACAGCCGAAAGGTCGTCGCCGGCGACCTGTTCCTGGCGATCGCCGGCGAACGGGTGGACGGTCACGACTACGCCGAGGCAGCCGTCAGGGCGGGAGCGGTTGCTGTGCTGGCCAGCCGCGAGGTGGCTGCTCCGACGATTCTGGTGGCGGACCCCATCGAGGCGATCACCTCGTTGGCGCGGGCGGTGGCGCCGCGGCTCAACGCAACCGTCATCGGCATCACAGGCTCCTCCGGCAAGACCTCGACGAAGGACCTGCTCGGGCAGGTGCTGGCCGCCGCCGGGCCCACCGTCGCCACTCCAGCATCGTTCAACAACGAGCTGGGCTACCCCTACACGGTGCTGCTGGCGGATGAGAGAACCCAGTACCTGGTGCTCGAGACGTCCTCCCGCGGGGTGGGCCACATCCGGCACCTGACCGGTATCGCGGCGCCGCGGCTGGCCGCGGTGCTCAACGTCGGCAGCGCCCACCTGTCCGAGTTCGGCAGCGTCCAGACGATCGCCCTGGCCAAGGGCGAGCTGGTCGAGGCGCTACCCGGCGCCGCCGACGGCGGGGTCGCGGTGCTCAACGCCGATGACCGGCTGGTCATGGAGATGGCCGCGCGCACCACTGCCCGGATCGTGACCGCCGGTGAGCACCCGGACGCCGACGTGCGGGCCGCCGGCGTCGTGGTGGACTCCTCGGGCCGGGCCCGCTTCGAGCTGATCACAGCCGCCGGCAGCGCCGCGGTCAGCTTGAAGGTGCGCGGCGAACACCAGGTCTCCAACGCCGTGATCGTGGCGGCGCTGGCCCTGGCGTGCGGGCTGGAGCTGCCGATGGTCGCTCACGCGCTCTCCCAGGCGAGCGCGCTCTCGGCCTGGCGCATGCAGGTCAGCGAGACCGCGGCAGGCATAACGGTGATCAATGACGCCTACAACGCCAATCCGGAGTCGATGCGGGCAGCGTTGAAGGCGCTGGCGATCATGTCCGAAGGGCGCCGGTCGGTCGCGGTGCTGGGCCACATGGCCGAGCTGGGGCCCGACGCGATCGCCCAACACGACGCGCTGGGCCGGCACGCCGTGCGCCTGGACATCGCGGCGCTGATCGCGGTGGGCGAGCAGGCCCGTGCCATCGCCACCGGCGCGGCGCTCGAAGGCTCCTACGACGGTGAGTCAGAGTGGGTGCCGGACGCGACGGCGGCTGTCGCCAGACTCGGTGACCTGTTGCGGCCAGGTGATGTGGTTCTGGTGAAAGGATCCCGGTCGGCGGCGATGGAGGTTGTGGCGCAGGCGCTCATCGAACGGTTCGGCAGCCTTCCCGACACTCCTTCGGCCCAAGCCGGCCCGGCATGAAGACCATCCTGATCTCAGCGCTGTTCGGGCTGATGACCTCGATCCTGTTCACCCCCCTGGTGGTGAAGTACTTCCGCAGGAAGGGATTCGGGCAGGAGATCCGCGACGACGGTCCCAAGAGCCATCTGGTCAAGCGAGGCACCCCGACCATGGGCGGCGTGGCCATCATGGTCTCCACGATCGTCGGTTACCTGATGGCGCACCTGATCGGCTCGTTGCGCCACGACTCGGGTCCGACCGCCTCGGGCATGCTGCTGCTGTTCCTGATGCTGGGCGCGGGCGGAGTCGGCTTTCTCGACGACTTCATCAAGTTGCGGCACCGGCGCAGTTTGGGCCTGCGCGCTCGGGCGAAATTCGGCGGTCAGCTGCTGGTCGCGCTGTTGTTCGGCATCGGGGCGATGATGTTCAAGGACGAGCAGGGGCTGACGCCGGCGTCCAAGCGCATCTCCTACGTCCGTGACATCGGGGCCCTGTCGATCGGGGTGGTCGGCTTTCTGCTGCTGGCCTATCTGATCATCACCGCCACCACCAACGCGGTGAACCTGACCGACGGCCTGGACGGGCTGGTGGCCGGCAGCGCCGCCATGGTGATGGGCGCCTACACCCTGCTGACCTTCATCCAGTTTCGCAGCAGTTGCCATCCGCCCCCGGCGCTGTCGGGCTGCTACGCGATCCGGGACCCGCAGGACCTGGCGTTGATCGCCGCCGCGGCGATGGGCGCGTGCTTCGGATTCCTCTGGTGGAACGCCAAACCCGCCCAGATCTTCATGGGCGACACCGGCTCGATGGCGCTCGGCGGCCTGATGGCCGGCCTGGCGATCCTGTCGCGCACCGAGCTGCTGCTGGTGGTGCTGGGTGGCCTGTTCGCCGTGGTGACCCTGTCCAGCGTCATCCAAACCGGTTGGTTCAAGTACACCCGGCTCAGGACCGGCACCGGCAAGCGGGTCTTTCGGATGGCGCCGTTCCATCACCATTTCGAGCTCGGAGGCTGGGAGGAGACGACCACCATCGTCCGCTTCTGGATCGTCAGCGGCTTGGCGGTCGCCTTCGGAATGGGCCTGTTCTATGCAGAGTTCATCTCGCACGGGTAGTCCGGCGGTGAGCCAAGCCCGGGCGTCGCGGTCACGGCCGGGCCGACCGGGTGAGATCGAGAGCACGGTGGCACGACACGCGACACGCCTCCCGGGGAACACCCTGCCCAGGACCGACGATAGGGCCATGCACGAGGTCGCCGCCGCCGCGACGTCACTGGCCGGCGCCGGTGCCGTGGCACTGCCCGACGGCGCGTGGGCGTGGTCATGATCAGCCGGTTGCGCACCCGGGTCAGCGGCGCCCGGGTGGTCAAGGCCTCGGGCCAGTACCTGGACGGCCCGTACGCCTCGACCCAACTGATGCTGGCCGCCGGTGGCGGGTTGCTGTTCTTCGGCCTGTTGATGTCGGCCTCGACCACCCTGGCGGCTTCGGTGCACACCACCGGCGACGCGCCGTGGGCGCAGCTGATCCGCGAGGTGCAGTTCATCCTGCTGAGCGTGCCGGTGTTCTGGCTGGCGGTCCGGATGCCACCGGCCGCCTATCGCCGGCTGGCCTATCCGGCGCTCGGCCTGGCGCTGATCGCCCTGGTCGGCGTGCTGGTTCCCGGCATCGGCGTCACGGTCAACGGAGCGCACCGCTGGCTGCAGCTGGGCCCGCTGACCGTGCAGCCCTCGGAGTTCGCCAAGTTCGCCATCTTGGTGTGGGGGGCCGACCTGCTTGCCCGCAAGGAGTCCTTGAAGACGCTGACCACGACCAGGCATGTGCTGATCCCACTGCTGCCG
Organism: Jatrophihabitans sp.; assembly: GCA_036399055.1. Taxonomy (NCBI): domain Bacteria; kingdom Bacillati; phylum Actinomycetota; class Actinomycetes; order Jatrophihabitantales; family Jatrophihabitantaceae; genus Jatrophihabitans; species Jatrophihabitans sp. The sequence continues at coordinate 157,984 of DASWNX010000040.1, forward strand.
GGCTTCGTGGTGGTGATCGGCCTGGTGATGCTGGAGCCGGACCTGGGCACCTCGTTGTGCTTCATGCTGCTGCTGCTGGGTTTGCTGTGGATGGTCGGCCTGCCCTACCGCTACTTCGCCAGCCTGGTGGTGGTGGTGGCCGGCGCGGTGACGGCCCTGGCGGTCACCGAGGCCTACCGGCTGGAGCGACTGACCACCTTCATGCATCCCGACCTCGACCCGGGAGGCGCCGGCTATCACACCATCCAGGGCCTGTACGCGCTGTCCAGCGGTGGCATCTTCGGCGTCGGCCTCGGCCAGGGAACCTCGAAGTACGGCTGGGTGCCCAACGCCAACACCGACTACGTCTTCGCCGTCGTCGGTGAGGAGCTCGGCCTGCTGGGCTGCGTCGTGGTGCTGGGGCTGTTCGCGCTGTTCACCTACGCCGCGATGCGGATCGCCCATCGCAGCCAGGACCCGTTCGTCCGGCTGGCCGGCAGCGGCGCCGCCATCTGGATCGCCGGCCAGGCATTGATCAACATCGGATACGTGACCGCGTTGTTGCCGGTCACCGGCATTCCGCTGCCCTTCATCTCCAACGGCGGCACCTCACTGGTGCTGACCTGCGCCGTGCTGGGCATGCTGGTGTCCTTCGCCCGGCACGAGCCGGCCGCGGCCCGGGCCGCTCAGCTGGCGGCGGAGAGCGGCAGCACCGCCCGGTGGGTTCGGATGCTGCGGCTGCCCGCGCCGGCGGCGCCCCGGACGGCCCGTGCGTCCTCGACTGCGCGTGCGTCCTCGGCGTCGCGCTCGTCCTCGGCGTCGGCCTCGACCCCGCGAGCGTCCTCGGCTTCGACCCCGCGAGCGTCCTCGACCTCGCGGACGCCGGCGGGGGAGCGGGCCGCCGCCACCCCTGCCAGTGCCGCTGGAGGGCGGGGCGCCTCGACGGGGCGCCGTGGCGACCGGACGGCGTCGACCGGCGTCAAGGCGGCCGCTGCCACCCGGCCGGCGCCGGCGAGCCGGCAGCAGCCTGGCCCGCACCGGACGGCGGGCCAGCCGACGGCTCGCCGCAAGGGCGCCTGAGGTGGCCGAGCTGGCTGGGGCGCCCAAGGCGCCCAAGACACTGAGCGTCGTGATCGCCGGCGGCCACTCCGCCGGGCATATCGAGCCCGCGATGAACGTCGCGGACGCGATCAGAGACCTCGATCCGACCGTGCTGATCACCGCGCTGGGCACCGTCCGCGGCCTGGACACCACGCTGATCCCGGCGCGCGGGTATCCCCTGGAGCTGATTCCGCCGGTGCCGTTGCCCAGGCAGCTGAACCTGGCGCTGCTCAAGACTCCCGGCCGGGTGGCCGCGGCGGTCCGGGCGGCCGGAGCGGTGCTGGACCGGGTGCAGGCCGACGTGGTGGTCGGCTTCGGCGGCTACGTGGCCGCGCCCGCCTACCTGGCCGCTCGGCGGCGGGGAATCCCCATCGTGGTGCACGAGGCCAACGCCCGGCCCGGGGTGGCCAACCGGCTGGCGGCCCGGCTGACCAGGCACGTCTACACCGCGCAGGCCTCGGCCGGCCTGGCCCACGGCCGCCCGATCGGCATTCCGCTGCGCCCGGCCATCCTCGAACTGGACCGCGACCGCGACCGGCCGGGCGCCCGGGCCAGGCTGGGGCTGGCCGCCGACCGGCCCACGCTGCTGGTCACCGGCGGGTCCCAGGGCGCTCGGCGGCTGAACGAGGCGGTGCTCGGAGCGCAGCGGTCGCTGGCGGCGGCGGGCATCCAGGTGCTGCACATCGCCGGGGCGAAGAACCCGCTGGTCGCCCCGGACAGAACCGCTGACGAACCGCCGTACCTGGTGCTGCCCTACCTCGACGCGATGGCCGACGGGTACGCCGCCGCCGATTTCGTGCTGTGCCGCTCCGGAGCGATGACCTGCGCCGAGCTGACCGCGGTGGGCCTGCCGGCCGGTTACGTGCCGCTGCCGCTGCGCGGTGGCGAGCAGCGCCTGAACGCCGAGCCCATCGTCTCCGCGGGCGGGGGCCTGCTGGTGGCCGACTCCGAGTGTGACTCGGCGTGGGTGGCCGAGAATGTGACCGCGGTGCTCAGCGATCAGACTCGGCTGGCGGCGATGTCAGCGGCCGCCCGCCGCGCCGGCGCCCGGGACGCGGGCGCGGTGCTGGCCCGCCGCATTCTGGAGGTGGCCCGTGACCACGACGCCTGAGCCGGTCTTCGGGGCTGAGCCGGGCCCGGCGGCGCGCTCGCAGGCCGGCTATGACCGGCCGGCCGGCTGGACCGCGCCCGGCGCGGCGCTGGTGTCGACAGCGGCCACCGAGGTGGTTCCGCCGGCCGGCGAGCTCGGCCGGGTGCACATCATGGGCATCGCCGGTTCGGGGATGAGCAGCCTGGCTCGGATCATGCTGGCCCGGGGCGTTGCGGTGACCGGCTGCGAGAGCCGCGAGTCCGAGACCGTGCGGCAACTGCGCGAGCTCGGCGCCGAGATCTGGATCGGGCATGCGTTGGAGCACCTGGACGGCTGCGACACCCTGGTCTACACGACCGCTATCGATCCCGCGAACTTCGAGCTGACCGCCGGTCGCGAACGCGGGCTGCGGGTGCTGCGCCGGGCGACCGCGCTGGCCTCGATGGTCACCGGCAGCCGCTGCGTCGCCATCGCCGGCACCCACGGAAAGACCACCACCACCTCGCTGCTGGCCACCGCCGCGCTGGCAGCCGGCCTGGATCCCTCTTTCGCGATCGGGGCGAACCTGGCTGGCGTCGGGGTGAACGGGCAGGCCGGCGCCGGTGAGCTGTTCATCGTCGAGGCCGACGAGAGCGACGGCTCGTTCCTGCTGCTGTGGCCGGAGATCGCGGTGGTGACCAACGTCGAGGCCGACCATCTGGAGAACCACGGTGACCTCGAAGGGATCTTCAGGGCCTTCGAGCAGTTCGTGGACCGGATCGCACCCGGTGGCCTGCTGCTGTACTGCGCCGATGACGCCGGCGCCAGCCGGCTGGCCGGCTACGCCCGCGAGCGCGACATCCGGGTGCGCGGCTACGGCGCCGGCGCGGGGGCTGAGGTCCGGGTCGGCGACATCGTCGAGCTGCCCGACGCGGTGGAGTTCACCGTGCACGGCGTGGGCGAAGCCGCCATCGACGTCCGGCTCGGGTCGCTGATCGGCCGGCACATGGCACTCAACGCCACGGCCGCGCTGGCGGTCGCGGTGGAGCTGGGCATGCCGGCCGGGCTGGTCGCCGGCAGCTGGCGAGACTTCCCCGGCGTGCAGCGCCGCTTCGAGTTCCGCGGCGAGGCCGGCGGCGTCCGGGTGTATGACGACTACGCCCACCACCCGACCGAGGTGCGCGCGCAGCTCGGCGCCGCTCGCGGCGTGCTGAGCGGGCCCGGCAGGCTCATCGCGATCTTCCAGCCGGGCACCTACAGCCGGACCCAGACGTTCGCCTCGGAGTTCGGCCAGGCCCTGGCGCTGGCCGACGTCGCCGTGGTGATGGACATCTTCCCGGCTCGGGAGAAGCCGATTCCGGGAGTGACCGGCGAGCTGATCGCCGGGCGGGTCCCGTCGCCTCCCGCCCAGGTGCTCTACGAACCGGACTGGCACGCGGTCGCCGCCCGGGTGGCCGCCCTGGCCGAGCCCGGCGACGTGCTGCTGACCATGGGGATCGGCGACGTCCACCTGCTGTGCGCCGACATCCTCGCCGAGCTGGCCCGACGGGCGGCAACCCGATGACCGGCATCCCGACTGCCGGCCGGCTGGGGTGGTTGCGGACGGCCCGCTGGCAGCCCTGGTGCGCGGCCGCCCTGGTGCTGGCCCTGCTGCTCTGGCTGATCGCCTTCTCCAGTGTGCTGGGGGTGCGCTCGGTGAAGGTGGTCGGCGCCCGGACGCTGACCGCCGAGCAGGTGCGCGCCGCCGCCGGCATCCGGACCGGCGCGCCGCTGGCCAGGCTCGACCTCGACGCCGTCAGCTCCCGGCTGAGCGCGGTGGCGCCCATCCGCGCCGTCACGGTGAGCAGGTCCTACCCGGGCACCGTCACCATCCGGGTCACCGAGCGGACCGCGGTCGGCTACCGCCCGGTCGACGGGGGACAGGTGCTGCTCGTCGACCGCGACAACGTGGTCTTCCGCTCCGTCAAGAGCACCCCGGCCGGCTTGCCGCGGCTGCTGGCCTCGAGCTCGGGCGCGCCCTCGGCCGCCGCGGCGCTGGTCGCCGGAACGCTGCCGCCCAAGATCAGCAAGTCCCTCGGCTCGATCTCGGCGCCGAGCGAGGAGTCGGTCACGCTGACCCTGCGAGACGGCCGCACGGTGCTGTGGGGTGGGGTGGACCGCAGCGTGGAGAAGGCGCGGCTGCTGTCGGTGCTGCTGGGCCAGCCGGGGCGCTACTTCGACCTGAGCGATCCCAGCACGGTGATCAGCCGCGCCGGCCCCGGCAACTAGCTCACTGCCTGCTCGCGCCTCCGATCGCCTAGCCCGGCCACAAGTCCGGCTGCCTGCTCGCGCGCCTCCGCCGAGCGTCAATGATCCGTGACTTTCGGTGTGTCGCGGCGCGCCTTCACGCGCCGGCGGCTCGGCGAACTACTTTTCCTGATATCGCTCAGGTTGACATAACATTAACGGTCTACTTGAGGGTGAGGGTTCAAACCAGGTACCCGAGCACTACCGAAGATCGACCACCACCACCGAAGATCGAAAGCTAGCGAAGGACAGGCCTCATGACCTCACCCCACAACTACCTCGCTGTGATCAAGGTCGTCGGTGTCGGCGGCGGCGGCGTGAACGCGGTCAACCGGATGATCGAGCAGGGCCTCAAGGGCGTCGAGTTCATCGCGGTGAACACCGATGCGCAGGCCCTGCTGATGTCTGACGCTGACGTCAAGCTCGACGTCGGCCGCGAGCTGACCCGCGGCCTCGGCGCCGGCGCGCAGCCTGAGGTCGGCCGAAAGGCCGCCGAAGACCACCGCGACGAGATCGAAGAGGTGCTCAAGGGCGCCGACATGGTCTTCGTCACGGCCGGTGAGGGCGGCGGCACCGGCACCGGCGGCGCTCCGGTGATCGCCAGCATGGCCCGCAAGCTTGGCGCGTTGACCATCGGCGTGGTCACCCGGCCGTTCTCCTTCGAGGGGAAGAAGCGCGCCACCCAGGCCGAGATCGGCATCGAGCAGCTGCGCGCCGAGTGCGACACGCTGATCGTCATTCCCAACGACCGGTTGCTGCAGATCTCTGACCCCAACGTCTCGGTGATGGACGCCTTCCGCAGCGCCGACCAGGTGTTGCTGTCCGGCGTGCAGGGCATCACCGACCTGATCACCACCCCGGGCCTGATCAACCTGGACTTCGCCGACGTCAAGAGCGTCATGAGCGGCGCCGGCTCGGCCCTGATGGGCATCGGCTCGGCGCGTGGCGAAGGCCGGGCCCGGGCGGCTGCCGAGATGGCGATCGCGAGCCCGCTGCTGGAGGCGAGCATGGACGGCGCCCACGGCGTGCTGCTGTCGATCTACGGCGGCTCTGACCTGGGCCTGTTCGAGATCAACGACGCCGCCACCCTAGTCGCCGAGTCCGCGCACCCGGACGCCAACATCATCTTCGGCGCGGTGATCGACGACACCCTCGGCGACGAGGTCAAGGTGACCGTCATCGCCGCCGGCTTCGACTCGGGCCAGCTGCCCTACAAGAAGGTCGAGATCCCCGCGCGGCGTGAGCCTGAAGCCCACCTGGCCACCGTCTCGGCCGCGCCGGTGATGAACGGAGCCTCCGCCGGGACAGCCCGGCCGGCGCAGACGTTCCAGCCCAGTTCCAGCGCCTTCAACTCCAGCGCGCCGGCCGCGGGCAACAGCTGGTCGCCGACCACCACGCGCAAGCCGGTCGAGCCCGACGAGGAACTGGACGTCCCTGACTTCCTGAAGTAGGCCGGACAGCTTCGATGAGCTCCCCGCCGGAGGACCGGCTGGCCGAGTTGCGCGACAACCTGGCCGCGGTCCGGTCCCGGATCGACCAGGGGTGCCTCGCCGCCGGCCGGTCCAGCCAGGAGATCACCCTGATCGCGGTCACCAAATTCTTTCCGGTGACCGACGCCGCGCTGCTGGCCGAGTTGGGCGTGACCGACCTGGGGGAGAGCCGGGACCAGGACGCTTCGGTCAAGGCGGCCGAGTTGGCCGAGCACACCAGCGTCGCGGTCCGGTGGCATTTCATCGGGCGGCTGCAAAGGAACAAGGCCCGGTCGGTGGCCCGGTACGCCGACCTGGTGCACAGCGTCGACCGGCAATCGCTGGCCGAGGCGCTTGAAGACGGCGCTCGGCGAGCCGAACGGCCCGCGCTGGACGTCCTCGTCCAGCTGAGCCTGGACGACGACGCCGACGCCAAGGCCCCGACCGGCCGGGGCGGTGGCGCGGCGGACGAGCTGATGCGGCTGGCTGATCGGGTCGCCGGCTCGGAGGTATTGCGGCTGGCCGGCGTGATGGCGATCGCTCCGCTCAAGGGTGATCCCGATCAGGCGTTCAGCCGGTTGGCCGAGGTCCTCCAGCGGTTGCGCGAGAACCACCCGGCGGCCGATGTCGTCTCGGCCGGCATGAGCGATGACCTGGAAGCAGCGCTGCGACATGGCGCGACACACGTGCGGATCGGTACGGCGTTGCTCGGCCGCCGCCCCCAACAATTCAGATAGCGTCGGCCCGCAGCAGCGGGAAGTACCTACACAGGAGGACGAAATGGCTACAGCCTTTCGGAAGATGGGCGTCTACCTCGGCCTAGTCGAGGATGACGACTACGCCGACGGCGGCGGCACGGAGTCCTACGGCTCGCTCGCGCGTGATCCGCAGTACCAGCGCCGCGAAGTCGAGCCGGCGCCGGCACGTGGCGGCTACGAGGCCCCCAGCGCCGAGACCGAGATCTATGACGACTACGACGTCACCTACGAGCAGCCCCCGCAGCGCATCACCACCCTGCACCCGCGGACCTACAACGAGGCCAAGACGATCGGCCTGCAGTTCCGCGCCGGAACGCCGGTGATCATGAACCTCTCCGAGATGGACGACTCCGACGCCAAGCGGCTGGTCGACTTCGCGGCCGGGTTGACCTTCGGCCTGCACGGCAGCATCGAGCGGGTCACCCCCAAGGTGTTCCTGCTCAGCCCGCACAACGTCTCGGTGACCGCGGCGGACAAGCAGCGGATCGTCGAGGGCGGTTTCTACAACCAGAGTTGAGGCGTCGGCGGTCTCACCGTGCGGGTGAGAGAATGGGTCCATGACGACGTTCTGGGCCGCGATCGGCCTCGCGCTGCTGGTGTTCTATCTGCTGGTGATCGCCCGGTTGATCGTGGAGACGACGCGCAGCTTCGCCAGAGGATGGCGTCCGGCCGGCGCAGCGGCTATCGGCCTGGAGGCGGTGTACACCGTCACCGACCCGCCGATGAAGCTGCTGCGACGGCTGATTCCGCCGTTGCGGCTCGGTGGGATCAATTTCGACATGAGCGTGATCGTGCTGTTGCTCGTCATCTGGATATTGCGCGCGATCGTCACGTCACTGGCTACCGGCTGACCTCGCTCAGCCTGCCCGCCAGGCCGGCTCAGGCTGACTTCAGCCCTCTTTTTCGGCACTCGCGCGCTACGCCTGCGCCCCGGGTCGCTATCCTGCCTACTGCACCGATTTATGCAGTCGGGGCGAGCGGCGCCGCGACTTCGTGGCTGCCGTATGCATCAAGCCTGTCCGTCGCACGCCAGGACAGCCCGTTCCCGGGCTTTCCACCACTCCACATGAGGTGACTCGATGCCTTTGACGCCCGCTGAAGTCCACAACGTGGTCTTCAAGAAGCCCCCGATTGGCAAGCGCGGGTACGACGAAGAAGAGGTCGACGCCTTTCTCGACATCATCGAAGTCGAACTCGCCCGTCTGATCGAGGAGAACGCAGACCTCAAGGACCGCTCGCCGGCCGGCGCGGCCTCGCCGGACGGTTCAGCGCTGGCCGCGGCGCGTGAGGAGAACCGCAAGCTCACCGCCCGGATCGGCGAGCTGGAAGCGGCGCTGACCCAGGCCCGCAAGCCCGCGGCCGGAGACCAAAACGAGCCGGCCGCGATCGCCGCCGCGCACGAGGAGAACCGCAAGCTGACGACCCGGATCGGCGAGCTCGAAGCAGCCGTCAACCAGGCGCGCCAGGCCGTCCTGCAGGCCCAGCAGGAAGCTGCCGCCGCCAAGGCTGCCAGCCCGGCGGCCAGCGGCACGACCGGCGGCAATCAGCTCGGCATGGCCGAGCGGGTGCTGGCCCTGGCGCAGCAGGCTGCCGACGAGCAGACCGCAGCCGCCAAGGCGCACTCGGACAAGACCTTCGCCGAGGCCAAGGCGCACCAGGAGCGGGTGCAGGCAGAGGCCCGCGCCTTCCACGAGAAGACCGTCGCCGAGGCCCAGTCGCGCGCCGAGCAGCTGGAGCGGGACTCGCGCGCGAAGGCCTCGGGCACCGTGCAGGAGGCCGAGCAGCGGGCCAACCAGATCACCAGCCAGCTCGAGCAGCGCAAGGCGGCGCTGGAGAAGCGGCTGGAGGAGTTGCGCACCTTCGAGCACGAGTACCGCTCGCGGCTCAAGAGCTACCTGGAGTCCCAGCTGCGGGATTTGGACACCAGCACCCGCGCGGAGCCGGCCACTCAGCCGGCCGGCTCGGACAAGCAGTCCGGCTGACCCAGCCGGCGCGATCGGATCGAGGAGCGGCGCTTGGCGACGGCCCGACAGGGCCGGCCGCCGGGCGCCGCGGCCTAGAAGGCGGGAGGCCGCGACGTGCAGGTAGGGGTGTTGTCGCTGCTCGTCGCCGGACTGGCCTTTCTGGTGCTGGGGTTGACCACCGGCAGCACACCGCTGGTGCTGGCCTCGACCGGGGCCAGCCTGCTGGCGGTCTACGTGATAGTCCGGGTGCGCCGCGAGCAACAGGCCGGAGCGGCTGGAGCGGCTGGAGCGGCCAAAGCGTCCGGAGCGTCCAAAGCGGCTGGAGCGGCTGGAGCGGCCGCGGCAGCCGGCGGACAGCGCAAAACCCTCGAGAACGCGCGGGTCGGCGCCGCCGCGCCTGCGGTCGCGACGCCCTCGGGGTCAGCCTCGGCGCCTGAAAAGCCGGCCCACGCCGCACGCGTGCCGGCCACAGCTGAGCGAGTCGCACCCGAGTCGGTCGCGGATGAGCGAGTCGCACTCGAGCCGGCCGCACCCGAGCCGGCCAGGGTCGAGCCGGTCGCACCCGAGCCGGCCGCGGATGAGCCGATTCGGGCCGAGCCGGCCAGGGTCGAGCCCGCCGAGGCTGAGCCCGCCAAAGCTGATCCGACCGTTGTCACTAAGCCAACCGCGCCGACCGAGGCGATCCCGACCGCGCCGACCGTTGTCACCGCGCCGACCGCGGCGATCCCGACCGCGCCGACCGTTGTCACCGCGCCGGCCGAGGCGATCCCGACCGCGCCGACCGAGGCCGGTGATGCCGATGACCTGGCCATACCCGATCCAGCGGCGGCCGAGACCGACCCGCCGCTGCGCAGCCGAGGCGATGAGCCGGTCTGGGTGATCGACGGCCGGCCGCGTTACCACCTGCCTCACTGCGGCTTCCTGCTCGGCCGCCAGTCAGAGCCGGTGCCGCTGCGCCAGGCCTTCGAGGACGGCTTCAGTCCCTGCGCGCTGTGCGACCCCGACTCCGGGCTGGCCGCCGGCTGAGGCTGATCGCCAGGGCGCGGACCGGGGTCCGCTCCCAAGCGCCAGAGCCCTCACCCCCTCAGAAGCTCCTCACGCCCTGAGGAGCCAGAGCCGCAGGCCGAGCTCATCGTCGCGGGCCTGGAAGGAGCCGTCCGGCTGCGCCGGGGCGCCCTCGGTCACTGTGCTGGCCAGCACCTCGCCAGACAGCTCGCTCAGATGCTCTCGGATGGCCTGGGCCGGCTCAGGTGAGCCCCCGACCGTCCAGTGCAGCGCGATCCGGTCGGTGACGTCGAAGCCGGCGTTCTTGCGCGCGTCCTGCACGATCCGGATCACCTCACGCAGCAGCCCGAGCCGCCGCAGCTCGCCGGTGAGTTCCAGGTCCAGGGCGACCGTCTCCGGGCCCGAGCTCTCCACCGCCCAGCCCGAGACCGGCGCCTCGCTGATCAGCACCTCTTCGGCGGTGACGTCGGAGTCCAGTGAGGGCAGCCGCGCCGACCCCGTCGACCTGATCGCGCCGACCAGCTCGGCCGGGTCCATCGAGGTGATCGCCGCGGCCACTTCCTTCGTCCGCGAGCCGAACCGCTTGCCCAGCGCGCGGAAGTTCGGCTTGACCGTGACATGGACCAGGTCCTCGGCGCTGGCCAGCTCGGCGAGCTCGACCACGTTCAGCTCGTCTGCGACCTCTCGGCGCAGCTGCTCGGGCAGGCTGGCCCAGCCGGGGGCCGAGATCAGCGCCCGGGCCAGCGGTTGCCGGGTCTTGACCCCCGACCCGGCCCGCGCGGCGCGGCCGAGTTCGACCACCCGGCGCACCAGCGCCACCTGGGCCGACAGCGCCGGGTCGGTCGCGGCGTCGGTGTCCGGCCAGGTTGCCAGGTGCACCGAGTCGACGCCGGTGACCTCGGCGAACAAGGCCTGCCAGACCCGCTCGGTGACGAACGGCACGAACGGCGCCAGCAGCCGGGTCAGCACGTTCAGGCAGTCGTGCAGGGTCTGCAGCGCCGCCGGGTCACCGTCCCAGAACCGCCGGCGCGAGCGCCGGACGTACCAGTTGGACAGGTCGTCGATCAGACCGGCCAACGCCCGCCCGGCCCGGGCCGGGTCATAGGCCTCCAGGGCGGCGTCCACCTCGGCGGCGACCCGGTTGGTCTCGTTGCGGGCCCAGCTGTCCAGCAGATTCGACTCGCTGGAGCCGGCGGGCAGGTCTTGGCCCGGCGTCCACCCGTTGGCGCGGGCGTAGAGCGACTGGAACGAGGCGATCGACCAGTAGGTGCGCAGCACCTTGGAGGCGATCTCCTCCAGGTTCTTGTGCCCGACCCGGCGCGCAGCCCAGGGTGAGCCGCCAGCCAGCATGAACCAGCGCACCGCATCGGCGCCGTGCCGGTCCATCAGCGGGATGGGCTCGAGGATGTTGCCCAGGTGCTTGCTCATCTTGCGGCCGTCCTCGGCCAGGATGTGGCCCAGGCACACCACGTTGCGGTAGCTGGACTCGTTGAAGACCAGGGTGCCGATCACCATCAGCGTGTAGAACCAGCCCCGGGTCTGGTCGATCGCCTCGGAGATGAAGTCAGCCGGGTAATTGCGCTTGGCCAGCTCGGCGTTGCGGTGCGGCGCGCCGAACTGCGCGAACGGCATCGAGCCCGAGTCGAACCAGCCGTCGATCACCTGCGGCACCCGGGAGAACACGCCCGGCACGCCGGGCAGGGTGAAGGTCGGGGCGTCGACGAAGGGCCGGTGCGGGTCCAGCCCGCTCAGATCCTGGCCGGTGAGCTCTGACAGCTCGGCCAGCGAGCCGACGCAGACCAGCCGGGCGGGGTCGACGTCGTTGCGCCAGATCGGCAGCGGAGTGCCCCAGTACCGGTCGCGCGAGAGCGCCCAGTCGATGTTGTTCTCCAGCCAGTCGCCGTAGCGGCCGTGCTTGATGGTGTCGGGGTACCAGTTGGTGGCCTCGTTCTGCGCGATCAGCTCGGCCTTGCGCTCGGTGGTCCGGATGTAGAACGAGGGCAGCGCGTAATACATCAACGGGGTGTGGCATCGCCAGCAGTGCGGGTAGGCGTGCTCGAAGGCCAGGTGCTTGAACAGCAGCCCGCGCCGGGCCAGGTCCCTGACCAGTTGGTCGTCGGCGTCCTTGAAGAACAACCCGCCGACCTCGGGCACCTCGGCCAGGAAGTGCCCGTCCTTGCCGATCGGGTTGACCACCGGCAGCCCGTACGCGCGGCTGACCGCGAGGTCCTCGGCGCCGAAGGCTGGCGACTGGTGCACCAGGCCCGAGCCGTCGTCGGTGGTGACGTAGTCGGCCAGCACCACGTAGTGCGCCGGGTTGTCCGGTTCGCCGATCGGGACGTAGTCAAAGGGGCGGCGGTAGGTCCAGCGCTCCAGCTCCCGGCCCTGGTAGCTGGCGATCGTCTCGACGCCCGGCGGCAGCTGCGCGCTGGCCGCGCCGCCGAGGAAGGTGACCAGCGTCTGACCCTCCGGCGTGCGCACGACGGAGTAGGTGACCTCGGGGTTGACCGCCACGGCGGTGTTGGAGACCAGCGTCCAGGGCGTGGTCGTCCAGACCAGCAGGTCGGCCTGGCCGGCCAGCGGCCCGGAGGTCAGCGGGAACCGGACGTAGACCGACGGGTCGGTGACGGTCTCATACCCCTGAGCCACCTCATGGTCGGACAGGCCGGTTCCGCACCGCGGGCAGTAGGGCGCCACCCGGTGATCCTCGACGAGCAGTCCCTGGTCGAAGATCCGCTTCAGCGCCCACCAGACCGACTCGATGTAGTCGGCGTTCATCGTCCAGTAGGCGTTGTCGTAGTCGCTCCAGAAGCCCATCCGCTCGCTCATGGCGGTGAACTGGTCGACGTTGCGCTGCACCGACTCCCGGCAGCGGGCGTTGAACTCGGCGATTCCGTACCGCTCGATGTCGGGCTTGCCGGTGAAGCCGAGCTCCTTCTCCACCGCCAGCTCGACCGGCAGGCCGTGACAGTCCCAGCCGCCCATCCGGGGGACGGAGTAGCCCTTCATGGTCTTGAACCGCGGAAACAGGTCTTTGAAGGCGCGAGCCTCGATGTGGTGGGTGCCCGGGGTGCCGTTGGCGGTCGGCGGGCCCTCGTAGAAGACGTAGGACGGCCCGCCGGCGGTCTGCTCCAGGCTGGCCTGAAAGGTCTTGCGCTCACGCCAGAGCGCGATCATCTCGTGGTCGTTCGCCGCCAGATCCACATGAGCGGGCAGGGCCTGATAGACCATCGCGGAACTCTCCTTCGCCGTACGCCGGCCGGTCTGGGATCAGGCCGGCCACTCGGTGAAGGGACGACAGCAGGCTGCCGCGGTACCACCCCTCTTGACGCCCGGTGCCGGCCGGAACGCCCGCTCTTGCACTGCCGCTCGGTTCTACCTGCGGGCGAACCCGCTCTCTTCCGAAGCTCAGAGGTGATTTCACTCAACCGGCGCTCGGCACTGGGCTCGCACCGTCCCCAGCTCGCTCATGCTTTGCCACCGGCGCTACTTGTCCTCGTCAACGCCTGCACCTGAGTCTACGTGGTGTGGGTAACCGGATTCTCCCCGGCGCTCGCGGCCATGGCGGCCGCTCGCCGCAGCGCCGCAGTGCCCTAGCTGGCGTTTCGCGGATTCAGTCGGCAATGCCACGCGTGCCCGCTACCGCCTCTGACGGCTTGCTCCTATTCTGGCGGGCTGGAACCGGTGCGGTCGCCGGCTGCGGCGCCGCGCGAGAGGAGCTCCGCTATGGCAGGCGTGCGAGGAGAGGCCAAAGCTGCGCCGCGGCGAGCCGCTGAGATTCCGGCTGCCGCCGAGAAGGCGCCGGTCAAGAAGGCTGCCGCCAAGAAGTCGCCGGTCAAGAAGGCGCCGGTCAAGAAGGCGCCCGCCCAGAAGGCGGTCAAGAAGGCTGCCGCTGAGCCTGCCGTCCCCCACTCTGGCGGCGAGGCGGCGTCGGAGGCCTCCGATCTGGATGTCGCGGGCTTGACCGCCGCGGATCTGGCCGAGATCCGGGCTCGGCTACAGGACGAGCTGACCGAGCTGCGGCTGGAGTACGACCGGTCGCTCATCCAACTCAACGAGCTGCGCCAGCACCAGGCCGACGGGTCCGGAGACGACCAGGCAGACGCCGGCAACAAGACCTTCGAACGCGAGCAGGAGGAGTCGATCGCGGCCAACCGGCGCCTGCTGCTGACCCAGATCGAGCACGCCATCGAGCGGATCGACTCCGGCGTCTACGGCCTCTGCGAGGACTGCGGCCGGCCCATCCCCAAAGCTCGGCTCAAGGCGCTTCCGATGGCGACCTTGGACGCCCAGTGCAAGGCGCGGGCCGAGCGGCGCTGACCTGCGCGAGCGGCTGCCGGCCCGGCGCTGCGGCGCCGGCCAGCCTGCCAGGTGCGCCGCTGCCTGCCCGATGCGCGAGAATGGCCAGGTGAGCAACCCTCGATCGGCTGATTCGGCGCACCTCGCCGGCCGGTCCCCGGTGCGCAAGACCTGGCTGTTCTTCCTCACCGCGCTGGTCGCGCTGTCCGCTGACCTGGTGAGCAAGATCGTGGTGGTGGCCACTATCGAGCCGACCGATCCGGGGGTGCGGCTGCTCGGGGGCGCGGTCTACCTGGTGCACGCCCGCAACAGCGGAGCCGCCTTCTCGCTGGCCGCCGGAGCCACCGTGGTGCTGACCGCGATCTCGCTCATCGTCATCGCGGTGGTGATCCGGGCGGCTCGCCGGCTCACCTCGACCGGCTGGGCGCTGGCGCTCGGGCTGGTGCTGGGTGGCGCGATGGGCAACCTGGCGGACCGGCTGTTCCGGGCGCCGTCACCGGGCAAGGGCCACGTGGTGGACTGGATCTCGGTGCTGGCCAACGACGGTCATGTCTGGCCCATCTTCAACCTGGCCGACTCGGCGATCATGACCGGTGGCGCGCTGGCCGTGCTGCTGTCGCTGCGAGGTGTGGAGTTCAGCTCCGGCCGGGGCCGGCGAGCTGAGGACGAGCCGGTGACGCCACCGCAGGACGAGCCCGCCGACGAGCCGGTGACGCTGCCGCGGGCGCGACCGGTGGACAAGCCCGCCGACGAGCCTGTGGCGGCGCCGCAGGACCGGGCCGCCGAGAGCCGGCCGCATGACTGACGTCCGGATGCTGGCGGTCCCCGACGGCCTGGACGGCCTGCGCCTGGACGTCGCGCTGTCCCGGCTGTTCGGGTTGTCCCGGTCGGCGGCTGCCGGCCTGATCGACGACGGGGCGGTCACCCTGGACGGCGGCAGCCCGGCCCGCTCGGAGAAGGTCCGCGGCGGGTCCTTGCTGGAGATCAGCATTCCCGAGCCGGTGGACCTGGCCGCCGCGCCGCCGCGGGCGGTGGACGGGTTGAGCATCCTGTATGACGACGACGACCTGGTGGTGATCGACAAGCCGGTCGGCGTCGCGGCGCATCCGAGCATCGGCTGGGACGGCCCGACGGTCACTCAGGGGCTGGCGGCCATGGGGGTCCGGTTGTCGACCTCGGGCGCGGCCGAGCGGCAGGGCGTCGTGCACCGGTTGGACGCCGGCACCACCGGGGTGATGGCGGTCGCCAAGAGCGAGCGGGCCTACACCGGGCTCAAGCGGGCGTTCAAGGAGCGCACCGTGGAGAAGCTGTACGCCGCTCTGGTGCAGGGCCATCCCGACCCGAGCAGCGGCACGGTGGACGCCCCGATCGATCGGCACCCGTCCTCGGACTGGAAGTTCGCGGTGGTGGCCAGCGGCCGGCCCAGCGTCACCCACTACGAGACGGTGCAGGCCTACCGGGCCGCCTCGCTGCTCGACGTGCGCCTGGAGACCGGGCGCACCCACCAGATCCGGGTGCACATGGCCGCGCTGCGCCACCCGTGCTGCGGCGACATGGTCTACGGCGCCGACCCGGTGCTGAGCCGGCGCCTCGGCCTGAGCAGGCAGTGGCTGCACGCCCGCTCGCTGTCCTTCGAGCATCCGGGCACCGGAGAGCGGCTGACCGTCGTGTCGCCGTTTCCGGCAGACCTGCAGCACGCCCTGGACGTCCTGGACGCCGAGTCCTGAGCTCGGCCCTGAGCGGCTTGAGCGCCCAAAGCGGCTGAGCGCCTAAAGCGGCTGAGCGGCTGAGCGGCTGAGCGCCTAAAGCGGCTGAGTGCCTAAAGCGGCTGAGCGCCCTAAGCGGCGGGGCGGCCGGATCGGCTGCCCCGCGCGCCTGCCGGGCTTTAGCTGGGGGCCGCGTCAGGCGTCCGAGCCGCCCGCGGAGCCGCCGGCGACCTGGTAGGACCACAGCTCGCTGCTGACCCCGACCGGCTTCTTGGGCTGCTCGGCCGACTCGCCGCCCGCAGCCGACTCGCCGCCGCCTTGGGCGTGCGGGCCCTCGGAGCGGTGGCCCTGGCCGAAGGCCGGCGAGCTGGCCCAGGCGTTGAAGGCCTCCTCGTCGCGCCAGCGGGTGACCACCAGCCAGGTGGTCCGGCCGTCGGTCGGCTGCAGCAGCTCGAAGCCCTCGAAGCCGTCCTGATTGTCGACCGCACCGGCCCGGGCCGCGAACCGCTTGGCCAGTTCGTCGCCGCTGTCGGCGGCGACCGTGATGGCGTTGATCTTGATGATGGACATGGGCCTCATGCTGTCACAGCCGTCTGACGCCCACTCACTTTCCGGGCCTCCGACGGCTGGCGGTAGCGACTCTCAATAACAGGTTGAAAGGCGCGCCGATCAGGTGGCTGGTTCTTCGGGTTGTCGGACGGGAGGTGCAGAATCGGAATCCGCTGGCCAGCCTGATCGATGGGCGCCACCCGAACGAAGGACGTGGGCACCGCTGTGACCGTTACCCGAGAGCCCGACTCCTTCGTCCACCTGCACGTGCACACCGAGTACTCGATGCTCGACGGCGCCGCCCGGCTCGACGACCTGTTCGCCGAGACCGCCCGGATGGGCATGCCGGCGCTGGCCATGACCGATCACGGCAACGTCTTCGGCGCCTATGACTTCTACAAGAAGGCCAAGGCGCACGGCGTCAAGCCGATCATCGGCATGGAGGCCTACCTCACCCCGAACACCCATCGCGGCGACCGCACCCGGGTGCGCTGGAACGCCGGCGGCGAGGACGACGTCTCCGGCGCCGGCGCGTTCACCCACATGACGCTGCTGGCCGAGAACACCACCGGCATGCACAACCTGTTCCGGCTCTCCAGCCGGTCGAGCCTGGAGGGCTTCTTCTACAAGCCGCGGGCAGACCGCGAGCTGCTCAACGACTACGCCCAGGGCCTGATCGCCACCACCGGCTGCCCGTCGGGTGAGATCCAGACCTGGCTGCGGATCGGCAACTACGACAACGCCAGGCGCAGCGCCGCCGAGTTCAGAGACATCTTCGGCAAGGACAACTTCTTCCTGGAGCTGATGGACCACGGCCTGGGCATCGAGACCCGGGTGCGCGACGGCCTGCTCCGGCTCGGCAAGGACCTGGGCCTGCCGATGGTGGCGACCAACGACCTGCACTACACCCGCGCCGAGGACGCCGACGCGCACGAGGTGCTGCTGTGCGTGCAGTCCGGCAAGACCATGCAGGACCAGAACCGGTTCAAGTTCGACGCCAAGGACTTCTACCTCAAGTCGCCGGCCGAGATGCGCTCGCTGTGGGCCGACAAGTACGAGCTGCGCGAGGCCTGCGACAACACCCTGCTGATCGCCGAGCGGTGCGAGGTCGCCTTCGACGAGTCCAAGAGCTACATGCCCCGGTTCCCGGTCCCCGAGGGCGAGGACGAGACGTCCTGGTTCGTCAAGGAGACCGAGCGGGGCCTGCACGTCCGCTACCCGAACGGCATCCCGGCCGACGTCCGGGCCCGGGCCGACTTCGAGGTCGGCGTCATCACCCAGATGGGTTTTCCGGGTTACTTCCTGGTCGTCGCCGACTTCATCAACTGGGCCAAGGAGAACGGCATCCGGGTGGGCCCCGGCCGCGGCTCGGGCGCCGGCAGCATGGTCGCCTACGCGATGCGCATCACCGACCTCGACCCGCTGCAGCACGGGCTGATCTTCGAGCGGTTCCTCAACCCCGACCGGGTCTCGATGCCCGACTTCGACGTGGACTTCGACGAGCGCCGGCGCGGTGAGGTGATCCGCTACGTCAGCGACAAGTACGGCGACGAGCGGGTCGCCCAGATCGTCACCTACGGCACCATCAAGGCCAAGCAGGCAGTCAAGGACGCCGCCCGGGTGCTGGGCTACCCGTTCGCCATGGGCGACCGGATCACCAAGGTGATGCCGCCGCCGGTGATGGGCAAGGACGTCCCGCTCGGCAAGATCTTCGACACCACGCACAACCGCTACGGCGAGGGCGGGGAGTTCCGAGCGCTGTACGAGGCCGACCCCGAGGTCAAGCGGGTGGTCGACACCGCCAAGGGCCTGGAGGGCCTCAAGCGGCAGTGGGGGGTGCACGCCGCCGGCGTCATCATGTCCAGCGACCCGCTGATCGACGTCATCCCGATCATGCGCCGCGAGGCCGACGGCGCCATCATCACCCAGTTCGACTACCCGTCGTGCGAGAGCCTCGGCCTGATCAAGATGGACTTCCTCGGGTTGCGAAACCTGACGATCCTCGATGACGCGGTCGACAACATCAAGGCCAACCGGGGCATCGACTTCGTCCTGGAGGACCTGCCGCTGGATGACCGGCCGACCTACGAGCTGCTCAGCCGGGGCGACACGCTGGGGGTCTTCCAGCTCGACGGCGGGCCGCTGCGGGCCCTGCTGCGCTCGATGCGCCCGGACAACTTCGAGGACATCTCGGCGGTCATCGCGCTGTACCGGCCGGGGCCGATGGGCGCGGACTCGCACAACAAGTACGCCAACCGCAAGAACGGCCGTGAGCCGGTGGTGCCGATCCACCCCGAGCTGGAGGCGCCGCTGGCCGAGGTCCTGAGCGACACCTACGGCCTGATCGTCTACCAGGAGCAGGTCATCTCGATCGCCCAGTCGCTGGCCGGCTACACCCTCGGCGGCGCTGACCTGCTGCGCCGGGCGATGGGCAAGAAGAAGAAGTCCGAGCTGGACGCCCAGTACGAGAAGTTCTCGGCCGGCATGGCGGCCAACGGCTACTCCGCGGCCGCGGTCAAGACGCTGTGGGACATCCTGGTGCCGTTCTCCGACTACGCCTTCAACAAGGCGCACTCGGCCGCCTACGGGATGCTGTCGTACTGGACCGCCTACCTCAAGGCCAACTACCCGGCCGAGTACATGGCCGCGCTGTTGACCTCGGTCAAGGACGACAAGGACAAGATGGCCGTCTACCTGGCCGAGTGCCGCCGGATGGGCATCAAGGTGCTGCCGCCGTGCGTGAACTCCTCCGACGCCAACTTCACCCCCACCGGCACCGACATCCGCTTCGGCCTGACGGCGGTGCGCAACGTCGGCGGCAACGTGGTCACCTCGATCACCGCCTGCCGCAAGTCCAACTCCGCCTTCACCGACTTCGCCGACTACCTGCGCAAGGTCGACGCGGTGGCCTGCAACAAGCGCACCATCGAGGCGCTGATCAAGGCCGGCGCCTTCGACTCCCTCGGCCACCACCGCAAGGGCCTGATCCAGGTGTACGAGGCCTCGATCGACGCGGTGCTGAGCACCAAGCGCGCCGAGGCGATCGGCCAGTTCGACCTGTTCGGCTTCGGCGACGACTCCGACTCCGGTGGCCTGGGGGACATGTTCGCAGTCCGGGTGCCCGAGGGCGAGTGGGACAAGTCGGTGCTGCTCAACTTCGAGCGCGAGATGCTCGGCCTCTACGTCAGCGACCACCCGCTGCTGGGGGTGGAGCACATCCTCAAGTCTGAGGCGGAGGTCAGCATCGCCGAGCTGCAGACCGAGGCCGTCAAGGACGGCGAGAAGGTCACGGTGGCCGGCATCCTGTCCAGCGTCACCCGGCGGATGACCAAGGACGGCAAGGCGTGGGCCCAGGTGGTGCTCGAAGACCTCGAAGGCTCGGTCGAGGTGCTGTTCTTCCCGGCGTCCTACGCCCAGGTCGGTCTGCAGATCGCCGAGGACGCGATCGTGGTGATCAACGGCCGGGTGGACGCCCGCGAGGACACCATCCGGATCATCGGCTCGAACCTGACGTTGCCCGACCTGACCAAGGGGATGGACGGCCCGCTGCGGCTGGTGATGAACCAGCAGCAGTGCAGGCAGGCGGTCGTGGAGAACCTCAAGGAGATCCTGCGCTCGCACCCGGGCATGACCCCGGTCGAGATCCAGCTGACGTTCGGTCAGCGGTTGCGGACCGAATTGCCCGACTACCGGGTGACGCCGTCGCAGGGTTTGATGGGCGACATCAAGGCGCTGCTGGGGCCCAACGCGATCAGCGACCAGCAGGTGAGCAGCTCGCCGGGCCGCTGAGGCAGGACGTGGCGGGGTGGTTCATGTGGAAACTCCCCGGGGCCGGAGATCGTTGGAGTAGGTATGAGCGAGCAGATCCGGCCCGGGCGGCCGTTAGCGCCCTCCGGCGGCAACCCTGAGCGTCCGGTGTTCGTGAAGCGTCCGGTCACCAAAGAGAGGCCGGTGTTCGATGAGCGGCCGGTCATCGAGGTGGGCAACATCGGGCCTGGCTCGGCGGCCAGCCAGGCGGTGCTGCGTCGCTACCTGCTGACCCGGGCGCTGGGCAGCTCGGTCGTCAACGCCGTGCAGTGGACCGGCGTGCTGGTGCTGCTGGTCGCCGTGCTGTGCTGGCTCGGGCATCTGAGGTTGCTGGCGGTGCTGGTGGGCCTGGCCGCCCTGCTGATCTTCGCGGTGCGGGGCCTGCTCAACGCCCTCGCGCGACGGCTGTCCGGCGCGAGCAGGCTAGGGCCGCTGGAGCCCCGGGTGGCCGCGCTGGTCACCAGGACGCGCAAGGGGCTGCGCCGCGAGCTGCGCCGGGTCGGCCTGCCCGGCGTGCCTTGGGGGCCGCTGCTGATCGCCTGGCGGCTGCTGCGCCCGGTGCGTCGGGTGCGAACCATGGCCGCGCTGAGCCGGATCGACCTGACCAAGGTGGTGCCGCCCAGCCAGGTGGACGAGCTGCAGATCCTGCTGCGCCAGATGCCGCCCGGACGGTTCTGAGACGAAAGGCCAGCCTGACGCTGCTTACCCATGCGCGAGGCCCCGATTTTCTGAGTGGCTCAATCAAGTCAGAGAGGTGTCCAGGCCTCTATCAAGCCCCGCCTTCTACGACCGGTTGGCGCAGGATCGTCTTCAGCTTGGCAGGTTCGGTTTTGCGGGCATCCGAGAGGTAAATCTCGTGGTGGCGGCCTCGTGGCGCTAGTCCGTGGGCGGGGAGAAACTCGGCATGCAGGCGCTCTAGTGTCGCGCCCTCATCGTCGTAGGAGCCGACGTGCAAGATCTGCGCGCTGCGGCCTTCGGCCCAGCGCTCGAAGCGGATCAAGCCGAGCGCTGGCAACTGTCTCCTCTGCGCGGCGGCGCTGATGGCCTTGTCGCACAGCTCGTGGGTGATCCAGTCGGGTTGGGCGATCATCATCGTCCAGTCCCAGGCGTCCTTGTCGCGGGCACGGAAGGCGGTCCAATCCTTCGCTGACCACAGTCCTTCCAGGGGCGCCACCGTGTGGACCCTTCCCCACCTTGTCTTTGCGGCGGCTCGCACTGCGTAGGAGGCCGTGTACAGCGCCTCCACCGCTTCGCGGTAGGCCACTGAGGTGTTCGGGTCGCCGTGCCCGTCGATCATGAGGAACCACATTTCGGGCACGTCGACAATCTCGAAGTCGACCCGCTTCGGCGCGTAGAGGTCCTTACGCTCCTTCTTGATGTCATAGGTCTGCATGGCGTTCTCCTTCGGCGTTGCCCGCATCTTCGCCGCAGCCCAGCGGTCGGGCCAATCATTACGGTGTCGACATGGAACGACGGATCGGCGAGGTCCTGATCAATTACATCGAGCACGGCGACGGCGTGCCGCTTGTCGCACTCCACGGCGCCGGTGTCGATCACCGCGAGATCGAGGCGGCGATCGAGGCCATCCCTGCCTGCGAGGGACACCGGCGGATCTACCCGGATCTGCCCGGGATGGGTCGCTCGACCGCCAGCGGCCTGACCTGCAACGACGATGTCGTGACTCTGCTCGGTGCGTTCATCGATGACCTCGGCGCAGGACCGGTGCTGCTGCTTGGGCATTCCTACGGCGCCTACCTGGCGCGTGGAGTGGCGGCCCAGCGGCCGGACGTCGTGCTGGGCCTGGCGTTGCTATGCCCCGTCGCCGACCGCACAGGACCGGTTCCCGACCACCAGGTCGTCCGTTGCGAGCCCCGCGCCTACGACGAACTC
This sequence comes from Jatrophihabitans sp., assembly GCA_036399055.1. Lineage (NCBI taxonomy): Bacteria > Bacillati > Actinomycetota > Actinomycetes > Jatrophihabitantales > Jatrophihabitantaceae > Jatrophihabitans > Jatrophihabitans sp. The sequence continues at coordinate 179,866 of DASWNX010000040.1, forward strand.
GAACCTGGGCAACGCCAGAGCTTCGATGAGTACTTCGTCATACGCACGCCGACCACCGCCCGCCGCTACCGTGACCACGTCCTGCCGGGCATGGGGCTGGTTGACGAGGCTGCGCTGGGGCGCATCTTCACGGGATGGACGGTCGACGTCGGCGCAGGCGCCTTCTCTGCGCCGGCGCTGATCGCGGCAGGACGACACGATTCGACCGTCGGGTACGCCGACGCGACCGGACTGCTGGAGCGCTATCCGCACGCCACCCTCGCAGTGATCGAAGGCGCCGGTCACGCGCTCATCCACGAGCGGCCGGAGCTGCTCGCCCCGCTTCTCGGTGACTGGCTTGACCGGGCTCGTCCAGCGCTCGCATGACTGCCTTGGAGGGCCGCAGCCAACAGCGCGCGGGCGGTCTGGCGACGCCGGGTGCGGTGTTCGCCGACGGTCGGCTTACCGTTAACCCTGACGCGCCCGGCCACCGGGCCGTCCGGCCGGCGGAAGCACCGCTGACCGGCCGACCGCCCAACCTGCCCGCTGCTGGCCAGCGCGGCGCCGCCGCTGATCAGGGGAGCCGATGACCGACGCCGTCACCGACACCGACCTGCCCGCGCCCGACGCCAGCAACGCCCGCCGCGCCCGCCGGTCCTGGCGGCCGTTGGCGTTGCTGGTGGCCGGGCAACTGCTGGCCGGCGCCCTGGTAGGCCTGGTCTGGCACGCCTGGGCGCCGCCGACCCTCTCCTATCTCGTGGCCGGCGCCGACGGCAAGCCGGCCTTCGTGGTGCCGCAGGAGAGCGAGTCCCAGATCGCCGGCGACGGCCGGTTCGTGCTGCTGTCGGTGCTGCTCGGCCTGGTGTTCGGGCTGTTGGCCTGGCGGCTGCGGGCCCACCGGGGGCCAGCAGTGCTCGCAGCCCTGGCCGGAGCCGGGGTGCTGAGCTCGGTGCTGGCCTGTGCTGTCGGCGAGGCGCTGTCCGGGTCCGGCCCCGCCCGCAAGCTCAATGCCGCGTTCGCCCCAGAGCTGAGCCTGCACTCCTGGCCGGCGCTGGCGGTCCAGGCCTTCTTCGCAGTGCTGGTCTACACCGCGCTGGCCGGGCTCAGTGGAGACCCCGACTTACAGAGTGGCTGAAGTCAGCCGGAGCCGCCCTTAGTCGGTCCCGGGAGCCGCCCTCAGCCGGTCCTGAAAGCCGCCCTCAGCTGGTCCCCGAAAGCCGCCCTCAACTGTTCCCAGCGTCGCGCCGGAAGGTCGCCGCGGTGACCGGCACGGCGCGGAGCTGGCGCATCAGCTCGGTCTCCCGGCGCAGCACCGACCGGCCGGCCCGCAGCCGGGCCGCGGTGTCAGCGATGCCCAGCAGCGTCTGGCGGTCCAGCAGCGGCAGCGAGGGCAGCTGGGCCACCGCGTAGGACAACGCCCAGGAGTCGATCGTGGGCGCCGGCGGGCCGAGGGAGTCCCCGAGGTCGGGGTTGAGCGCTGCCAGGGTGCGCAGGTGGAGCGCCAGCGCGCGCCGCACCGAGGTGGTCAGGCCGGCGCCGACCGCGCCCGGCGGCTCGGCCAGCCAGTGGACGGAGGCGATCAGGTAGGGCTTGGCGCCGGTGTCCAGTGACTCGATGACGAACCGGCGCTCGCCGATCGCGGCCAGATCGCAGCGGCCGTCGGCGTGCGGCACCACATCGGTCACCCGGGCCGACGTGCCGACGTCGTAGACGTCGCCGAGGTCACCGACCTCCCAGCCCTGGCGCAGCGCGACCACTCCGAACTCCGGGGCGCCGGCGCCTTTGGCGTTGAGCAGGTCGGCGACGAGCTGGCGGTAACGGGGTTCGAAGACGTGCAACGACAGCCGCATACCAGGCGTCAGCACCGTTCCCAGCGGGAACAGCGGCAGCACCTCGGTCTTGCCGGACGTCGGATGAGGCACCCGCTCACCGTACGACGGTTAGGGCCCGGCCGCGCGCCGCTTCAGGCCCGCGCAGCCACCCTAGAGCCATTGCAGAGCCGGCGCAGAGGTCCCGCAGAGCCACCGCAGAGCCACTGCAGAACTATGGCAAAAGCCACGGTTCGCCTGGCGGCAGCGACAGCGACCGGAGTGGCAGGCGCTGGAGCTAACTAGACTGGCTTTGTGCTTCGCCGTGTCGACCTGTCCGCCACCGCCGCCAGCCCCGGGCAGCTCCGCCGGATGCTGCCGCGGGCCGCGATGGACGTCAGCTCGGCCCTCGACGCGGTCACCCCGCTGGTCCGGGCGGTCCGCGAGCAGGGCTACGCCGGCGCCCGGGCGGCCACCGCCCGCTTCGACGGGGTGGACGTGCCCGAGCCCCGGGTGCCGGCCGAGGCGTTGGCCAAGGCGCTGGCCGGCCTGGACGGCTCGGTGCGGGCCGCCCTGGAGGAATCCATCCGGCGGGTCCAGATCACGCACGCCGAGCAGCGCCGAGGCGTCACCGACGTCGAGGTGGCGCCGGGCGCCATGGTGACCGAGAAGTGGGTCCCGGTGGACCGGGTCGGGCTCTACGTCCCGGGCGGCATCGCGGTCTACCCGTCCTCGGTGGTGATGAACGTGGTTCCGGCCCAGGTGGCCGGGGTGCCGTCGCTGGCGGTCTGCTCACCGCCGCAGAAGGAGTTCGGCGGGCTGCCGCACCCGACGATCCTGGCGGCCTGCGCGCTGCTCGGGGTGGAGGAGGTCTACGCCGTCGGCGGCGCGCAGGCGATCGCGCTGATGGCCTACGGCGACCCTGAGTTCGGCATCGAGCCGGTGGACCTGGTGACCGGGCCGGGCAACGTCTACGTCGCGGCGGCCAAGCGCCTGCTGCGCGGGGTGATCGGGATCGACGCCGAGGCGGGCCCGACCGAGATCGCCATCCTGGCCGACCGCACCGCCGATCCGGCCCACGTCGCCGCGGACCTGATCAGCCAGGCCGAGCACGACCCGGCGGCCGCCTCGGTGCTGGTGACCGACTCCGGCGAGCTCGCCGACGCCGTGACGGCGCAGCTGCATGAGCAGGTGGCCCGCACCCGCCATGTCGAGCGGGTCCGCACCGCGCTGTCCGGGCCGCAGTCGGCGATCGTGCTGGTGGCCGATCTGGAGCAGGGCCTGGAGGTGGTCAACGCCTACGCCGCCGAGCACCTGGAGGTGATCACCGTCGAGGCGCGCATGTGGGCCGAGCGGGTCCGGCACGCCGGGTGCGTGTTCGTCGGCGCCCACTCGCCGGTCTCGCTCGGCGACTACTGCGCCGGCTCCAACCACGTGCTGCCCACTGGCTGCACCGCCCGGCACGCCTCCGGGCTGAGCGTGCAGTCCTTCCTGCGCGGCGTCCACCTGGTCGAGTACACCCGCGAGGCGCTGCTCGAGGTGGCCCCGCACGTCCTGGCCCTGGCCGAGGCAGAGGACCTGCCGGCGCACGGCGCGGCGGTCAGCGCCCGGATGCCGCGTCCATGACCGGCGCCCCCTCCAGCGTTCCGGCGAACCCCGCTGTTCCGACAAGCTCCGCTGTTCCGGCGAGCCCCGGGGTTCCGACAAGCCCTGCTGTTCCGACAAGCTCCGCTGTTCCGACAAGCTCCGGGGTTCCGAGAAGCCCTGCGGTTCCGAGAAGCCCCGCGTGGGAGTTGCCGCTGCGTCCGGAGCTGCGCGGTCAGGCGCCCTACGGCGCCCCGCAGCTGGACGTGGCGGTGCGGCTGAACACCAACGAGAACCCCTACCCGCCCTCGGCCAAGGTGGTGGCCGACATCGCCGCCGCGGTGAGCGCCGCCGCGGCCGGGCTCAACCGCTACCCCGACCGGGAGTGCGCCGAGCTGCGCGCCGCGCTGGCCGGCTACCTCGTCGGCGAGGCCGGTGTGCGGCTGGGCCCGGAGCAGCTCTGGCCGGCCAACGGCTCGAACGAGGTCATGCAGCAGCTGCTGCAGGCCTTCGGCGGGCCGGGCCGCACCGCGCTGTCCTTCGCCCCGACGTACGCGATGTACCCCGAGTACGCCCGCAACACCTCCACGGAGTGGGCGACCGGGCGGCGGGCCGCCGACTTCGGCCTGGACCTGGACTCCGCGATCGGCATGATCAGCAAGCTGCAGCCGTCGGTGGTGCTGCTGGCCTCGCCGAACAACCCGACCGGGACGGCCCTGCCGCAGGAGCAGCTGCGGGCCGTCCTGGACACCGCGCCCGGGGTGGTGATCGTCGACGAGGCCTACGCCGAGTTCCGCCGGGCCGGGGTGCCCAGCGCGATGAGCCTGCTCGCCGACTACCCGCAGTTGATCGTCACCCGGACGATGAGCAAGGCGTTCGCGCTGGCCGGCGGCCGGTTGGGCTACCTGGCCGCCTCGTCGGAGGTGGTGGACGCCGTCCGGATCGTCCGGCTGCCCTACCACCTGTCCGCGGTGAGCCAGGCGACCGCGCTGGCCGCGCTGGCCAACAGCGACGAGCTGCTGGGCCGGGTCAGCGAGCTGCGGGCCGAACGGGACGCGACCGTGAGCTGGCTGCGCGGCCTGGGCCTGCGCGCGGCCGACTCCGACGCCAACTTCGTGCTGTTCGGCGCCTTCGCCGATCGGCACGCGGTGTGGCAGGGTCTGCTCGATCGGGGCGTGCTGATCCGCAAGACCGGCCCGGACGGCTGGCTGCGGGTCTCGATCGGCGCCGCCGAAGAGATGCGGGCCTTCAGGGGCGCCCTGTCAGAGTTGGCCGCGATGGGGCAGCTGAGCGGCGACCCGGCGGCGCGGCAGGTGACCGGGTCCACCGGAACCGGATCTACAGAGGAGGACCGCGCGTGAGCCGCATGGGACGCATGGGACGCATCGAGCGCACCACCGCCGAGACCAAGGTGCTGGTCGAGATCGACCTCGACGGCGCGGGCAGCGCTGACATCAGCACCGGGGTCGGGTTCTTCGACCACATGCTGGGCTCGTTCGCCAAGCACGGCCTGTTCGACCTGACCGCCCACGTCGAGGGCGACCTGCACATCGACTCCCATCACAGCGTCGAGGACGCCGCCATCGCGCTCGGCCAGGCCTTCGCCGAGGCGGCCGGCGACAAGGCCGGCACCCGGCGGTTCGGCGACGCGATGATCCCGATGGACGAGGCGCTGGTGTCGGCGGCGGTCGACCTGTCCGGCCGGCCCTACCTGGTGCACAACGAGCCAGAGGGCGCGCCGCCGTACCTGATCGGCCGCGACACCGCCTACGCCACCACCCTGACCCGGCACGTCTTCGAGTCCTTCACCTACCACGCCCGGGTGGCGATGCACGTCACCGTGCACGGCGGCCGGGACTGGCACCACATCACCGAGGCGCAGTACAAGGCGGTGGCCCGGGCGCTGCGGGCGGCGGTGGAGCTGGATCCGCGGCAGTCCGGCGTGCCCTCGACCAAGGGCGTGCTGTAGCGGTGGGCCGGCCCCAGTTGAAGCGCGGTGGCAGATGAAGCGGTGGCAGATGAAGCGCGGTGGCAGATGAGCAGGGTGGTCGTGCTCGATTACGGCTCGGGCAACATCCGCTCGGCGGTGCGGGCGCTGGAACGGGTCGGCGCCGACGTCGAGCTGAGCGCCGACCCGCGGGCCGCGGTGGAGGCCGATGGACTGGTGGTGCCGGGCGTCGGAGCGTTCGCCGCGTGCATGGCGGGCCTGCGCCGGGTGCAGGCGCAGCAGATTTTGACCGAGCGGGCGCAAGCCGGCCGGCCGGTGCTCGGCATCTGCGTGGGCATGCAGGTGCTGTTCTCGGCCGGCATCGAGCACGGCGTCGAAACGCCGGGCCTGGGCCTGCTGCCAGGCCGGGTCGAGCGGCTCAACGCCCCGGTGATCCCGCACATGGGATGGAACACGGTGCGCCCACCGGCCGGCTCCACGCTGTTCGACGGCGTCGAGGACGCCCGGTTCTACTTCGTGCACTCCTACGCGGTGCACCCGAGCGCTGATCAGGCCGAGCAGGCCGGCTCGGGCGCTGAGCAGGCCGAGCAGGCCGGCGCTGCGCAGACCAGCTCTGACCACATCGGCTTCGCGGTCACCCTGGCCGAGCACGGCGAGGAGTTCGTCGCGGCGGTGGAGGCCGGACCGGTGTCAGCTACCCAGTTCCACCCGGAGAAGTCCGGAGACGCCGGGGCGCGACTGCTGGCCAACTGGCTGGGCAGCCTGTGACGGCGGCTGCTCTCACCGTCCCCGCAGCGGCCGGACGAGCATGAGCAAGCAACGGGCCCGCCTGCGCGCCGAACGCCTGGCCGCCACCGCGCAACGGCAGGAGCTGCACCGCCAGCGGCAGGCCGCCGAGGCCGAGCGCCGCCGCCGGCGAGCTCGCTGGCAGGCATCCTGGCGCGCCCTGGCCGGCCGGCGCCGCCAGCCGCAGGCCGGCAGGCTCAGCGTCCGCCGCAAGGAGCAGCGCGCCGTCATCGCCTCGGCGCTGCTGGTCGTGGTGGTGCTGACCTACCTGATGAGCCGATCGGTCGTCATGGTGATCGGCGTGCTGCTGGTCGCGGCGATCGCCGTGCCGGCGCTGGCCCTGGCCTTCGGAGATCGGAGCAGGAGATGACCGCCCAGCATCGGCCGCTGACGCTGCTGCCGGCCGTCGACGTCGCCGACGGCGTCGCGGTCCGGCTGGTGCAGGGCGCGGCCGGCACCGAGACCTCCTACGGCAGCCCGCTGCAGGCCGCGCTGGACTGGCAGGCCGACGGCGCCCAGTGGGTGCACCTGGTGGACCTGGACGCCGCGTTCGGCCGCGGCGACAACCGCGAGCTGCTGGCCGAGGTGACCGGGCGGCTCGACATCGCCGTGGAGCTGTCCGGCGGGATCCGCGATGACGACTCACTCGCCGCGGCGCTGGCCACCGGCTGCGCGCGGGTTAACCTGGGCACCGCGGCCCTGGAGTCCCCGGACTGGGTGCGCTCGGCGATCGCCCGGCACGGCGACCGGATCGCCGTCGGCCTCGACGTCCGCGGCACGACCCTGGCGGCCCGGGGCTGGACCTCGGAGGGCGGTGACCTCTACGAGACGATCGAGCGGCTGGACCGCGACGGCTGCGCCCGTTACGTGCTGACCGACGTGCACCGCGACGGCACCCTGACCGGGCCGAACCTGGAGCTGCTGCGCTCGGTGTGCGCCGTCACCGACCGGCCGGTGGTGGCCTCCGGCGGGGTGTCCTCGCTGGCGGACCTGCGCAGCCTGGCCGGGTTGCGCGAGATCGGCGTCGAGGGCGCGATCATCGGCAAGGCGCTCTACGCCGGCGCCTTCACCCTGCGCGAGGCGCTGGCCGCGGTGGCCGCGGCGGCCGAGGGCTGAGCATGGCTGTCGCGGTGCGGGTGATCCCCTGCCTGGACGTCGCGGACGGCCGGGTGGTCAAGGGCGTCAACTTCACCGGCCTGCGCGACGCCGGCGATCCGGTGGAGCTGGCCCGCCGCTATGACGCCGAGGGCGCCGACGAGCTGACCTTTCTCGACATCACGGCGTCCTCCGCGGGCAGGCAGACCACCCTGGAGGTGGTGTCGCGGACCGCCGAGCAGGTCTTCATCCCCCTCACCGTGGGCGGCGGGGTGCGCTCGGTAGCCGACGTGGACGCGCTGCTGCGCGCGGGCGCGGACAAGGTCGGGGTCAACACCGCCGCGATCGCCCGCCCCGAGCTGCTTGCCGAGATCGCCGACCGGTTCGGCCGGCAGGTGCTGGTGCTGTCGGTGGACGCGCGCCGGACGCCGGCCGGCGCGGCGGCGACCGAGTCCGGCTTCGAGGTGACCACTCACGGCGGCCGGCGCGGCGCCGGCGTCGACGCGCTGTGGTGGGCGGCCCGAGCCGCTGAGCTCGGCGCGGGGGAGATCCTGCTGAACTCGATGGACGCCGACGGCACCCAGAACGGCTTCGACCTGGAGCTGATCGCAGCGGTCCGGGCGGTGGTGTCGGTGCCGGTGATCGCCAGCGGCGGCGCCGGCGCGGCGCGGCACTTCCCCCCGGCGGTGGCGGCCGGCGCCGACGCGGTGCTGGCGGCCAGCGTGTTCCACTACCAGCAGGTCAGCATCGGCGAGGTCAAGAGCTGCCTGGCCGCGGCCGGCGTCCCGGTCCGGCTGCCCCCAGTCGCCCCCTGAGCTGGTCGGCGGCGGTAACGTGGCTTCTTGCCCGCGTCGTCGGGCGCCGCCGGCCAGCCCAGCCCAGCGGTCGTCGAGCCGGGAACCGCCCGTGAGGATCACAGCCCGCCTGGCGCTCGTAGCGGCGCTATCACCGCTGGCCATGCTGTTGCCGGCCTGCGAACCGTCGCTGCCCAGGCCCGACAACACCGGCTCGACCTCCAGCGGCTCGCGGTCGGACTCGCAGGCCGACGCCTCCGTCCGGGTCGTCAACGACGGGCGCACCGAGTTCGACCAGCAGGTCAAGAACGCCATCGCAGACCTGCAGGAGTTCTGGCGCGCCAATTACTCCAAGGTCTCCGGCGGCCGGCCCTACCCGGAGCTGCGCGGCGGGATCTACTCGGTCAACGGGACTGAAGTCCCCGCCGCGGCCAGGCGCAACGCCTGCCTGCGCCAGGACCCGAAAGGCGCCGAGAACAACGCCTTCTACTGCACCGCTGACGACTCGGTGGTCTATGACCGCGACCCCGAGCACCTGGTGGGCCAGCTGGCTGAGAAGTACGGCCGGTTCATGATCACCGCGGTGGTCGCGCACGAGTGGGGGCACGCCATGCAGCAGCGGCTGGGGATCTTCGACGCCTCGGCCACCGGCGAGCGCCCGCCCACCATCTTCACCGAGACCCAGGCCGACTGCGCCGCCGGGGCGTTCATCCGCGCCGCCCGGGACGGTCAGACCGAGCACGTCTCGGTCACCGAGCAGGAGCTGGAGGAGACCCTGCTGGGCTACCTGCAGGTGCGTGACCCGCCCCCGGTGAGCTACCGGCAGATCTCGCACGGCAACGGCTTCGACCGGCTCTCGGCGATGGCCGACGGGATCGCCAACGGGGTGAGGTACTGCTTCGGCGAGGAGTTCCAGCAGCGGGAGTTCACCGAGCGCCCGTTCACCTCCGACATCGACTACGCCCAGCGCGGCAACCTGCCCTACGCCGACATCATCGACCCGACGCCGGACTCTGCCGAGGAGTCGACCCTGCAGAACGAGCTGAACGCCTTCTGGGCCCAGGCGGCGGAATCGGTGGACAAGCCCTGGAAGGACGTGGCGATACGCCAGAGCGGTGATCCGGACTGCCCGGGTGTCGAGCAGGCCAGCGAGTTCGACTACTGCCCGTCCGGGGACTACGTCTACTTCACCGACGAGTTCGCCAGGCAGGCCTACAACAGCCTGCCGGACAAGCGGGTGGACCGCTCCACCGGCGAGCTGACGCTGATCGACGACGCGCCGGCGGACTACTCGCTGGGCATGCTGTTCGTCTACGGCTGGAGCATGGGGGTGCGCGATCAGCTGTTCGGCGAGCCGATCGAGGACCGGGACGCCCTGCTGGACGCCAGCTGCTACAGCGGCGCCTTCACCGCCTCGGTCAACGACGGAGAGCAGGGCTTTCAGCTCTCACCGCCGGACATGGACGAGGCCACCTCGGCGGTGATCAAGCTGGTGCCCTCGCCGAAGGCCTACGGCGCGCACGAGACCACCGCGCTGCAGCGCATCCAGCGCTTCACCCAGGGCTACTTCGGCGGGCTGTCCGACTGCTGAGCCGCGGCCTCACGGCTGCGCCGGACTCCCCGTGGCCGGGCAGGGGAACAACTCGTGGCGCTCAGGTGCTGGACGAAGGGTGATTGAAGCGTCAACCGATTCACCGGCAGCCACCTCCGGCGCCAGCAGGCGTGCCACGCTGGCGATCTTCGCCCTGGCCATCGGCGGCTTCGCGATCGGCACCGGCGAGTTCGTCTCGATGGGGCTGCTGCCCAACATCGCCGACGGCGTGGGAATCTCGATTCCGCAGGGCGGCCACGTCATCTCCGCCTACGCCCTCGGCGTGATGATCGGCGCGCCGCTGATCGCGGCTTTCGGCGCCCGGCTGCCCCGCAAGCGGCTGCTCTGGTGGCTGATGGCGGCGTTCGTCCTGGGCAACCTGGCCTCGGCGCTGGCGCCGGGCTACTCCAGCCTGCTGATCGCCCGGTTCCTCTCCGGCCTGCCGCACGGGGCGTTCTTCGGGATCGGCGCGCTTGTCGGGGCGTCCCTGGTGCCCCCCAACCGGCGCGCCTGGGCGGTGTCGATGATGCTCACCGGCCTGACCGTGGCCAACGTCGTCGGCGTTCCGCTGACGACCCTGGTCGGCCAGCGATGGGGTTGGCGCTGGCCCTATGGGCTGGTCGGAGTGCTGGGCATGCTCACGCTGGCCGCGGTGCTGCTCTGGATCCCGTCGCGGCCGGCCGAGCAAGGCCTGACGATGCGCACCGAGCTCAGCGCGCTGCGGCACCGCCAGGTGTGGCTGGCGCTGCTGACCGGCACCGTCGGGTTCGGCGGCATGTTCGCCACGTACTCCTACATCACGCCGACCATGACCAGCCTGGCCAAGGTCAGCCCGACCGCCGTGACCGGCCTGCTGGCCGTCTACGGCCTGGGCATGACGGTGGGGGTGGTGCTCGGCGGCCGGCTGGCCGACCGGTCGCTGATGCCCAGCCTGTACGGCGGGCTGATCGGCACCGCCGTGGTGCTGTTCGGCTTCGGCTACGCGGTGCGCACCAAGCCCGGCGCCGTGCTGGCCGTGTTCGTCTTCGGTGTCGCCGGCTCGGTGCTGGTGCCGATCCTGCAGACCCGGTTGATGGACGTGGCACGCGAGGGCCAGTCCCTGGCGGCGGCGTTGAACCACTCGACGTTGAACCTGGCCAACGCCCTGGGCGCCTGGATCGGCGGCCTGGTGCTCGATCAGGGCTTGGGCTACGAGTGGCCCAGCCGGGTCGGCGGCGTGCTGGCGCTGGCCGGGCTGGCCATCGCGCTGTTCTCGGGCCGGCTGGACGCCGTCGCCGCGCGGCGCGCCGCGGTTGCGGCGGAACAGGGTTGGCCCCACGCTAGGTTCACACCGGCCGGCGCCGGCCCGGCAGGCGGACAGGAGTGAGCAGACGATGAACGAGCCGGACCCGACCCGCACGCCGGCCACCGTGATCGCCGCGGTGGCGGCCGGCACCGCCGTGGTGCCCTTCCTGATCGTGTACTCGTTCCTGTTCATCGTCCGGGGCGGCTTCGTCGAGGTCGACCAGCCCGACATCACCAGCAGCCGTTCTGGCGAGCTGATCGCCGGCCTGGTCGCGTTCGCCTTCTTGATCTTCGTCCTGTGGGGGATGGGCCGGCTGATCAACGGCTGGGACCGCTGGGTGTTCCTGGCCGGTCAGCTGCTGACCGCCGGCGTGGCGCTGAGCCTGCTGCTCGACTCGGCCTCGGGCGAGCCGCAGGTTCCCGCGGTGGTCCTGATCGCCGCGGTCCTGGCGCTGACACTGGCCTGCCTGCCGCCGTCCTGGCGCTGGGTCGCCACCGAAGGCGGCCACCGGGTCGCCGTGGCGGGGACGCCGGCGCATCCGGCGGCGCCTGAAGGCCCCCAGGCGCTGGGCGGGCCTGCGTTGGGCGGGCCTGCGTTGGGCGGGCCCGCGTTGGGCGGGCCTACGTTGGGCGGGCCCGCGTTGGGCGGGCCTGTCAGCGGCCAGCCAAGCGGCTAGTCACCCGGCGAGGCGCCCGGCTCACTCGGCGAGGTGCCGGCCGGGGGTAGCGCACAGCCCCCTCACAGTGAAAGCTAAGGGTGTGCCTACCCGGACGCGGGACCCTCAACGGATGTCCAGTTCTGTCTCCACAGTCGCAGGTCAGTCCGCAAGCCAGCCCGCTGGGCGCCTCAAGCGCCGGGTGCTGGTCGTCGATGACGAAGAGAACGTGGTCCACCTGGTCGCCTCGGCACTGCGCTTCGACGGCTACGAGGCGGTGACCGCCGACAACGGCCATTCCGCGCTGGCCGCGGTGGCCGAGCACGACCCGGACCTGGTGGTGCTGGATGTGATGATGCCCGGCTTGGACGGGCACGCCGTCCTGCAACACCTGAGGTCAGCCGGATCGGTCGTCCCGGTGATCTTCTTGACCGCCCGCGACGCCGCCAACGACCGGGTGGCCGGACTGCGCTCGGGCGCTGATGACTACGTGGTGAAGCCGTTCAGCGTCGAGGAGCTGCTGGCCCGGGTCAACGCCGTGCTGCGCCGCACCCAGGCCGAGCAGGACCGCGACGGGGTGCTCCGGGTCGCTGACCTGGAACTCGATGAGAACAGCCACGAGGTGACCAGGGCCGGCGAAGAGGTGCACCTGACCGCCACCGAGTTCGAGCTGCTGCGCTACCTGATGCGCAACGAGCGGGTGGTGCTGTCCAAGGCCCAGATCCTGGACCGGGTGTGGAAGTACGACTTCCAGGGCCAGTCCAACATCGTCGAGCTCTACATCGGCTACCTGCGCAAGAAGATCGACCACGTCGAGCCCAAGCTGATCCACACCGTCCGGGGCGCCGGCTACGTGGTCAAGGCGCCGCGAGGGTGAGTCTGGGCAGCCTCGGGGCGCAGCCCGGGCAAGAGACCGGCCAGGCGGCTGGTCAGCAGGCCGGTCCAGCGGCTGGTCAGCAGGCCGGTGCGGCGCCGGGTCAGCAGGCCGGTTGGGGCGGGCCGTCCGTCCTGACACCGGGCGGGCCGTCCGTCCTGACGCCGGCCGGGCCGTCCGTCCTGACGCCGGCGCCCGCCCCGACCCCGGCTCGTGCCGGTCACCGCTCGCGGTGGCTGCCGCGCACGCTCGGCGCCCGGATGGTGATCGGCGTGGTCGGGCTGCTGCTGGTGGTCGTGACGATCACCGGCGCGACGACCTACTTCCTGCTCCGGCCGTTTCTGCTGCAGCGCCTGGACCAGCAGCTGGGCAGCGTGGCGTCCGGCAACGCCAGCAGCGTCCGGCAGTGCATCCTGTCCGGTGGCAGCGCCTGCTCGGTCGGGGTGCCCAGTGGCGGCCGGGCCGCCCAGCTGGCCACCACCCAGCGGGAGTGGATCGTCGGCTATGACTCAGCCGGCCGCGTCGTCATCAACGTCACCGCCAACATCGACTCGCTGTCGCAGCTGATCCTGTCCGACCGGCAGCGCGGGCAGACGATGAGGGACCCGGGCAAGATCCGCACCATCGCCACTCCCGACGGCCTGCGGCTGCGGGTGACTGCCCGGCAGATCCAGATCGGCCGCGACACCATCACGGTGGTCACCGGGCTGTCGATGGAAGAGGTAGACCACACCCTGCAGCGGCTGCTGCTCCTGGAGCTGGTCGTGGGAGCGACGGCGGTGCTGCTGGCCGCGGGGCTGACCAGCTGGGGGGTGCGGGTGGGGCTGCGCCCGCTCAAGCGGGTCACCCGGACGGCGCAGGAGGTCACCGCGGAGCTGGCGCCGGACGGCTCGGGCCTGGACCGCCGGGTGCCCGACGCCGACCCGAGCACCGAGGTCGGTCAGGTGGCCGCGTCGGTGAACACCCTGCTGGAGGCAGTCGAGACCGAGTTCGCGGCCCGGCTGCGCAGCGAGGAGCGGATGCGCCAGTTCCTGGCCGACGCCTCGCACGAGCTGCGCACCCCGTTGACCTCGATCCGCGGCTACGCCGAGCTGTCCCGGCTGCAGGGCCGCTCCACCGACTCCCCGGATGACTCGATGCGCCGGATAGAGGTCGAGGGCACCCGGATGTCGCGGCTGGTCGAGGACCTGCTGGTGCTGGCACGCGGTGATCAGGCGACGGCGATCCGGCATGAGCCGGTGGACATCGACAAGCTGCTCGCCGAGGCTGCCTCCGCGGTCGCCTCAACCTATCCCGAGCGCCCGCTGAGCATCCTGGGGTCCGGCGGCACGGTGGTGACCGGTGACCGCGACCAGCTGCTGCGGCTGCTGATCAACCTGGCCACCAACGCCGCGATCCACACCCCGGCAGGCCCGATCCGGCTGGAGGCGATCCCGGGCCGCACGCCGTCCGGCGAGGCGGTGGCCTTGCGGGTGATCGACACCGGCCCGGGGCTTGCGGCCGAGGACGCGGCGCACGTCTTCGAGCGGTTCTGGCGGGCTGACAAGGCGCGCAGCCGGGCCAAGGGCGGCAGCGGCCTGGGAATGGCGATCGTGGCCCAGATCGTGGCGGCGCACAGTGGCCACATCCAGTTCGACTCCTCCGTCGAGGGCGGCACCACCGTCACGATCACCCTGCCGCTGCGCCCCCCGCCGTACCCGGGCGACCGACCGCCGCTCTGAGCGTCGAGCGCGCCTCGCCCCGCGGCTAGCCGGAGGAAGGCGCACGGGCAGAATCAGAGGATGCCTGCCACACCTGCCTCCGGCCTGGACCCACAGATTGCGGACCGGCTCAAGCGGGACGCCGCCGGCCTGGTGGCCGCGGTGGTGCAGCAGCACGACACCGGCGAGGTGCTGATGCTGGGCTGGATGGATGACGAGGCGCTGCACCGGTCACTGACCACCGGCCGGGCCACCTACTGGTCCCGGTCCCGGCAGCAGTACTGGGTCAAGGGCGACACATCGGGCAATGTGCAGTACGTTCGGTCGATCGCGCTGGACTGTGACGGCGACGCGCTGCTGGTTCGGGTGGACCAGCTCGGCCCGGCCTGCCACACCGGCAAGCGCAGCTGCTTCGACGTCGGGTCGCCGCTGGCAGTGACCGAAGGGGGCCCCCGATGACCGAGATCGGACGGGAGCAGCTCGCCGAGCTGGCCAAGACCCATCGGCTGGTCCCGCTGACCCGCACCCTGTTCGCCGACGCCGAGACCCCGGTCGGGGTGTACCGCAAGCTCAGCGGCGGGCGTCCCGGCACCTTCCTGCTGGAATCAGCCGAGCCTGGCGCCTCCTTCTCTCGTTGGTCCTTCGTGGGAGTCAACGCGATAGCGACCCTGAGCGCCGACGGCGGTCAGGCGCGCTGGCAGGGCGAGGCGCCGCGGGGGCTGCCGGTCGAGGGCGATCCGCTGGAGCTGCTGGCCGACGCCTGGCGAGCCGTCCGGGGGCCCCGGCTGCCCGGCCTGCCACCGCTGACCGGCGGCTTCGTGGGCTACCTCGGCTATGACGTGGTGCGCCGGATCGAGACGTTGCCCGAGATCGCGCCCGACGAGCTCGGCCTGCCCGAGCTGGTGATGCTGCTGGTCACCGACCTGGCGGCGGTCGATCACCACAGCTGCACCGTGACGCTGATCGCCAACGCCGTCCTGCATCCGGAGATGGCCGCCGACGAGCTCGACGCCGCCTACGCCGACGCCCAGCGCCGGCTGGACGCGATGACCCACGACCTGGCCGCGCCCACCAAGTCGACGGTGGTCCCGATGGTGACGGTGCCACCGAAGCAGGCCCGCTCGCGCACCGCGCCCGGAGAGTTCGAGGCGGCGGTGGAGCAGTGCCTGGAGGCCATCCGCGCCGGTGAGGTCTTTCAGATCCTGCCGGGCCAGCGCTTCATCACCGAGACCGACGCCGACGCCTTCGACGTCTACCGGGCGTTGCGCACCCTGAACCCCTCGCCCTACATGTACTACCTGCACTTTGAGGACTTCGACATCGTCGGCTCCAGCCCCGAGGCGCTGGTCACGGTGTCCGAGGACCGCGCCACCATCCACCCGATCGCCGGCACCCGGCCGCGGGGCGCCGACGCGGTGGCCGACGCCGCGCTGGTGGCCGAGCTGCTGGCCGATCCCAAGGAGCGCGCCGAGCACGTGATGCTGGTGGACCTGGCCCGCAACGACCTGGGCCGGATCTGCCGGCCCGGCTCGGTGCAGGTGGTCGAGTTCGGGGTGGTCGAGCGCTACAGCCACGTCTGGCACATCGTCTCGACGGTGAACGGGACGGTCGCGCCGGGCAAGGACGCCTTCGACGTGTTCACGGCGGTGTTTCCGCACGGCACCGTCTCCGGAGCGCCGAAGGTGCGCGCGATGCAGTTGCTGGAAGCGATCGAGCCGGTCCGGCGCGGCATCTACGCCGGCGCGGTCGGCTACTTCGACTCCGCCGGTGACATGGACCTGGCGATCGCGATCCGCACCGCGGTGATGGTCAAGGGCACCGCCTACGTCCAGGCCGGCGCAGGCGTGGTGGCCGACTCGATCCCGGCCAACGAGGAGGCCGAGACCCGCAACAAGGCACGAGCGGTGCTCCAGGCGATCGCCACGGCCGAGACACTGAGAGCATGACGCCTTCTCCGGCGGCCGGAGAAGGCCTCAGCCGGTCCGCTCAGCGCCGTGAGATGGCCTGCGTCCTGGGGCTGGCAGCGCTGGCCGGCGCGGTCATCCTGTTCGCCGCCGGCCAGTCCTGGGTGTCGACGACGTCCCAGCGTCGCCCGCCCTTCGGGCCGCTGCAGGCTGAGCTGACGGGGCGTGAGCTGCATCCGGCGCTGACCGGGCTGGCGGTGGTGGCTGTGCTGAGCGTGGCGTTGACGCTGGTGACCGGCGGCGTGGTGCGCCGGCTGCTGGGCGGGCTGCTGGCGCTGCTCGGCGGCTGGGCGTGCTGGTATGCCGTCAACGGATTGGCCAACACCATCCCGGGGCAGTCGTCGCAGCCGGATGGCGCCCGGTTCATCGGGGACGGCGGGCTGCAGCAGCTGCACTGGCATCCCGTCTGGGCCGGCGTGACACTGGCGGCGGCGGTGCTGCTGGTGCTCTGCGGCCTGCTACAGGTGATCCGGGCCGGCCGGTGGCGACTGGGCATGTCGGCCAAGTACGCGGCCCCGGCCGCGGTCGCCGAATCGGCCGATCCGTGGCGCCGCCTGGACCGCGGTGAAGATCCGACGCTGCCCGATCGCTAACATCGGAGAAAGGCCAGTCAATGGTGACGAGTCAGCGTGGCGCAGGCGCTTGGCGGCAGGTTGAGACCAGGAGGCAGCTGTGAACGCCCTCGAGGACATCCTCTGCGGTGTCCGGGCAGATGTAGCGGCCCGCCAGGCCAAGATCAGCATGGACGAGGTCCGAGCGGCCGCCAAGGCCGCCCAGGCGCCGTTGGACGGCTACCGCGCGCTGCGCGCGCCCGGCGTGGCGGTGATCGCCGAGGTCAAGCGCCGCAGCCCGTCCAGGGGCATGCTGGCCGAGATCGCCTCGCCGGCGGAGCTGGCCGGGCAGTACCAGGCCGGCGGCGCCCGGGTGATCAGCGTGTTGACCGAGGAACGCCGGTTCGGCGGCTCGCTCGCCGACCTGGACCAGGTGCGGGCCGCGGTCTCCATCCCGGTGCTGCGCAAGGACTTCGTGGTCAGCTCCTACCAGGTGCACGAGGCCAGGGCGCACGGCGCTGACCTGGTGCTGCTGGTCGTCGCGGCGCTGGAGCAGAACGCCCTGATCGGGCTGCGTGAGCGGATCGAGTCACTGGGTATGACGGCGCTGGTCGAGGTGCACGACGAGCAAGAGGCCTCGCGCGCCCTGGACGCCGGCGCCCGGGTGATCGGCGTGAACGCCCGCAACCTCAAGACGCTGGAGGTGGACCGGTCGGTGTTCGAGCGGATCGCGCCGGGACTGCCCAGCGAGATCGTCAAGGTCGCCGAGTCCGGCGTGCGCGATGCTCACGACCTGATCACCTACGCCTCGGCCGGGGCGGACGCGGTGCTGGTCGGTGAGGGCCTGGTGACGTCGGGCAACCCGCGCCAGGCGGTCGCGGACCTGGTGACCGCCGGCGCGCATCCGGCGACGCCGCGCACCACGCGGTGACGTTGACCGGCGGTCGGGGACAGGTCAGGGGATGAGCAGCAGCTTTCCGGTGCTGCGGCGGCTTTCCAGGTCGGCGTAGGCCCGCGTCGCCTCGGCCAGCGGGTACCGCCCGCCGATCTCGACCTGCAGGCCACCGAAGGCCAGGCCGTTGAGCACCGCGCCGGCCCGCGTCAGCAGCTCCTCCCGGGTCTGGACGTAGTGCGCCAGAGTCGGCCGGGTCAGGAACAGCGAGCCGCCGGAGTTCAGCCGCTGCAGGTCGAACGGCGGCACCTGGCCGCTGGCCGCGCCGAACACCGCCAGCGTGCCGCGCCGGCGCAGTGATCCCAGGGAGGCGTCGAAGGTGGCCTTGCCGACGCCGTCGTAGACCACCTCGACCCCGACCCCGCCGGTCAGCTCCCGGACCGCGGCGGCGACGTCGCTCACCTCGGTGTAGTTCACGATGTGATCGGCGCCCAGCGCGCGCGCCTTGTCCGCCTTGGCCTCGGTGGAGACGGTGCCGATCACGGTGGCGCCCTTGGCTTTGGCCAGCTGCACCAGCAACTGGCCGACCCCGCCGGCCGCGGCATGCACCAGGATGGTGTCACCGGCCTGCACCGCGTAGGTGGAGTTGAGCAGGTAGTGGGCGGTCATGCCCTGCAACATCACCGCGGCGGCCTGCTCCAGCTCCACCGGCTCGGGCACCGGCACGGCGTCGCTCTCGGGCACCAACACCAGGCCGGCCGCGCTGCCCAGAGTCTGGCACCAGGCGACCCGGTCGCCTTCCCCGGCGACCCTGACGCCCTCGCCGGCGGCCAGCACGATCCCCGCGCCCTCACTGCCGAGCACGAACGGGGTCGGCACCGGGTAGACCCCTGCCCGCTGGTAGGTGTCGATGAAGTTCACCCCGGCGGCGGCGACCTGCACCAGCAGCTGGCCCGGGCCGGGCCGCTCGATCTCGCGGGACTGGATCTGCAGGACCTCGTTGCCGCCGTGCTCGGTCACTACCAAGGCGTCGGCCGTCTGTGTGGACATGGCTTCAAGGTAGCCAATAACGGGCGGTGTTCGCCCCCTCATCTACCGTGGGCACGTGCAGACGATCCAAGCGGCGATTCCCAGTCCAACGGTGAGCGCCATCCGGCTGGGCCCGTTCACGGTGCACCTGTACGCGCTGTGCATCGTGGCCGGCATCCTGGTGGCCATCTGGCTCACCGACCGCCGCTGGCGCGCTCGCGGCGGCGCCGAGCACCAAGTGGGCGACGTGGCCGGTTGGGCGGTGCTGTTCGGCATCCTCGGCGGCCGGCTGTACCACGTGATCACCGACCCGCAGCTGTATTTCGGCAGCGGCAAGAACCCGGTGGACGCCCTCAGGATCTGGGACGGCGGCCTCGGGATCTGGGGCGCGATCGCGCTGGGGGCGCTGGGCGCCTGGATAGGCTGCCGTCGCCACAAGATGAACTTTCCGGCCTTCGCCGACTGCGCCGCGCCCGCCATCCTGCTCGCCCAGGCGATCGGCAGGTGGGGCAACTGGTTCAACAACGAGCTGTACGGCCGGGCCACGACACTGCCGTGGAAGCTGCAGATCCACGAGCTGGAGGTCGGGGCGGGCAAGGTCAGCCGGGACGCCGAGGGCAACGCCGTCGTGCTGGGTTACTTCCACCCGACCTTCCTGTACGAGATGTTGTGGAGCCTGGCCGTGGTGGCCGTGCTGCTGTGGGCCGACCACCGCCGGTTGCTGGCCCGCGGCCAGGTCCTGGCGCTCTACCTGGTGGGCTACACCTTCGGCCGGTTCTGGGTGGAGCTGCTGCGCGACGACGCGGCCAACCGGATCCTGGGCCTGCGGGTGAACAGCTGGGTGTCCATGCTGGTCTTCCTCCTCGCGTTGGCGTGGTTCCTGCGACTGCGGGGCGGTCCGCGCAGCGTGGCGGGCCTGGGCCGGTCCGCCGGAGAGGACCCCAGCCGGTCCGCCGGAAAGGACCCCAGCCGGTCCGCCGGAGAGGGCCCGGCGCAGTCCTCCGATGCCCCGTCCCGGCCCGCCGAGGACCTGGTGCCTGCCGTCGACCTGGCCAAGCCAGCCGGGCCGGCGGGCCAGGCCATGGCAGCGGGAGACAGGCCGGCCGGAGCGGGCTCCAACCGCCCGACCGGCGCCGACCTAGACTCGAACCATGTCCAGCAGCATGCCCAGAGTCGATCCCCAGCGCCCGGCGCCGCTGACGGCGACGCACCACCGGATCGATGACCCCGAGCTGACGGTCGGCCACGAGCACCGGGAGGTCTCCGGCGGCTGGCTGCGCCCGACCGTGTTCGGCATGGTCGACGGGCTGGTGTCGAACTTCGGCCTGGTAGCCGGCGTGGCAGCGGCCAGCGCCGGCGCCCGCCCGGTGATGGTCGCCGGCGTGGCGGGGCTGCTGGCCGGGGCGTTCTCGATGGGCAGCGGCGAGTACGTCTCGGTGCGCAGCCAGAACGAGTCGATGCGGGCCGAGGTCGAGGTCGAGCGCCGCGAGCTTGAGGACAACCCGGAGGCCGAGCTGGCCGAGCTGACCCAGATCTACATCGACAAGGGGGTCGACCCCGAGCTTGCCCAACTGGTGGCCGAGCAGCTGTCGGTCGATCCGGGGCAGGCCCTGCAGATCCACGCCCAGGAGGAGCTGGGGGTCGACATCCACGACCTGCCCAACCCGTGGCTGGCCTCGGGCTCGTCGTTCCTGTCCTTCTCCCTCGGCGCGCTGCTGCCGCTGCTGCCGTTCCTGTTCGGCGCTGACGTGCTGTGGTTGGCCGCCTTCCTGACGCTGACCGGGCTGTTCGTGACCGGCGCCATCACCGCCCGGTTCACCACCCGGCTCTGGTACTACGCCGGCGGGCGGCAGCTGCTGCTGGGCGCGGTCACCTTCGCGGTGACCTATGGGATCGGGCACCTGATCGGCGCCAACGTCACCTGATTCCACCCGCGCGTCATGCTCTGCGGTCGTGCTAGCCACCTGTCGGCATGACGCGCCGGAGAAGGCGCGCGCCGGAGAAGGTGCCTGGTCGGAGAAGGCGCGCGCCGGAGAACGGCTCAGTTCAGCTTGTCGACCGATCCCTCACGCGCCCGGGCGCGCGCCACGGTCAGCCCGACCATCCACGACACGATCATGGCCACGTAGGCCAGCCCCGCCACCTGCTCGATCATCACGAAGCTGCGGGCATGCGGCAGCACCGGCACCACGTCGGACAGGCCGGTGCTGGACAGGGTGGTGAAGCTCAGGAACAGCAGCTCCATCCAGGTCCGCGGCTCGTCGGCGTTGACCGCTGCGGTGAACGAGCCCGGCCAGATCACCTGGGTGACCACGTACAGGTGGGCGAAGGCCCAGGCCAGCAGGGTGAAGGTCGTGCCGACGGCGAACAACTCGTCACGGGTGATGTCGCGGTCGGCGAGCATGTAGGCGATCAGGCTGAAGGCGGCGTAGAAGTAGAACACCGCCTCGAAGCCGGACCCCCAGGCGCGCCACACCGCGGCTTCTGACATCAGCTGGCAGAGGGTGAAGACCACCGAGGGCGCCCCCAGCGCGATCGACACCCAGACCGTCCAGGAGGTCTTCTCGACCGACCAGACAGCCAGCGCCAGCACCAGCAGGCCGAACAGCGACACCGCGCTCGTGCCGGCGCGGGACTCGCCGAGGTAGGGGTAGATCAGCACCCCGAGCAGCTGGGTCGCCAGCAGGATCGCCGATGGTTGCCGGCGGGCCCGGTCGATCAGGCGGGAGGATCGGGCGGCCTCAGCCAACGGTGCCGCCCAGCAACGCCGCGCGCACCGTGTCCTCGGAGGCCAACTCGATCGGCGTCCGGCCGTCGTCGTTGGCTGCCGCGGAGTCTGCGCCCGCCGACAGCAGCGCCAACACCGAGTCCAGGTCGCCGTTGGCAGCCGCCGAGTGCAGCGGGGTCCAGCCGCCGCGCTGGCGGGCGTGCACCGGGGCGTCGGAGGCGATCAGGATCCACACCAGCTCCGAGTGCCGGCCGGCGGCGGCGGCGTGCAGCGGCTGCACCGCCAGCTCGTTGCGTGACGGCTCGGCCACCTCGGCGTC
This sequence comes from Jatrophihabitans sp., assembly GCA_036399055.1. Taxonomy (NCBI): domain Bacteria; kingdom Bacillati; phylum Actinomycetota; class Actinomycetes; order Jatrophihabitantales; family Jatrophihabitantaceae; genus Jatrophihabitans; species Jatrophihabitans sp. The sequence goes on from DASWNX010000040.1 coordinate 201,448, forward strand.
GGCGTCGAGCAGCATCCTGGCCGCCTCGGCGCGGCCGAAGTAGGCGGCCAGGTGCAGGGCCTGCCAGCCGTCGGCGCTCCAGGAGTCGATCACCGACCGGTCGGCGGCGATCAGCTCGCCCAGCCGGGCGGTGTCGTCGAAGGCGGCCGCCTCGAACACCGACAGCTCACCGGTGCGGGCGGCCAGCTCGTCGGCCAGCGGGCCGTGCCCGTTGTACAGAGCGGTCAGCGAGGGCGACGCGCCGTCCGGGCCGAGGGTGGCCAGCAGCGACGGATCGTCGTCGAGCTGCCGGCGCACCTGGTCGACGTCACCGACCGCGATCGCGGCGAAGAACTCGCTGAGGGGCGCCATGACACCACTGTGCCACCGCGGCCGGGCCGCGAGAAGCTCACCCTCCGCGCCATTCGCGTTCCCAGCCGGTCTGCCGGTAATCTCTCCAACGCACCACAAGAGCCACCTGGGCCGACGCTGTCCCGCGAGTGACCAACGGATCGGATGCGATTTCGCCGAACCGGACAGCTGAGGGCCCCGGCGTGCCGGGCGCCCCGATCGAGGGGAGCAGGCGTGCAATTCTCCGCAGTGCCCGCCGCGCAGGGCCTGTACGACCCGCGTAACGAGACCGACTCCTGCGGGGTGGCCTGCCTGGCCGATCTGCGCGGGCGGCCGAGCCACTCGCTGATCCGCACCGCCCTGACCGCGCTGCACAACATGGACCACCGCGGCGCCGCCGGCGCCGAGCCCGAGAGCGGCGACGGCTCGGGCATCACCGTCGCCATCCCGGACGCCTTCCTGCGGGCGGTGGCCGGCGCCGAACTCGACGTCGAGCTGCCGGCGGCAGGCAGCTACGCCACCGGCATCGCCTTCCTGCCGACCGAGCTGCCCGCCCGCGAGCGGGTGAAGGCCGTGGTGGCCCGGACCGCCGCCGCCGAGGGCCTGCGAGTGCTCGGCTGGCGGCCGGTGCCGATCTCCGCCGAGGGCCTGGGCCCGAGCGCGCTCGAGGTGATGCCGGCCTTCGAGCAGCTGTTCGTCTGCGCCGCCGAGGCGACGGCCGACGGCCTGGAGCTGGAGCGGATGGCCTTCGGCCTGCGCAAGGTCGCCGAGCGCAGGGTCGCGGAGTCCGGTGACCAGCTGTACTTTCCCTCGCTGTCGGGACGGACCCTGATCTACAAGGGGATGCTGACCACCGCGCAGCTGGCTACCTTCTACCCCGACCTGCGGGACGAGCGGTTCAGCTCCGCCATCGCGCTGGTGCACAGCCGCTTCTCGACCAACACCTTCCCGTCCTGGCCGCTGGCCCAGCCGTTCCGGCTGATCGCCCACAACGGCGAGATCAACACCGTCGGCGGCAACCGCAACTGGATGGCGGCCCGGCAGGCGCTGCTGGCCTCGGAGCTGCTGGCTGATCCGAGCGACCCCGACCGCGGCCTGTCGCGGCTGTTTCCGATCTGCACCCCGGACGGCTCGGACTCCGCCTCCTTCGACGAGGTGCTGGAGCTGCTGCACCTGGGCGGGCGCAGCCTGCCGCACGCGGTGCTGATGATGATCCCGGAGGCGTGGGAGAACGCCGGCGCCTACATGGACCCGGCCCGCCGCGACTTCTACGCCTTCCACTCGACGCTGATGGAGCCCTGGGACGGCCCGGCCTGCGTGAGCTTCACCGACGGCACGGTGATCGGCGCGGTGCTCGACCGCAACGGCCTGCGTCCCGGGCGCTGGTGGCGCACCAGCGAGGACCTGGTGATCCTGGCCAGCGAGGCGGGCGTGATCGACCTGGACCCGGCCACGGTGGTCGCCAAGGGCCGGTTGCAGCCGGGCCGGATGTTCCTGGTCGACACCGCGGCCGGCGAGATCCGCGACGACGACGAGATCAAGTCCGCACTGGCCGCCGAGCACCCCTACGGCGACTGGTTGCACACCGGGCTGCTGCACCTGGACACCCTGCCCGAGCGCGAGCATGTCACCCACACCCACGAGTCGGTGACCCTGCGCCAGCAGCTGTTCGGCTACACCGAGGAGGAGCTGCGGGTCATCCTGGCGCCGATGGCCGGCACCGGCGGCGAGCCGCTGGGCTCGATGGGCACCGACACCCCGCTGGCGGTGCTGAGCCAGCGGCCTCGGCTGCTGTTCGACTACTTCTCCGAGCTGTTCGCCCAGGTCACCAACCCGCCCCTGGACGCGATCCGCGAGGAGATGGTGACCTCGCTGTCGGCCACCATCGGCCCCGAGCAGAACCTGCTCGACCCGAGCGCGGCCTCGTGCCGCCAGATCGTGCTGCCCCGGCCGGTGATCGACAACGACGACCTGGCCAAGATCTGGCACGTCAACGCCGACGGCGACCTGCCGGGCTTCCAGTGCGCCCTGATCGACGGCCGGTACCGGGTGCACGGCGGCGGCCCGGCGCTGAACGCCGCGCTGCTGCGGGTGCGCGATGAGTGCTCGGCGGCGATCGAGGCCGGCGCCCGGATCCTCATCCTGTCCGACCGGGACTGCGGCCCCGACCACGCGCCGATCCCGTCCCTGCTGCTGACCTCGGCCGTGCACGGGCACCTGGTGCGCACCGGCCAGCGCACCAAGGTCGGCCTGGTGGTCGAGACCGGCGAGGCCCGCGAGGTGCATCACGTGGCGCTGCTGATCGGCTACGGCGCCGCCGCGGTGAACCCCTACCTGGCATTCGAGACGATCGATGACCTGATCGGCGCCGGAGCGCTCACCGGGGTCGACTCCAAGACCGCGATCGGCCGCTACATCAAGTCGCTGTCCAAGGGCGTGCTCAAGGTGATGTCGAAGATGGGCATCTCGACCGTCGCCTCCTACACCGGCGCCCAGGTCTTCCAGGCGTTCGGGCTGTCGGATGAGCTGATCGACAGTTACTTCACCGGCACCCGCAGCAGCCTCGGCGGGATCGGCCTGGACGTCCTGGCAGACGAGGTCGCCGCCCGGCACGCCCAGGCGTTCGGCCAGAACCCGGTCACCCGGGCGCACCGACGGCTGGAGGTCGGCGGGGAGTACGCCTGGCGGCGCGAGGGCGAGATCCACCTGTTCAACCCCGAGACGGTGTTCAAGCTGCAGCACGCCACCCGGGCCCGGCGCTATGACCGCTTCGCCGAGTACACCGACGAGGTCGACCGGCTGAGCCGGCAGGGCGCCACCCTGCGCGGGCTGTTCGAGCTGCGCACCGGCCAGCGCCCGCCGGTGCCCCTGGATGAGGTCGAGCCGGTCTGGCAGATAGTCAAGCGGTTCGCCACCGGGGCGATGTCCTACGGCTCGATCTCGGCCGAGGCGCACCAGACGCTGGCGATCGCGATGAACCGGATCGGCGGCCGGTCCAACTCCGGCGAGGGGGGCGAGGACGCCGACCGCTACCTGCCCGACGCCAACGGCGACCTGCGCCGCTCGGCGGTCAAGCAGGTGGCCTCCGGCCGGTTCGGGGTGACCTCGCACTACCTGGTCAACGCCGACGACCTGCAGATCAAGATCGCCCAGGGCGCCAAGCCCGGCGAGGGCGGTCAGCTGCCCGGGTACAAGGTCTATCCGTGGATCGCCCGGACCCGGCACTCCACCCCGGGCGTGGGGCTGATCTCGCCGCCCCCACACCATGACATCTACTCCATCGAGGACCTCGCGCAGCTGATCCACGACCTGAAGAACGCCAACTCCTCGGCCCGGGTGCACGTCAAGCTGGTGGCCGAGGCCGGGGTGGGCACGGTGGCGGCCGGGGTCGCCAAGGCGCACGCCGACGTGGTGCTGATCTCCGGTCACGACGGCGGCACCGGCGCGGCCCCGCTCACCTCGCTCAAGCACGCCGGCATGCCCTGGGAGCTCGGGCTGGCCGAGACCCAGCAGACCCTGCTGCTCAACGGCCTGCGGGACCGGATCACCGTGCAGGTGGACGGGGCGATGAAGACCGGGCGCGACGTGCTGATCGCGGCGCTGCTGGGCGCGGAGGAGTACGGTTTCGCGACCGCGCCGCTGGTCGTCTCGGGCTGCGTCATGATGCGGGTCTGCCACCTGGACACCTGCCCGGTGGGGGTCGCCACCCAGAACCCGGAGCTGCGTGCCCGGTTCACTGGGAGACCTGAGTTCGTGGTCACGTTCTTCGAGTACATCGCCGAGCAGGTCCGCGAGCTGCTGGCCGAACTGGGCTTCCGGACACTGCAGGAGGTCATCGGCCACGCCGAGCTGCTGGACACCCGCGCGGCGATCGAGCACTGGAAGGCCGACGGCCTGGACCTGTCGCCGCTGCTGGCCACGCCCGCGCCGTTCGCCGGAACCGCGTTGACCAAGCGGGTCGAGCAGGAGCACGGGCTGGACGCCGCCCTGGACAACACCCTGATCCAGCTCTGCGAGGGCGCGCTGCTCGACGGCCGCCCGGTCCGGCTGGAGCTGCCGGTGCGCAACGTCAACCGGACGGTCGGCACCATGCTCGGCTCGCTGGTGACCCGCCGCTACGGCGCCGAGGGCCTGCCTGCGGGCACCATCGACATCACCCTGCACGGCTCGGCCGGGCAGTCACTGGGGGCGTTCCTGCCTGCCGGGGTGCAGATCACGCTGCACGGCGACGCCAACGACTACGTCGGCAAGGGCCTGTCCGGCGGTGTGATCGCCGTGCGCCCGGACCAGCGGGCGCCGCTGGTCGCCGAGCGCAACGTGATCGCCGGCAACGTCATCGGCTATGGGGCCACCTCGGGTCAGCTACTGCTGCGCGGGGTGGTCGGCGAGCGGTTCTGCGTCCGCAACTCCGGCGCCACCGCGGTGGCCGAGGGAGTCGGCGATCACGCGCTGGAGTACATGACCGGCGGCATCGCGGTGATCCTCGGCCCGACCGGGCGCAACCTCGGCGCGGGGATGTCCGGCGGCGTCGGCTACGTGCTCGACCTGGACCCGACCAGGGTGAACTCCGAGCTGGTGGACGTCGAGCCGATGACGGCCGAGCACTCCCGGGCGCTGCGCGCGATCCTGGCCGACCACCTGCGGCTGACCGGGTCGGCGGTGGCCGGTGAGCTGCTGGCCGACTCCGGCGCCGGCGCCGGCCTGGGCAGGTTCTCGGTGATCATGCCGCGTGACTACAAGCGGGTGCTGCTGGCCACCCGCCGTGCCCAGGCGACCGGAGCCGATGTCGACGAGGCCGTGATGGCCGCCGCCCGCGGATGAGCCGATCGCCGGGCAACGCTGCCTTATCGCGACCGGCTGACACCGGTTAAGGTGGTAGGAGTGATCCGCCGCGCGAAAATCGTCTGCACCCTTGGTCCCGCCACCGACCCGCCGGAACGGCTGCGAGCGCTGGTCGAGGCCGGCATGGACGTGGCCCGGTTGAACTTCAGCCACGGCGAGCACCGCGAGCACGCCGGCAGGTTCCGCGGCGTCCGCGAGGCGGCCAAGGCCGCCGGGCGCAACGTCGCCACCCTGGCCGACCTGCAGGGCCCCAAGATCCGGCTCGGCAAGTTCGTCGACGGCCCGGTGATGTGGGCCACCGGAGAGCGGGTCCGGATCACCGTCGAGGACGTCGAGGGCGACCACGACCGGGTGTCGACCACGTACAAGCAGCTGGCCGAAGACGTCCGGCCCGGTGACCGGCTGCTGGTCGACGACGGCAACGTCGCGCTGGTCGCGGTCGCCGTCGAGAACGGCACTGACGTGGTGTGCGACGTCACCGAAGGCGGCATGGTCAGCAACAACAAGGGCCTGTCGTTGCCGGGGGTGCTGGTCAGCGTGCCGGCGCTGAGCGAGAAGGACATCGACGACCTGGAGTTCGCGCTGGAGCTGGGGGTGGACTGGGTCGCGCTGTCCTTCGTCCGGTCCCCCGATGACATCAAGCTGGTGCACGAGGTGATGGACCGGGTGGGCGTGCGCCGTCCGGTGATCGCCAAGATCGAGAAGCCCGAGGGCGTCGAGCGGCTGGTCGAGATCGCGCTGGCCTTCGACGGCGTGATGGTGGCTCGCGGCGACCTCGGGGTCGAGATGCCGCTGGAGCAGGTGCCGATGGTGCAGAAGCGCGCCATCGCGATCTGCCGCGACAACGCCAAGCCGGTGATCGTGGCGACCCAGATGCTGGAGTCGATGATCAGCCACTCACGTCCCACCCGGGCCGAGGCCTCGGACGTGGCCAACGCCGTGCTCGACGGCGCCGACGCGGTGATGCTGTCGGGGGAGACCAGCGTCGGCAGCTACCCGGTGCAGGCGGTGGCCACCATGTCGCGCATCATCACCTCCGTCGAGCAGTCCACCGTCGACGTCGCCGCGCTGCTGCACGATCCGCGCACTCCCGGCGGCGTGATCGCCAAGGCCGCCAAGGAGATCGGCGAGTCGCTCGGCGCCACCGCCCTGGTGGCCTTCACCCAGAGCGGTGACACCGCCCGCCGGCTGGCCCGGCTGCACGCGCGGTGCGCGGTGCTGGCCTTCACCCCCGAAGAGAACGTGCAGCGTCAGCTGGCGCTGTCCTGGGGAGTGTCGGCGCACCGGGTCTGGACGGTGCAGACCACCGATGAGATGGTCCGCCAGGTGGACTCGGCCCTGCTGGCGCAGCGGGTCTGCCGTCCCGACGACCTGGTCGTGATCGTGGCCGGCACGCCGCCCTCGACGCCGGGCACCACCAACACCATCCGGGTCCATCACATCGGAGGCATCCTGCAACGTGACCGCTGAGCCCGATCTCAAGCTCGCCGCCGACGGCGCCGACCACCCGGGCGGCCAGCCCATCGTGGACGCGCTGGTCAGCCTGCTCGACCTCGAGGCCATCGAGACCGACATCTTCCGAGGCCTCAGCCCGCAGGTCGCGATGCAGCGGGTCTTCGGCGGCCAGGTCGCCGGCCAGGCGCTGGTGGCCGCCGGGCGCACCGTGGCGCCCGAGCGGCTGGTGCACTCGTTGCACTCCTACTTCATCCGGCCCGGCGACCCGTCGATCCCGATCATCTACACCGTCGACCGGGTCCGCGACGGCCGGTCGTTCTCGGTGCGCCGGGTGGTGGCCATCCAGCACGGCGAGCCGATCTTCACCCTGTCGGCCTCCTTCCAGCTGCCCCAGGGCGGCATCGACCACCAGGCCCAGATGCCGCCGGCGCCCGCGCCGGAGTCATTGCCGACGCTGGCCGAGCGCTATGAGGGCTTCGACGAGCTGTGGTCGGTGATGCGCCAGATCCCGCAGCCCTTCGACGTCCGCTACGTCGACGACCCGCCGTGGGTCCAGCGGGGCCAGGGGCCACGGGAGAACCAGCCGCACCGGATCTGGCTCAAGGCCGACGGGACGCTGCCCGACAACCCGCTGCTGCACGTCTGCGTCATCACCTTCGCCTCGGACATGAACCTGCTGGACTCGGTGCTCATCCACCATGGCCTGGCCGCCCGGCTGGACCCGATCAGCATGGCGTCGCTGGATCACGCGATGTGGTTCCACCGCCAGTTCCGCGCCGATGACTGGCTGCTCTACGTCTCGTCCTCGTCCTCGGCCTCCGGCGGGCGCGGGCTGGCCACCGGCCAGTTCTACTCCCGGGACGGCCGGTTGGTGGCCAGCGTGACGCAAGAGGGCATGATCCGGTTGCCGAACGCCTGAGGCCGCGGGAGTCGAGTCAGACGCGCTGAGGTCTGTCGAGGACGGCGACGATGATGGCTCCAGCCGCGCACAGGATGGGAAGGGCCAAGTAGACGGCCATCACCAGGCCCCCGCCGAAGATCACGAGTCCGGCGCAGACGAACAGGCAGGTGGCCGGGACGAGATAGCGCGCCCACCTGCGACGCCAGGGGATCAGCGGGGGCGCCACGAGGTACAGGTACGCCACGCCCAGCACGGCGATCCATCCGATGAGGTCGAACGGCCACACCTCGGCTACGGCGAGGACACTGACCACGGGACCGGCGCTGAGCAGGAGGGCCGGCCACGGTCGGGGTGGCCAGGTCGCGATCACGACGGCGAGCGTGACCGCGCCGACAGTGAGCGCATACGCGATCAGCAGTTGCACCGACGCCCCAGAGAGTCGGCGCCGGGTCGACCGAGCGGATGCGCCCCGGCGCGCGAATCCCTTGTCAGGGACATCAATCGCCCAGCCGGACGTCGCGGTCCGCTGGCGCCAGGGCGCCGACCCCTGATGGGCATGCCGCGTCGCTGACCTCGGTGTGCCCGGACATCGCTTGGATGCGGTAAGTCAGGCACAGGCGGGCCACGAACTGCTCATAGCTCAGCCCGCCTCCCGACTCCCCACCGGCCGTGATGGCGCCTGAGACGATCACCGCCTCACCCTCGGCCCTCGCTACCAGCGCAAGGTCGGGCAGCGCCTTGGCAACGGCCTCGAGCTGGGCCTTCCCCGAACTTCCACGAGCCGCTGCCGCGAGGTCCTCGCGAAGCGAGAACGCCTTGGCGCGCACGGCGCTGACCGCTTCCTGCCGGGCGTTCTGAGCGGGGCTGCCGCATGCGGCAGCGCTCAGGCCCAGGGCCAGGACCAGGACCACAAGCACCGCCGCGCCACGCCGCGCGGTGACGCCAGCTCGACCACTCATCGACGGCACGCCTCTTCCGAATCCGAGGCGTCTCAGCTGTCGGGCAGCTGGTCGCAGATCGCCTGCCAGGCGGCCTGGACATGCCGGCGCTCGGTCAGCACCGAGCCGATCGCCATCCGGATCGCGAACCGGCCGTTGACCTCGGTGTGCGTCAGGTAGGCCTGGCCGGAGTCGTTCACCGCAGCCAGCAGCCGGCGGCCGGCGTCGTCGCCGGCCCGGAGCGCGAACGTCACCAGAGCCAGCGGGTGCGGCGCCAGCAGCTCGAAGCGCGGATCGGCCGCGACCCAGGAGGCGAACTCCTGAGCCAGGCCGACGTGGCCGCGGATGTGCGCGCGCAGGCCGTCGGCGCCGTACCAGCGCAGCACCGTCCAGAGCTTGAGCGCCCGGAACCGCCGGCCCAGCGGAACCTGCCAGTCGCGGTAGTCGAACACCTCGCCGGACTCGCTGGCGGAGTTGCGCAGGTACTCCGGCAGGATCGACAGCGCCGCGGTCAGCGCGGCCCGGTCGGCGATCCAGAACGCGCTGCAGTCGAAGTTGGTCAGCAGCCACTTGTGCGGGTTCGTGCAGTACGAATCGGCCTGTTCGACGCCGGCGTTGATCCAGCGCAGCTCGTCGCAGACCGCTGCCACCCCGGCCCAGGCGGCGTCGACGTGCAGCCAGGCGCCGTGGCGGTGGGCGAGTTCGGCCAGCTCGGCCACCGGGTCCAGCGCCCCGGTGCCGGTGGCGCCCACCGAGGCCACCACCAGGGCCGGCGTCCAGCCGGCTGCGACGTCGGCGGCCAGCAACTCGGCCAAGTGCTCAGGCCGGGCCGCCAGCGTGACCGGGTCGACGTCGAGCTTGCGCAGGGCCGCGGTGCCGATGCCGGCGATCCGGCAGGCCTTCTCGACCGAGGAGTGGCTCTGACCGGAGGTGTAGACGCTGAACCGCCCGGCCGCCACGCCGGCGGTCTCGGTGGCGCCGCCGCTGGCCCGGTGCAGGGCGGCCACCAGCGCGACCAGGGTGGCGTCTGAGGCGGAGTGCTGGATCACCCCGCCGCCGGCGGAGCCGGAACGGAAGCAGGCCGGCAGCTCCAGCAACTGGGCCAGCCAGTCCAGCATCTGGGTCTCGAGCTCGGTGGCGGCCGGCGAGGTCGCCCACAACATGCCCTGCACGCCCAGGCCCGAGGCCAGCAGGTCGCCCAGGATCGAGGGGCCGGTGGCGCTGGCTGGGAAGAACGCGAAGAAGGACGGGTGCTGCCAGTGGGTCAGACCAGGCAGGATCACCTGGTCCAGGTCGGCCAGCACCCCGTCAAAGCCCTGACCGGTCGCTGGCGGCTCGGCGGGCAGGCCGGCCCGCACCTGGCCCGGCGTCACCTGCGAGAGCACCGGCAGGGACTCCAGCCGCTCGTAGTAATCAGCGATCCAGTCGATGACCTCGCGGCCATGCCGGCGGAACTCCTCCGGGCTCATGTGAGCGCTCATCTGACTGAATCTAGCTCAGTGCCGACCGACGACCGACGACCGACGGCCGACGACATGGTCGGCCCTGGCTCGCCCTGGTAAGTCCTTGCCGGCGCCGGTCGGGGGTCAGGCCTCATGCCCCCAGCTTGGGCTCGCTGCGCGGCAGCACCGCCAGTTGGGGCGCGGTTCCCGGTCGGGTGAGCCGTGGCCGGCGCAGCATGCCTTCGGTCAGGCCCCGCGCCAGGTGCCAGGCGAAGCGGTCCTTGCGCTTGGCGTTGCGGGCCTGTTCCCAGGTTCCCCGCCAGAACCGGTGCGCGGCGCGCTCGCGGCCCCGGCTGGAGGCCAGGTCCCGGCGCCTCAGGATCCACAGCCGGTTCCTGACGTCGTAGCGCAGCCGCGGCCCGAGGTCCTTCCACTCCGGCTTGTCGGGGTGGACGACGATGCTCGTGGTGCTGGCCAGGCCACCGGCCATCACCTGCAGCCGGGACGTGTACTCGCTGTCGTCCCACCAGATGAAAAAGTCGGCGATCGGCAGAAAGGTCTGCCGGGCGGTCTGAAGATTGATGAGCACTCCGACGAAAGTCGCGTGAGCGGCCGGGTAGGTGTCCGGCGGCGTGCGGCTCAACCGGTTCTCACCCTCCGGGATCGGCATCGGGACGTGGCTCGGCAGCTTCTTTCCCTCCGGTGACAGCACGGTGGAGGCGACGAAGCCCGGCTTGGTGTCGCCGGCCGCCTCCATCGCGGCCAGCAGCGGAGCCAGCGCGTCGTGCCGGGGCACCGCGTCGTCATCCATCAGCCAGGCGAAGTCGTGGCCGCGACTGAGCAGGATGTCCAGGCCGGCCGAGAAGCCGCCCGCGCCGCCGATGTTGGAAGGGCTTTGCGCCAGCGACACCGAGGGAAACTCGCCCCGGACCATCTCGACGCTGCCGTCGGTGGAGCCGTTGTCGAGCACCAGGATCTCATCGAGTGGATGGGTCTGCTGCAGGAGCGCCGACAGGCATTGCCGGAGCAGTTCGCGCCGGTTGTAGGACACGACAAGAGCGGCCACGGTCATGGGGTTCTCCTTAAGAGCGTTACCGGGGTGGGGAAGTCGGGTTGGCGGCGTGCGGATCAACGCGAGTCGCTGGGTGGGAATCGGCCGGTGCGCGCCTGCCGGCGCGAGTCGGCCAGGCGCCGATACATCGACAGCGCCGAGGAGATCGCCATGTGCATGTCCAGGTACTGGTAGGTGCCCAGCCGCCCTCCGAAGAGCACGCCCGGCTCCTGCCGGGCCAGCTCGCGGTAGCTGAGCAGCTTGGCGCGGTCCGCGATCGAGTTCACCGGGTAGAACGGCTCGTCGGCCGCCTCGGCGAAACGTGAGTACTCGCGGAAGATGACCGTGCGGTCGTCGGGGTAATCGCGTTCGGGATGGAAGTGGCGGAACTCGATGATGCGGGTGAAGGGCACCGTCTCGTCGGAGTAGTTCATCACCGAGGTGCCCTGGAAGTCGCCGACGTCGAGCAGCTGGCGCTCGAAGTCGACCGTGCGCCAGCCGAGCCTTCCCTCGCTGTGGTCGAAGTACCGGTCCAAGGGGCCGGTGTAGACGACAGTGACCCGACCCGCGGTGTTGTGCCGGTTGACCTGTGATCGCGGGTCCAGGAAGTCGTTGTCGAGCAGCACCTCTATCCGGCTGTCGTCGATCATCCGCTCGAACCACGCGGTGTAGCCGTGAACCGGCAATCCCTCATGGGTGTCGCTGAAATATCGATTGTCATAGGTGTAGCGGATCGGCAGCCGCGAGATCACCGCCGCCGGCAGCGTGGTCGGGTCGGTGGCCCACTGCTTGCGGGTGTAGCCCCGGATGAAGGCTTCGTACAGCTCCCGGCCGATCAGCGAGATCGCCTTCTGCTCGAGATTGTCAGGCTGACCGACGCCGGCCTCGGCTGCCTGCGCCGCCACCCGGGCCTGCGCCTGCGCAGGTGACATCGAGGCCCGGAAGAACTGGTTGATGGTGCCGAGGTTGATCGGCAGGGGGTACACCTCGCCGCGGTAGTTGGCATAGACGCGGTGGACGTAGTCGGTGAACGCGGTGAACCTGTTGGCGTAAGCCCAGACCGTCTCGTTGGACGTGTGGAACAGGTGCGCGCCATAGCGGTGGATCTCGATGCCGGTGACGGGCTCGATCTCGCTGTAGGCGTTGCCGCCCAGGTGTGATCGGGAATCGACGATCAGCACCCGCATTCCCAGCTGCGTGCTGCACCGTTCGGCCAGCGTCAGGCCGAACAGGCCGGCGCCGACGACGATCAGGTCAGCGTCCATGCCGCGCGCCATCCGTTCCGGCGGCGGCCTCGGCTGGGCACTCCGGTGACGCCGGCTCACCGGCCGCCTCGGCGAACTCCGCCAGCCGGCGCCAGGCCGCGGGCGCCAGTGCCAGGGCGCTCTGGTAGCGCGCCTGGAGCCGGCGGCCCTGGGCGTGCAGGAGTTCGGCGACCGGCTTGGCGTCCTGCCAGTGATGAGCCGCGGTCACCCGCACCGGCGTCCACGCGTGGGCGACCTGCTCGACCGCGCGCCCGAACTCGATCAGCTCCGGCAGCCGCCACCTCGCACCGCGGGCTCGCAGCAGCTCACCGTGCAGGCTCGCCGACGACTGGACGCTCCAGGTGCCCGGGTAGACCCGGCGCAGGGCCTCCCGGTCCCCGGCCGCCGCGGCGTCGTCGAGGGCACTCAGGTAGCGCCGCACACCGGCCAGTCCGAGCCAGGCAGGTCCGTCAGCCGGCCCGCCCGGGTGCTGGAACCGCAGGTGGTCGGCCCGCATCGCGTCGGCGAGCCGGCGCGGTGACAGCGGCTGAGCGGCCCCGAGCGGCCCGAGCGTCAGGTAGCGGCCGTTGATCGCGGTCTGGCTGAAGAACGCGTCCTGCTCGTCGGCCGGGTTGCTCGACTGCCAGGCGGCGAGGAAGTCATCGATCCGGATTGATCCGCTGAAAGCCGGTGGCGTCGGGTCGGCCACCCAGACCAGTCGCCGGTAGCCGTCGACCGCGTAGACGATCACCAGGTGCGCCGCGTGCACGTCGGAGTAGGCGGGGCGGAACGGCAGGTGGTAGTTGTCCACCGCGGCGATGGGCAGTCCGCCGTGGGCCAGCACCTCGACCAGCTCGTCCAGCGCCACCCGGCCGGCGTGCCGGGCCTTGCTCCAGCCAAGCTCCAACCGGTGGTGGGGCGCGAGCGCCTGACCCAGTCCGAGGCCGGGCGGCAACGGAAGGTAGAACTCCTCGTGGGGGTCGTCGGCCGGAAGGTGGGCGAAGCTCCAGCCCGCGCCGAGCACCTCCAGGGGGTCCCAGCCCCCGGCCAGCAGCGCGCTTCCCAGGCTCGCCTGCAGGCACCCGGCCGTGTCGCGGTACCAGCTGGGTGGCCGGCGGACTGCCTGAGCCGAGCGGGTCGCACCGGCGCGGGCGCCGGCCGCGCTCACGAGGACGCCCCGGACGCGGCGGGCAGCAGCGTCATAGCGAAGATGTGCAGCGCCGGGTTGCGCGGCAGGCGCAGGCCTACCAGGTCGGCCCGGCGGGTCACCGGCACCCGCTGGCACCACATCGTGGCCCGGACGCCGAACTGCACATGGTGGGGGTAGTGCATGGCCTGGCTGCCGAGCGCGACCGTCTCACCGAACACCGCGGGCGCCGCCCAGAAGTCCGAGACCCGCACCGGCTCGAAATCAGCCGTCTGGTCAAGGAAGAACAGGCACAGCTCGTCCTCGACCCGGCGCTCGGCGGCGGCGATCAGGTAGAGCCAGTCGTAACGTCCCGCGGGCACGTCCAGCAGCTGGCCGTCGCAGCGCACGTTGTCCGGGTGGGCGTCGCCGAGGTGATGGACCTCGAAGACGATGCCGTCCACCAGCACCGTCGGCCCGCTCGGCAGCTCTTCGGCTGCGAAGGAGTTTCCCCAGACGTTGAAGGCACCCTGACCGGTGGCGCCGGCGGGCGTGCTGGCCACATTGTTGAGCGCCGTGGCCAGCGCGACCGGCCGGCCGGCGCCGGCGCGAGCCGAGCCGGCGCTCATCGGGGTCTCACCGCCTGGTCCAGGGCCGGGCTTAGCAGGGTGAGAGCTGAGCTCAACACCTCGATGGAGCGTAGGTAGTCGGCCAGAACCAGGTGCTCGTCGTCGCTGTGGTCCAGCACGTTGTGACCGGGCCCGTAAGTGGCCATCGGAATGTTCCAATCCTGTGCGAGGGTGTTCATGTCCGAGGTGCCGGAGCGCAGCTTGAGTCCCGGCACGGCCTGCGCGGCCCGGATCGGCCCGCAGAGGCTGAGCACCACGGGATTGCGCCGGTCGGCCCGGCAGGCGGCGACGTCGTTGACGACGCTGAGCTCGCCGTGCGGGCAGCGCTCGCGCAGCTGAGCCAGCAGGCCGGCCGAGTCGAAGCCGAGCGGCGTCCGGACGCTGACCGCGATCTCAGCCTCGGTCATCCCGCCGCTGACCGAGACCAGCGTCGCCCCCGGCTGGTCGAAGCGGGCGTGGGAAGCCTCAGGGCCCAGCAGGTCCAGCACGGCGTGCCAGCATTCGACGGCCAGCTCAGAGGCCTTGGCGGCTGGGTTGGTGGGGTGCGTCGACGGTCGCTGAACCCGGTAGGTGAGATCGAGTTTCCCCTTGTACCCCAGCACTACCGAGGACCAGCCGCTCGGCTCGCCGATGATGAGCGCCGCAGGCGTCGGATAGTTCTGCCGCACGGCCACCGCGCCTCGAGAGCCGGGGGTCTCCTCTTCCACGACGCCGACCACGGTGATCGTGCCGGCGGCCTTCACCGCCCTGGCAGCGGCGCAGATCATCGCCGCCAGCGGTCCTTTCGCGTCGACTGAGCCCCGGCCGTGCAGGCGCCCGTCGCGAATGCTCGTCGGCAGCGGGTCACCGGCGGTGTCGAGGTGGCCGAGCAGCATCACCGTGGGCCCCGGTCCGCGCTCGATGCTGCCGCAGACGTTGCCAGTGGCATCGACGCCGGCGCGGAATCCGAGATCGGTCATCGCCTGGCACACGAACGCGGCAAGCTCGCCTTCGTGCCCGGACGGTGAGGCGATCTGCACCATCTGCCGCACCAGCTCGATCGCCGTGGCATCGTCAGGCGCCGCTGTGGGCTCGGTCATCGCTGCGGACGGGGTCATCGCTGTGGACTGGGTCATCGCTGCGGGCTCGGTCATCGCAGACCCCCGTGACCGCCGGCCGGCGCCAGGGTGACCCTGGTGCTGCCCTGGTTGTCCAGCGCCTGGCGGATCGGCCGCTCGGGCCTGCCGTCGCCGATCACCACCCGGCCGACGCCAGCGCGCAGCGCTTCGCCCGCGGCGTTCAACTTCATCCGCATGCCGCCACCGGCGCAGTCGGGCAGCGCGTCTGGGTCCAGGGTCAGCTCGCTGATCGTCGAGCCGCTGTCGCCCGGATCGGCGAGCACGCCGGGGGTGTCGGTCAGCAGGAGCAAGGTGGCGCCGTCCAGCGCGGCGGCCACCGCCGCGGCGACCCGGTCGGCGTCGACGTTGACCGCCGCGCCGTCCTCGGCCAGGGCCGGCGGTGAGATCACCGGAACCAGCCCGGCCGCGAGCAGGCTGCGCAGCACTCGCGCGTCGACCCGCTCGATCCGGCCGCTGTGGTTGTCCCGCACGATCACCACCCGGCCGTCGCGCACCACGCGGTGGGCGCTCTTGCGCCGAGCCCGCACCAGCCCGGCGTCGATGCCGGTCAGCCCGACGGCCGGCACGCCGGCGGCCTGCAAGGCGCTCAGCAGGCGGGGTTTGGTGATCCCGCACAGGCCCAGGATCAGCGTCTGCAACGCCTCTGAATCGGTGTGGCGGGTGCTGAGGCCGTCCGGAGCGACCAGCCTGCGGTGGGGCTGCCCCAGCCGCTCGGCCAGCCGGTCGATGTCGGCCGAACCGCCGTGCACGAGCACCACCGGGACGCCGGCGCTGATCAGCGCCGCGACGTCACGGCAGAGGGCGTCCGGCTCAAGGGCTACCGCGCCTCCGCATTTGGCGACCAAGATGTCGATGACAGCTCTCCTTAGCTCGGGTGCAGCCCGGTGAAGCCGAGACCGGCCTGCTCGGGCCAGCCGTAGCGGACATTGAGTGACTGGACGGCGTTGCCGGCGCCGCCCTTGACGAGGTTGTCCAGCGCGGCGATGGCGACCAGCCGGCCTCCCTCGCGGTCGAGGGCGAAGCCGACGTCGCAGTAGTTGGAGCCGCTCAGCAGCTTGGGTTCGGGATAGCGGTACCAGCCGCGGCGGTGAGCGACGAGCCGGATGAACGGCTCTGCGGCGTAGCTGGCGCGGTAGGCCTGGCGGACCTGGGCCTCGGTGACGCCGTCGGCCAGAACGCAGTGGCACAGCACCTGTACGCCGCGCACCGCGTTGACGCCGGTCGCGCTCATCCGCACCGGCAGGCCGATGGCCTGTTCGACCTCGGCCTGGTGGCGGTGCTCGGTCGGGGCGAACACCCGCATCGAGCCGCTGCGTTCGGGATGGCTGTTGCCGGCGGCGGTCGAGGCGCCGGAACCGCTGGAACCGGTGCGGGCATCCACCTGGACGGACCCGGTTATCAGCCCCGCCTGGACCAGCGGGTGCAGCGCCAGGATGGCCGCGGTCGCCATGCAGCCGGGGATGCTGATCCGGTCGGCGCCGGCGAGGGCGTCCCGGTGCAGCTCGGCGAGCCCGACGACGTAGCTGCCCAGCGCGTCCGGATCGGCATGGGCTTTGCCGTAATGCCGCCGGTAGGCGGCTGGGTCGGCCAGCCGGAAGTCCGCCGAGAGGTTCACGGTCACCGGCGCCAGCGCCTCGAACTCCGCTCGCCGCTCGACGCTCACGCCATGCGGCGTGGCCAGCAGCACGACGTCGTAGCTGTCCAGCTCACGGTCGTCGACAAAGCTCAGCTCGGTGCTGCCGCGCAGGTTCGGATGCGCCCCGTCCACCCGGCGCCCGGCCAGCCGTCGCGAGGTGCAGGCCACGACCTCCACGTGCGGATGAGACGACAGCAGCCGCAGCAGCTCGCCGCCGATGTAGCCAGAGCCTCCGACGATCGCCGCCCTGATCATGACCGGGCTCCGGCGAGGACGGGTTCGTCCGAGATCGCCAGCAGGTGGTCGACGATCAGCTCGGCCAGCTCCAGGGAGTCCCCGTGCGCCTGTTGGAAGCCGCCGAACTCCACGCCGGCGTTGACCTCCAGCACGGTGAGCTGGCCGTCGGCGCCTTCGATCAGGTCGACCCCCGCGACCGCCGCGCCCACCGCGCGGGCTGCCGCGCGGGCCAGCTGCGCCATCTCCTCGGTCAACGGGCAGGCCATCGGCTGGCCGCCGAGCGCGACGTTGGTGCGCCACTGATCGCTGCGCCGGTAGATCGCTCCGACGGCCTGATCGCCGATGACTATCACCCGCAGGTCCCGGTCGGGCTTGGCCACCAGGCGTTGCAGGTAGACCAGGTGCGCTTGGGGCCCCGGCAGCGCGGCGATGTAGTCGAGCACGATCTCGGCAGTCGCCAGGTCCCGAACCGGCGTGACGAGCCGCCCCCATGAGCCGGTGAGCGGCTTGACGACCAACGGAAAGCCCAGCTCCAGCATCGCCGCAAGCGCCGCCTGCGGGCTGAGCGCCAGGCAGCTGTCCGGCGTGGCGACGCCGTGCCGGCGCAGTTGGAGGCTGGTCCGCCACTTGTCGCCGCAGATCTCGATCGCGTGTGCCGAATTGACCATGGGTAGCTCCTGAATCTCCAGCGAGCGGGCCGCGTACACCGCGCGGCTCAGGCTGATCTCGCGGTTGAGCACCGCCCGATAGACAGGGGCGCCCACCGGGGTGTCGGGCATCCGCAGCTCGCGGGTGTCGAGCTGGACGTAGGGCACGCCGCGGCGTGTCAGGGCCGCGAAGAGGCGTTTCTCATCGGAGCGGACCCGCGAGGCCAGGACGGCTACCGGCGCTTGCGCCGAGGCAGTCCTCATTCGCCCCAGTCCTCCTCGATCTCCGGGGCGAGCGCGAGCAGCAGGGGGCTGGTGGCGACCACTTCGAGTTCGGCGCGGCAGTCCAGGCATTCGACGATCTCGTTGAGCGTCGGCTCGGCCGGCAACGTCAACGGGCTCTGGCATTCAGGGCAGGGCGTGGTCACGAAGTGCTCCTCAGAAGGTGGGGTGGGGTTGGCGGTGAGGGGGTCCGGATGGCGTGATGACTGGCGGGCCCAGCCCGAGCTCGCCCAGCACCTGCTGGTGGATCGCCTCGCCGCTGACGCCGTAATGGGCGAGGATCTCGCGCTCGCTGCCGACCAGCGACACGAAGGCGCGGGGGATGCCCACGCGCAGCAGGCGGCGCGGAGCGGCGGCGCACAGCGCCTCAGCCAGCGTCGAGCCGAGGCCGCCGATGATCCAGTGCGCTTCGACGCTGACCACCAGCGAGGCCGGGGCGACGGCGTGCAGAAAGGCCTCGGTGTCAAAGGGCGCCAGCGTGTGGACGTGCAGCACGGTGACTCCCACGCCGTCCTCGCGCAGCAGCGCGGCCGCGGCCAGCGTGGCGGCCAGCGGCTGCGGGCCGATGGCCGCCAGCACCACCTCGCCACCTGGCGACAGAACCTGGATCCGGCCGAGCACCGGCGCGGGCATCGGGTGCGGCAGCGGCTCGGCCGCGCCCCGGTCCAGCCGCAGGTACACCGGGCCGGGCAGGTCGACGACCTGCTCCAGCAGCGCCACGACCTGCTCGGCGTCGCCGGGCACCACCACCGTCATGTTCGGCAGCGCCCGCATCACGGCCAGGTCCTCCAGGGCGTGATGGGTCGGCCCGAGCCGGCCGGCCGACACCCCGGCATGGGTCGCGGCGATCCGCACCGGCAGGCCGTTGTAGGCGATGTCGATCTTGACGAACTCCAGCGCCCGGCTGGCCGCGAAGGTGGCCATGGTGTGCACGAACGGCCTGGCGCCGCCGGCCGCCAGACCGGCGGCGGCGCCCATCAGGCACTGCTCGGCGATGCCCAGGTCGAGGTAGCGCCCGGCGGCGGCGCCGAAGTCGGCGCCGGTGAACAGCCCGGTGTCAGAGTCCAGGCACACGGTGCGGGCGTCGCTGGCCAGCAGCGCCAGCAGGGCGTCGCGATAGGCCAGTCGCGGGCTCACAGCAACGCACCGCCCTCACTGAGGAAGGATTCCAGCGAGGACCGGACTCGGGCCTGCTGGGTGGCCGAGAGCACGACGTAGTGGCTCTGCCTCAGGCCTGACAGCTGGGGCACCCCATGGCCCTTGTCGGTGTGGGCGATCAGCACGCTGGGGCGGCCGGGGGTCCACGGCGCGGCGCCGAGGTGGGCGCTCAGCGCCTGCTGGTCGTGGCCGTCGACCTCGCGCACTGACCAGCCGAAGCTGCGCCAGCGCTCGGCCAGCGGCTCGAGAGTCACGATGCTCTCGGTGTTGCCGCCCAGTTGCAGGCCATTGCGATCGATCACCGCTGTCAGCTGGTCGGCGCCGTGCGCGGCGGCCACGCCGGCGGCCTCCCAGCAGGAGCCTTCTTGCAGCTCGCCGTCGCCGAGCACCACGAAGACCCGTCGTGGTGGGCCGAACAGCCGCGCTGCCAGGGCGAAGCCAAGACCCAGCGCCAGGCCGTGACCCAGTGATCCGGTCGGCAGCTCCACACCAGGCACCGCCGCCACCGGATGGCTCATCAGACGCCCGCCGGAGCGGCAGTACTCCTCGAGCTCGGCGGCCGGAAAGTAGCCGCGCTCGGCGAGGGTGGCGTAGAGCGCTATCGCGCCGTGTCCCTTGCTGAGCAGGAAGATGTCGCGGGTGGCTTCGGCCGGGCGCTGCGGATCGATGTCGAGCACGTCGAAGTACAGGCAGCTCAGGATGTCGACCAGTGACAGGGAGCCGCCGAGGTGCCCGCCGTCCGGCCCGGAGCACATCTCCACGACCGCTCTGCGGATGTTGTCGGCATGCTGGGCGGTGCTGGTCATGAGCGCGTTCCGCTCGCCATCGCCGCGACGGCGCCCAGATTGGCCCAGATCTTGTCGAAGGCGTCGGCGTACTGGCTCAACGAGGGCCCGGCCGAAGGGTTCAGATGCCGTTTCTGGATGGTCAGCGAGTCCTCGATCACGGCCCGGGTGACCGGATAGTCGCCGCTGGGCGGCGGCGATCCCAGCCGCCAGGGATAACCCTTGCCGAAGCCGATTCGATCGACGAACACCTGCTGTTCGGGCAAGGGCATCAATTGGTAGCGCGAGACCGGCACGCCCTCGGCGCGCAGCAGGCGCCTGAGCACGCTTCGGAACGACGCCGGCCGGACCCCGTCCAAGCCGGCTGCCTCCGGGTCGAAGCGGAGCCGGAGGATGTGCCAGGCGTGGGTGGTTCCGGGCGCCGCCCGGGGGACCACGATCCCGGGCAACTTCTCCAGCCGGCCCAAAAAGGCCTGCACGTTGTGCTGGCGAGCCCGCTCGTAGTCGTCGAACCGGTCGAGCTGGGAGAGCGTGAAGGCCGCCTGCACCGAGCTCATCTTGCTGTTCCAGCCCAGAATGTGAGACACGTACTCGCGCTGTTGGGCGGGGTCGATCACCTCGCCGAACTGGCGGGCCATCCGGATCCGGTCCGCCAGCTGCCGGTCGTCGGTGGTGATCAGCCCGCCTTCCCCGCAGGTCGGCAGGTTCTTGGTGACCTGCAGGCTGAACGCGGCCGCCGTTGCTAGGCTGCCCACCGGCCGGCCCTGATACCTGGCCCCGTGCGCCTGTGCCGCGTCCTCCACGACGGCCAGCTGGTGCTGTCGCGCGATCTCACCGAGAGCGGTCATGTCCGCGGGCTGACCGTGCAGGTGGACGGGCAGGATCGCGGCGGTGCGTGGTGACAGCGCGGCCCGCACCGCCTGCGGGTCCAGGCAGAAGGTCACCGGGTCGACGTCGGCGAACACCGGCACCGCCAGCTGGTGCAACGGGGCCAGGGCGCTGGCGATGAAGCTCAACGCGGGCACGATGACCTCGTCGCCGGGGCCTACCCCCAGGCCGGCCAGGATCAGGCTGAGCGCGGTGGTGCCGTTGGAGGTCGCGACGCAGGCAGCGCTGTCGCAGCGCAGCGCCCACTCCTGCTCCAGCCGGCTGACCGGCGTGTGGCCGGCCGAGTCCGAGACCATCCGGCCGTCCAGCGCCTGCGTCACGGCGGCCCGATCGGCATCGGTCACCACCGGCCACTGCACGGCTTCCGGCGGTTGCGTGACGGCGGCCTTGCCGCCGAAAGCGGCCAGTTCCGACTGGGTCCTGGGCTGCGGCGAGAGCGTCACAGGCGGTTCCGATCTGTTGTCGAACACGGGGAGAACTCGAACCTAGAGCCGGGTCCGGCCAACTGGCGTCGGCCTGTTCGCTGACGGCTGCGACAGCCGCGCAGCGCTCGGTTCGCGGCCGGTGAAACGCAGGAGCTACCGCGACGGCCGGCAGCTAAGCGGCAGGGGGGACGACCGGGGAGCCGGCGCCGGTCAGGATCGACATCAGGCCATCGAGCCACCTGAGATCGCTGAGCACACCGACCACCAGGAGCACCTATGCAGCAACCTCCGCGCATCCTCGCGCTGTGGAGCGCGCCGAGATGCCGCTCGACGGCGTTCTCCAGAATGGTCGCCGAGCGTGGCGACTACCTCGTGATCCACGAGCCCTTCTCGCGGCTGGCCGACTTCGGCCAGGTCCGGATCGGTGAGCGGGAGGTACGCAGCGAGGCGGGCGTGATCGCCGCGCTGCGCGATGTCGCCAGCCGGCAACCGGTGTTCTTCAAGGACACGACGGACTTCCGTTATCCGCAGGTGCTGGCCGACCGGGACTTTCTGGCCGAGGTCCGGCACTCGTTCATCATCCGCGAGCCGGCCGAGGCGATCGCCTCGCACTTTCGGCTCAATCCCGATCTGCGTTGTGACGACGTCGGATTCACCAGGCTGGCTGAGCTGTTCGACGCGGTGGCCGGCCTGAGCGACCGGCCGCCGGCGGTGATCGACGCCAACGAGTTGCTGGTGGCGCCCGAGGCGCTCGTGCGGTCTTACTGCGAGCAGGTGGGCATCGAGTTCCGACCTGAGGCGCTGCGCTGGTCAGCAGGCATGCGCGCGGACTGGCGACAGACCTCTGAGTGGCATGCCGCGACCAGCTCGACGACCGGGTTTCAGGCGCCGCCGGCTGAGGACGCTGTCGATGTGAGGGCCGATGAAACCCTGGCCGGCTACCTCGAGCACCACCTGCCTGCCTTTCAACGGTTGCATGCCCTGCGGCTGAGGCCGGCGTCATGACCGGCGGCATCGGCCCGGCCATGCCCGACGCGCAGTTCCGGCTGTTGGCGCATCAGACGGTCGACGTGGTGGCCGACTACCTGGCCGGCATCCGCGAGGACCCGGTGTTCCGGGTGATGCCTGACGCGGTGCGCGCGAAACTAAGCGGCCAGCCACTCGGTGAGGAGCCGGTGCCCGTCGAGCGGCTGCTCGCCGAAGTCCGCGAGAGCGTGTTGCCTTATCCGATGGGAAACGGGCACCCGAGGTTCTTCGGCTGGGTGAACTCCGCACCCGCGCCGGCCGGCATCCTCGCCGAGCTGCTGGCCGCGGCTCAGGATCCCAGCTGCGACGTCGGAGACATCGCCGCCCTGCACGTGGAGACCGCCGTGCTGGAGTGGCTCAAACAGCTGATGGGCTATCCGGCCGCGGCGGCCGGCGTCCTGGTCAGCGGCGGCAGCATGGCGACCCTGACCGGGTTGGCCGCGGCGCGCCAGTGGGTCGCCGAGCGCGACGGCTGGGACGTCCGCCGCGACGGAACGCGCCCGCCCGACGGCCGGCGACTGATGACCTACGCCAGTGACCAGGCGCACAGCTCGGTCCGCAAGGCCGTCGAGCTGCTGGGACTGGGCAGCTCGTCGCTGCGCAAGGTCGAGGTCGATCACGATTACCGTTTGGATGTCGGCGCGTTGACCCGGGCCATCGAGCAGGACCTGAGCCGGGGCGCGAGGCCGTTCTGCGTGGTGGCCAGCGCCGGAACGGTGAACTCCGGCGCGATCGACCCGTTGGCGCAGATCGCCGATGTCTGCCAGCGCTATGGGCTCTGGCTGCACGTCGACGGCGCCTACGGCGCGCTGGCCAGCGTGCATCCGCAGGTCGCTGCGGCCTTTGACGGCCTGTCGCGGGCGGACTCGCTGACCATCGACCCGCACAAGTGGCTCTCGGTTCCGATCGAGTGCGGTTGCGCGCTGGTCCGCGACGGCGAGCTGTTGCGCCGGACGTTCGCCTACGTGCCGGCCTACCTGCACACGGAGCCGGGCGTGGGGGTCGGTGGGCTGGACTTCGCCCAGTTCGGATTCCAGCAGACCCGTGGCTTCCGGGCGCTCAAGCTCTGGATGGTGCTGCGGCAGCTGGGACGCCGCGGCCTGCGCGAGCTGATCGGCAGGCATCTCGAGCTCGCCCGCGAACTGGCCCAGCTCATCGAGGACTCGCCGGAGCTGGAGCTGATGGCGCCGCTCAGCCTGTCGGTCGTCACCTTCCGCTTCCTCGCGCCGGGCGTCGGCGAGCAGGACGGGATGAGCCGCCTCAACCGCGCGATCGAGGCCGCGGTGCAAACCGACGGCCGGGTTTTTCTCACCAGCACCCGGCTGCGTGAGGGCGTGGTGCTACGCGCCTGCGTCCTGCATTACGACACCGGCTCCGCCGACCTGGTGAAGCTGGTCGAGGTCGTCTGCGAGATCGGCCGCGACCTTGCCAAGCGGTGGGTCGCCGATCAGGCCGAAGCGCGTTCTCCGGGCTGGGCAGTCAGCGCCAGCACGGCACATCGACAAGGAATTGAGGAAGTATGACGATCTGCGACGTCACCCTGGACCCGCACTTCACCATCGCGCCGGTGCCGGCACGGATGTTCGGCGTGCTGGTGGAGCACATGGGCCGCTGCGTCTACGGCGGGATCTACGAGCCGGGTCATCCCAAGGCCGACGACGCCGGCCTGCGCCAAGACGTCACCGAGCTCGTCCGCGAGCTCGGTGTCACGCTGGCGCGCTATCCGGGCGGAAACTTCGTCTCCAGCTTCGAGTGGGAGGACAGCGTCGGCCCGGTGTCGCAGCGGCCCACCCGGCTGGAGCTGGCCTGGCGGCAGCTGGAGCCCAACACCTTCGGCCTCAACGAGTTTATGAGCTGGACGCGCGTCGCCGACGTCGAGCCGATGATGGTGGTCAACCTGGGCACCCGGGGGGTAGCCGACGCCTGCAACCTGCTGGAGTACACCAACTTCGACTCGGGCACGAAGTACTCCGACCTACGCATCTCCCACGGTGTCCGCCAGCCG
Organism: Jatrophihabitans sp.; assembly: GCA_036399055.1. Taxonomy (NCBI): domain Bacteria; kingdom Bacillati; phylum Actinomycetota; class Actinomycetes; order Jatrophihabitantales; family Jatrophihabitantaceae; genus Jatrophihabitans; species Jatrophihabitans sp. The sequence continues at coordinate 225,613 of DASWNX010000040.1, forward strand.
TACGGCGTCAAGCTCTGGGGCCTGGGCAACGAGCAGGACGGCCCCTGGCAGATCGCGCAGAAGTCCGCCGTCGAGTACGGCCTGGCCGCTGCCGAGACCGCCAAGGCGATGCGCAAGATCGACCCGAGCATCGAGCTGGTCTCCTGCGCGAGCGCTTGGCGGCACCTGCCGACGATGGGCAGCTGGCAGGCCACCGTTCTCGAACACGCCTATGAGTACGTCGATCACGTCTCGCTGCACGCCTACTTCGAGCCGATCGAGAACGACCGCACCGGTTACCTCGCCTCCGGGCTGGTGCTCGAGCAGCTGATCGACGCGGCGGTGGCCACCTCTGACTACGTCGGCGCCAAGCAGCGGTCGAAGAAGAAGTTGAACGTGTCCTTCGACGAGTGGAACCTCTGGTACGAGAGCCGGTTCGTCGAGAAGGACCTGGACTGGGCGATCGCGCCACGGCTGCTCGAGGACACCTACACCGTCGAGGACGCCGTGGTGCTGGCCAGCCTGCTGATGAGCCTGCTGCGCCACAGCGACCGGGTGAGCATGGCGTGCCTGTCCGAACTGGTCAACGTCGTGGCGCCGATCCGCGCCGAGCCCGGCTCGGCGGCCTGGCGCCAGACCATCTTTCATCCGTTCGCGCTCATCGCCCGGCATGCCCGCGGCGAGGTGCTACGGGTGGAGCCGCGCACCGAGACCCTGGACTCGAGCACCTACGGCGGCGTGCCGGCAGCCGACGTGCTGGCCACCCGTGACCCTGAGGACGGCAGCATCTGCCTCTTCGCGGTGAACCGGCACAGCGACGAGCCGATGACGCTGCAGGTCGCGCTGGCGGCGCTGCCGCCCATGCGGGTGGTGGAGCACGTCGAGCTGGGCGGCGGCGCGCTGGGTGAGACCAACACCGAGAGCTGCCCGGACCGGGTCGTCCCGCAGGTCAGCACCGCCCACCAGCTGGCCGACCGGCAGCTGAGCGCCCAGTTGCCACCGGTGTCCTGGACGATGATCCGCCTCGTCCCCGCCGAGACCGGTCAGCTCAGGTGAGCTGGGCCGCCGGCGCCGGGGGACACCGCTCGTGAGCGTCGAGTTCCGGACGCTCACCGAGCGGGACGAGCTCACCGCCGCCTGCCGGGTGTTCTGGCGCTCGATGGTCGGCCTGCCGCCGCTGGGGAGTATCGACCCCGTGCCCGGACTGGAGCCCGGGCGTTTCCTCGGGGCCTTCGACGGCGGCGAGCTGGTCGGCTGCGCGGACTCCTACACCAGCTGGCTGACCGTTCCGGGCGGAGCGCGGGTGCCGCACGCGGCGGTCACCCACGTGGGAGTGCTTCCCACCCACACCCGGCGCGGGATCATGACCGAGCTCCTGGTGGGCCAGTTGACCGACTGCCGACGCCGGGGTGAGATCACAGCCTCGCTCTGCGCGTCCGAGGCGGGGATCTACGAGCGGTTCGGCTACGCCATCGCCACCACCGCCGCCAGCGGCCGGCTGATCCGCGACCAGGCCCGGCTGCGGGAGGGCGCGGCGCCCAGCGGGCTGATCCGGCTGGCCGATCAGCCCGATGCCAGCCGGCTGCTGGCCGGCATCTACGAGCCCGCCGCCTGGAACGGCTCGATCTGCCGGCCGGAGGGCTGGTGGTTGCTGCATCACCTCGCCCAGCAGGCCGAGCCGATCAAGCCCTACCGGGCGGTGCACGGTGATCCCGGCCACGAGGACGGCTTCGTCCTGTACCGGCCGACCGAGCCCGAGCGGTGGCTGGGCAGTCATCAGCGGACCGTGGTCGTGGAGGACTTCGTCGCGCACTCGGCCGCGGCCTACCTGGGGCTGATGCGGCATCTGCTCAGCCTGGACCTGGTGGACGTCCTGGAGTTCGCGACGTTGCCGGCCGACGACCCGTTGCCGATGCTGCTCACCGACGCCCGGGCGCTGCGCGAGGTCCAGTTGCGGGACGAGGCCTGGCTGCGGCTGGTGGACGTGGCCGCGGCCCTGGGCGCGCGCGGCTACCGCCCCGGCGGGTCGGTGGTGATCGAGGTCGAGGACCCGGTCCTTCCCGCCAACACCGGCCGGTACCGGATCAGCGGTTCGGGCGCGGCGCGCACCGCCGAGCCGGCCGGGATCGCGGTCGGGGTGGCGGCGCTGGCCGCTGCCTACCTGGGTGGGACCAAGTGGTGGCAGCTCGCTCGCGCCGGCCGGGCCGTCGAGCTGCTGCCGGGCTCGCTGGCCGACGCCGATGAGCTCTTCGGCGTCAGCCGCCTGCCTTATTCGGGAACGAGCTTCTAGGGTTGCCCGGTATTCGACCGGTTCGCGGAGAGGAGGCGTCTTGCTAGGCCCCTACTCCACCATCCTGCGTCATCCGGGTGCGGCGAGGTTCGCCGCGACCGGAGTGCTCGCCCGCTTCGACCTGGCGATGAGCTCACTCGGCGTGATCTTGCTGGTCGTGGGGCAGGGCGGCTCTTACACCTTGGCCACCGTGCTGACCGGCGCCAACGCCCTTGCCACCGCGGTCTTCGCGCCGCTGCTGTCCAGGCAGACCGACCGGCGGGGCCAGCATCTGATGCTGCTCGCCCAGGCCCTGGTCTACCTGCCCGCCGTGCTCGGCCTGGTCGCGTCGGTGCTGGCCGAGGCCCCGGTCGAGCTGCAGGTCAGCCTCGCCGTGCTGGCCGGAGCGTCGAATCCGCTGGTGTCCTCGATGGTCCGGGCGCGGTGGTCGGCGATCTATCGCGGCAGCCCGACCCTGCGCACCGCGTTCGCGATGGAGTCCATGATCGACGCCGCCGTCATCGCCGTGGGCGCGCCACTGGCCACCTTCCTGGCGGTGTGGCTGGTTCCCGCCGCGCCGCTGCTGGTCGCCTCGGCGGCCGGCGCGGTGGCCGCGGTGGTGCTTGCCCTGCAGCGCCGGACCGAGCCGCCGGTGGCGCCGCGGACGGGCGGCCGGGCGCCCGGCGTCAGCCTGGTTCCGCCGGGAGTGCCGGCGGTCCTGGCCGTGCTGGTCTTCGTCGGGGTCTACCTGGGCGCCTTCGACGTGGCCACCATCGCGGTCGCGCTGGAGTCCGGCCGCACCCAGCTCGGCGGGTGGGTGCTGGCGGCTTACGCCTTGGGCTCGACCATCGGCGGCGCGCTGATCGGCCGGGCCACCTCGGGGTCCATGCTCCGCCAGCTCTACCTGGTGCTCGGGCTGTTGTCGGCGGCCGTGTGGCCGATGCTGTTCGCGCACAGCCCGGCGCCGTTGCTGGCGCTCGGCTTCACCGCCGGCCTCGGCGTGGCGCCGACGATCATCCTGGCCATCAGCCTGGCCGAGGCGCGGGCGGAGCCGCAGCGGTTGACCGAGGCGCTGGCCTGGACCGGCTCGGCGCTGGTGACCGGAACCGCGGCCGGGCAGCTGCTGACCGGCCACGTGGTGGACTGGCTGGGCGGCAACGCCGGCTACACCGTCACGCTGGCCGGGGGGCTGGGCGCCCTGCTGGCCGCGCTGCTCGGCCTGCGGGCCGGTTCAGACGAGCTCAGCCGAGCGCACCATGCCGGCCCGGAAGGCCAGTGAGACCAGTTCGGCGCGATCGCGCGCGCGCAGCTTGTGCCGGATCCGGTAGACGTGGGTGCGCACGGTGGCGTTGCTGATGAACAGCGCCTTGGCGGTGTCCTCCAGCGACTTGCCGCCGGCCAGGGTCACCAGCACCTCACGCTCTCGCGGGGTCAGGCTCGCCGTCCGCGGCTTGAGGTCGTGCTCCACGCTGGCGGCGCCGGCCCGCAGCCAGTCGATCAGGCCGCTCACCAGGCGCGGGGTCAGGTAGAGCTCGCCCTGGGCGGCGGTCCGCACGGCCAGCGCCATCTCCGTGGCCTCGACGTCATCGGCGAGCACCCCGCAGGCGCCGGAGTCCAGCAGGGCGCTGGTCGTGGCTGGGCGCCGGTCATGGCAGACGGCGATGACCGGCGACCGGGCCGCCCCGTCGGCGCGGAACAACCGGATCGCGTCGCTGAGCTCGTCCCTGGCCTCGGGAAGGTCCAGGACCACCAGGTCTGACCGAGTGGCACGCCAGGCGGCGAGGCTGCCGCGGCCGTCGCTTGCCAGGCTCACGACCGAGACGTCCGGCGCCTCGCCGAGCATGGTGCGCAGGCCCTCGCGGGTGATCGCCTGCTTGGCGCAGACCACGACACGAACCGTCATCCGGTCATCCCCTTCTGGACCGGCGGCGGCGGGCAGCGCTGACAGCGATCTGAATCCGAATGAGCTGCGCGATTCCAACCAGCATATGCGGCCTAATCGGACTAAATGGTGCGTGTCCATCGTAAGCGAGGCGGGCCGCACGGCGGAGACTCCGGGCGTGCTCAGTCGACTGGGCACGTGAGCCCGTAACCCGCGGCGTCAGCCGCCTGGCTGTCAGAGCTAGTGGCCTCAGCCGCCTGGCTGTCAGCCCTGGCGGCGCCAGCCGCCAGGGCTGCGGCGTTGAACCGACCGCGCCGGCCTAGGACCGGCCGGCCGTCGTGGTGCCCCCGGTGGGATTTGAACCCACACGCCTTGCGGCAATGGATTTTGAGTCCACCATGTCTGCCATTCCATCACAGGGGCTTGAGCCGGACGGAAGTCTAGCCCGATAGGCTCAGCACCGCGCAGCCGCGGCGGTTCTCGGCTGAGCGGCACCGAACCGACTCAAGGTTGGAAGTCTCTGGCGTGAGCGAGCAGGCAGCACCCCGCGAACAGCCCGGCGCCCGGCGCGTGCTGATCGCCGAGGACGAGGCGTTGATCCGGCTCGACCTGCGCGAGATGCTGCAGGAAGAGGGCTTCGAGGTCGTCGGCGAGGCGGCCGACGGTGAGAAAGCGGTGCAGCTGGCCACCGAGCTGCGCCCGGACGTGGTGATCTGCGACGTCAAGATGCCGAAGATGGACGGGATCACCGCGGCCGGTCAGATCGCGGCCGCCCGGATCGCGCCCGTGGTCATCCTGACCGCCTTCAGCCAGCGTGACCTGATCGAGCGGGCCCGCGACGCCGGCGCGATGGCCTACCTGGTCAAGCCGTTCCACAAGCGCGACCTGCTGCCGGCGATCGAGATGGCTGCCAGCCGGTTCGCCGAGATCAAGGCCTTGGAGGCTGAGGTCTCGGGGCTGCAGGACCGGCTGGAGGCCCGCAAGCTGATCGAGCGCGCCAAGGGCGTCCTGATGGCCGAGCACCGGCTGTCCGAGCCGGAGGCCTTTCGCTGGATCCAGCGGGCCGCGATGGACAAGCGCACCTCTATGCGAACCGTCGCCGAGGTGGTGTTGGCAGAGACGGGGCACGGCTGAGAATGCTCTGGCGAAATCACAGAGTAGTCGGTCAGTCACCGGGCCCGTGGAGTATGTCCGGAGTTCTGTTAAATGTAGAAACCCGCGGGACGCGATTTGGTTACGACCTACAACAGTTAATACAGATGCCATCCATCTGCGGCGGAACTCAGGCTAGCGTGCACCGACAACGAACCTGACACGGTAAATATTTCCAGCACCGGGTTCGTAACGTCCACGCGAAGCACCATCACGGCCTATTCGAGGCACGAGCATGAGGAGGAGACGTCAGTGCGGACTAGTTCCCTGGCGAAAATCGCTGCCATCGGCGTAGCGGGAGTCATGGCACTCAGTGCCTGCTCCAACAGCAGTGACGACAACGAGGGCCCCGGCCTCCCTGGCGGTAGCACGGGCAACAACCCCGGGGGCAACGCCTCTAAGACCTACAAGATCGGCTGGCAGGGCCCGCTGTCCGGTGACAACCAGCAGCTCGGCATCAACGAGGCCAACGGCTCCCGGCTGGCCGTCAAGGAGGCCAACGACAAGGGCGACCTCGGCTTCAAGCTCGTGATGGTCGAGTCCGATGACGTCGGCACCGCCGACAAGGCGCCGGCCGCCGCCGCGAAGTTGCTGCAGGACGCCGACATCCTCGGTGTCGTCGGCCCGGCGTTCTCCGGACCGACCTCGGCCACCGGCAAGACCTACGCCGCGGCCAACATGGGCCTGATCAGCGGTTCGGCCACCAACGCCACCCTGACCTCCTCCGGCTTCACCACCTTCCACCGGGTCGTCCCGACCGATGGCGTCGAGGGCACTCAGCTCGCCGAGTGGCTGGCCAAGAAGTTCAAGACCGTCTTCGTCGTCGATGACACCAGCACCTACGGCAAGGGTGTGGCCGACGTCGTGCGCAAGACCCTGACCGAAAAGGGCGTGAAGATCACGAACCAGGGTGTGGCTGCCAACACCCAGGACTACGGCGCCATCGCCCAGCGGGTGACCCAGTCCAAGGCTGAGGCGCTCTTCTACGGCGGCTACGACGCGCAGTCGGCGCTGTTCGCCAAGGCGCTGGCCGCCTCCGGCTACAAGGGCCTGAAGATGACCGGCAACGGTGGCAAGTCCTCGGTGTTCACCAGCGGCGCCGGCGCTGCCGGCAACGGCTGGTACTTCGCCTGCGGCTGCCAGGACGCCACCACCGCACCTGAGTCCAAGGCGTTCGCCGAGGCGTACGAGAAGATGTTCAACACCCCGCCCTCGACCTACTCGCCGGAGTCCTACGACGCCACCAACGCGCTGATCGCGGCGCTCAAGGCGGCCGTGAAGACCACCAACGGCAACCCGACCCGTAAGTCCGTTGTCGAGGAGATCGACAAGCTCGACATCCCCGGCATCACCACCCAGCTCAAGTTCGCGGACAACGGAGAGGTCGCCAACGCGACGGTGAACCTCTACACCCAGAAGGACGGCAAGATCGTGATGCTGGGCAAGATGCAGGACCAGGCCTAACCCGGGCTAGCTCTGTAAAGCAGTGACCCCGGATGAGGGGCGCGGGAATCTCGGCTTAGCCGGATGGCGCGCCCCTCATCTGTGAGTCCGCATAACCATCAGTCGTCCTGCCGGAAGGTATGAAGCGTGACCGACTTCATGAACTACCTGATCCTCGGGCTGACCCGGGGATCGATGTACGCCTTGATCGCGCTGGGCTACACCCTCGTGTACGGAGTGCTGCAACTGATCAACTTCGCGCACAGCGAGGTGTTCATGTCAGGCGCCTTCGGCAGTTATGCGATCGTGCATCTGCTCGTGGGCGACGGCAAGGCGACTCCGTCCTGGGCGGTGCCCCTGGTGCTGCTCGCGGGGATGGTCTCGGGCGCCCTGCTGGCCGCCGTCATCGCTTGGGCTCTGGAGCGGGTGGCCTACCGGCCGTTGAGAAAGCGAGGGGCGCCCAAGCTGGCGTTCCTGATCAGCGCGATCGGCGCCTCGTTCTTCCTCTCCCAGCTTTTCGGCAAGCTGTTCGGCCGGCTGACCTCCAACAGCTTCCCGGAGTTCTTCGACCAGAACGCGGTGATCTTCAAGCCGTTCGGCGCCGAGGTCCGGGTCCTGCAGATCGTCATCGTCGCCTCGGCGGTGGCCATGATGATCTTCCTCGACCGGCTGGTCACGCTGACCAAGCTCGGTCGCAGCATCCGGGCGATCTCCGAGGACGCCCCGACCGCTGCGCTGATGGGCATCGACATCGACAAGACCATCTCGCGGACCTTCGTCATCGGCGGCCTGCTCGGCGGCGCCGCCGGCTTCCTGTTCGGGCTCAACTTCAGCTTCGGCAACACGATGGGCTTCATTCCCGGCGTCAAGGCCTTCGCGGCGGCGGTGCTGGGCGGAATCGGCAACATCCGCGGCGCGATGATCGGCGGCCTGTTGCTGGGTATCGTCGAGAACCTGGTCCCCGTGGTCAACATCGATACGAAATGGACTGACGTCGTGGCATTCGTGGTGCTCGTACTGGTGCTCATGTTCCGTCCGACCGGCATTCTCGGCGAACGTCTGGGGCGTGCGGCATGACCCGCCCCGCCGGCGTGACCCGGCCCATGGACATGCTCGGCAGGCTGGGCGCCTGCCTGGCCGGCGCGCTGGTGCTGTCACTGATGTGGGGCCCGCAGGAAGGCAGCTTCGGCAACTTCTGGTTCGCCATCAAGAAGGGCCTCTTCACGCCTCGGGTGTTGGTGTTCCTGGCGCTCGGGGTGCTGCTGTTCCTGGCGATCAGCTTCTGGCCGAAGGTGGTCCCGTTCCTCACCCGGCCCGGCGTCTGGCCGCTGACCGCGGGCCTGCTGACGGTGATCGCGTCCCAGACGCTGATGCACTGGGCCGACCAGATCGACGACGCCAAGTTCGCCACGGTGGCCGAAGTGGTCGCGAACACCAACGGCCTCGCACCGCTGGCCTCGGCGTTCTTCGGCGGGTTGGCCTGGGCGCAACTGGTGGTGATCGCGCTGCTGATCGGCGCCGCGATCGTGACCGGCCTGCGCAACTTCGGCTGGGCCGCGGCGGCGCTCAGCGTCATCGCCGCCGCAATCGCCTACCTCTCTCACAGCGCGGTGATCGAACGGGCCGGTGGCGCTGACCACTCGCTGGGCGTCTACGTCTGCATCGTCGGCTACCTGGTGCTCATGACGGCGGGCCTGGTGACGGCCATGTCGCGTGCCCAGGTCGCCAACACCCGGGGTGCGCTGAACCGCGTGCTCGGCTGGCGCCCCGGACTGCCGCTGGTGCTCATCGGCGCCGTGCTCGGACTCATCTCGATGAGCACCTCGGCCTGGTTCTCACCGGAGAACTACAACGCCACCCTCATCGACACCAGCAGCCTGTTCCGCAACTCGGGCCTGGCCCCGATCGCCTCGCAGTACCTGCTCTGGCTCGGCTGGGCGCTGTTCGCGACCAGCCTGGCGCTCAGCGGCGCGGCCTCCTACCTGCGGATCCGGCCACTGGGCTGGGCCGGCCTCGCGGTGGGCTGGGCAGGCGTGGCGCTCACCGTCCTGACCCTGTACCGCATCAGCTCCCTGGCAGCCAAGGACGAGGTGGACGGGGCGACCGGCCCCTGGCAGAACCTCGGCGCGGGCGGCTGGGGCACCTGCGCGGCGCTGTTCCTGATCGGCGCCGGCGGTTACATCGCCGCGACCGCCCCTCGGCACGCCGAGCGGACGGCCGAGGTCGACCCGGACGCCGTCAGCTCCGGGCGTTCGGCGAGCTCAGCGTTGCTGACCGCGCCCGGCGCGGTGCGCAGCGGCGTCATGATCGCGGTCGCGCTCGCGCTGTTCTACCCGCCGACTGCCAACGGCTTCTGGCAGTCGGTGCTGGTCTCCCAGATCGGCATCTACGTGCTGCTGGCGATCGGCCTGAATGTGGTGGTCGGCTGGGCCGGCCTGCTCGACCTGGGATTCATCGCCTTCTACGCCATCGGCTCCTACACCACCGCCTACCTGGTGGGGTCGCTGCCGGTCAAGCCGCCGTCCTGGCTCAACATGAGCCCGCTGCTGGCCATCCCGTTCGCGGTGGTGATCTGCCTGCTGGCCGGTCTTGCCCTGGGGGCTCCGACCCTGCGGCTGCGCGGTGACTACCTGGCGATCGTGACCCTCGGCTTCGGTGAGATCATCCGGATCGTGGCGGTCAACGGCGACCGGGTCACCAACGGCAGCCAGGGTCCGACCACCCAGGTGCCGCACCCGGTCATCGACTTCGGCCCGGTGTCGATCACCTGGGGCCTGAACCAGCTGCAGTACTGGTACCTGCTGCTGGTGTTCGTGGTGGTGCTGCTGCTGGCCTTCCGCCGGCTGGAGCACTCCCGGATCGGGCGCTCCTGGGCCGCGATCCGCGAGGACGAGGTGGCCGCCCAGGCGACCGGCATCAACACCTTCCGGGTCAAGCTGCTGGCCTTCGCCATCGGCGCGTCGACCTCGGGAATCGCCGGGGTGTTCTTCGCCAGCCAGGTCGGGTTCTTCACCCCGGACAACTTCCTGCTGAACAACTCGATCCTGGTGGTCGCCTACGTGGTGTTCGGCGGCATGGGCTCGCTGCCCGGCGCGATCGCCGGCGCGGCGTTGCTGACCTGGCTGCCGGAGTTCCTCAAGGACCAGGTGCCCGCGGCAGACCGGCAGATGTGGATCGGCGCCGTGGTGCTGCTGATGATGATCTTCCGTCCCGGCGGCGTGCTGCCGGCCCGCCGTCGAGCGGTCGAGCTGTCCGGGCTGCATGAGAGATCGAGCGAGCGAGAAGCCAAGGACGTTCCGGTCCGCGAGGGGGCAGCCAGATGACCACGACGATGAACGACTCGGCCACCTCCTCCGAGCTGCCCACCGCCGGTTCGGACGTGATCTTCGACGTCCGCAACGTCACCTTGCGCTTCGGCGGGGTGACCAGCCTCAACGACATCTCGCTGCAGATGCACCGCGGTGAGATCCTGGCGGTGATCGGGCCGAACGGCGCGGGCAAGACCTCGCTGTTCAACTCCCTGACCGGTGTCTACACACCGCAGGAGGGCAGCATCGAGGTGCGGGCCCGGGCCGGGGACTCCGCGACCAGCGTGATCGGCCTCAAGACCCATCTGGTGAACCGGCTGGGGGTGGCCCGGACGTTTCAGAACATCCGGCTGTTCCCGGCGCTGACGGCACTGGAGAACGTCAAGGTCGGCATCGAGACGCGCCAGAAGTCCGGGCCGATCTCGGCGATGCTGGGGCTACCGCGCCAGCGCCGGGAGGAGCGGGAGAGCACCGAGGCCGCCTACATCCTGCTGCGCCGGGTCGGCCTGGAACGGCGGGCCAACGACATCGCCGGCTCGCTGGCCTACGGCGAGCAGCGCCGGCTCGAGATCGCCCGGGCGCTGGGAACCCAGCCCGGGGTGATCCTGCTGGACGAGCCGGCCGCCGGCACCAACCCGGCCGAGAAGCGCGAGCTGGCGACCCTGATCCAGAGCATCAACGTCGAGGACGGCGTCAGCGTGCTGCTGATCGAGCACGACATGAAGCTGGTGATGTCGATCGCGCACCGGATCATCGTGCTCAACTTCGGCCAGAAGATCGCCGAGGGGACTCCGGAGCAGATCCAGCGCGACCCGGAGGTGGTCGCTGCCTATCTCGGCACCCCGGCCGACGAGGTCTCCGAGATGGACCTGACCCAGCCCGAACTGCACCGGATCGACACCGCGACCTCGCTGGACGAACTGGTCGGCCAGGCGCCGCAGGAAGCCTCAGACGAGCACGACCACGAGCACCAGCACGACCACGAGCACGAGCACGAACACCACAGAGGGGGACTGCCGACGTGAGCGAGGCGCTGCTGCAGGTCGATGACATCGAGGTCCGCTACGGCGCGATCAGGGCTCTGAAAGGGATCAGCTTCGAGGTCAACGAGGGTGAGGTGGTGGCCCTGCTCGGCGCCAACGGCGCGGGCAAGACCACCACTCAGAAGACGGTGTCCGGCATGCTCAGCCCCTCCCTCGGGCAGATCAGGTTCGACGGTGAGCGGATCGACGGCATTCCGGCCCACAAGCTGATCAGCATGGGCATCTGCCACGTTCCCGAAGGCCGTCGGGTGTTTCCGCGCATGACGGTGCACGAGAACCTGGAGATGGGCGCCTTCCGGTTCAAGCGGCCGGACACGCAGGTGTTCGAGCATGTCCTGGAGCTCTTTCCGCGGCTGCGCGAGCGCATCAAGCAGCCCGCCGGCACGTTGTCCGGCGGCGAGCAGCAGATGCTGGCGATCGGGCGCGCGCTGATGGGCAAGCCCCGGCTGCTGTTGCTGGACGAGCCGTCGATGGGCCTGGCCCCGTTGATCGTCAAGCAGATCTTCGACATCGTCCGTGAGATCAACACCAGCGGGGTGACCGTCCTCATCGTCGAGCAGAACGCCGCCCAGGCGTTGGGGCTGGCCAACCGGGGCTACGTCCTGGAGACCGGCGAGTTGGTGCTCAGCGGCACCGGCCGCGAACTGCTGGCTGATGACCGGGTGCGGGCCGCCTACCTGGGTGAGGAGATCGTCACCGCCTCCTAGCGTCACCGCCTTCTAGAGAGGTGCCGCCTTCTAGAGTCACCGCCTTCTAGAGTCGCCGCCTGCGCTGCCGAATCGGGTGCTGGTCACCCTCGGTGACGCAGGTGGTGACGGGCAGTCTCCTAGCAGCGCAATACCTCTCAATGCCCTGTCGGACCGGTCGCCCGCGCGCTAGGGTGCGTTCGGGTTGGCCGTATGTCGGCCTCACCTGCCCAGCGTCGGGATCAACTCGAAATCGGGAGCGGATGTGTCGAGAGGCAACCTGCGGGTCAGGCCAGCCGTGCTCTCCGACGTCAACGATCTCATCTCCCTCACCGTCGAGAACGGCGTCACCGAGCACGTCGGGCGGCGGGGCCGCAAGGGTGACCCGAGCTCCGTGGCCGACCGGTTTCGCTCGTTGCTGTCGGACCTGGACCGGCTGGTGCTGGTGGCGGTGGACGAGGCCAGCGAGCAGCTCGTCGGGTTCGCGGTGCTGCTCGAGGAGCACATCGGCGTGCTGGTCCCCACCACCACGCTCTACATCTCTCACCTGCTGGTCGCTCCGCCGTTTCGCAGGCGCGGCGCCGGGCGGGCGCTGCTGACCGGGGCGGTCAGGCATGCCGAAGACCGTGAGATCACCCATGTGGTCGTCGGGGTGCAGGCCGGCTCCCGCGACGCCAACCGCTACCTGGCCCGGCTGGGCTTCGCTCCGCTGGTGGTCCGCCGGATCGCCTCGGTGGCCGCGCTGCGCCGCAGCCTGGGCATCGCCGACACCATGGACCGGGTGGCGTTGCGCCGCCGGCGCACCGTGCGCGGGGTCATGCCCGGTCGTGTGGTAGGCAGAGGGGCATGATCACACCCGCGCAGCAGGCGATTCTGGAGAACATTCACAAGCGCTGGGAAGGGACCGGCGAACAGCTGGCCGAGCGGCTGGGCATCGAGATCGTGGACACCAACCCCCACCACCTGGTGGCGACCATGCCGGTGGCCGGCAACCGGCAGCCGTACGGGCTGTTGCACGGGGGCGCCTCGGCGGTGCTGGCCGAGACCGTCGGCTCGTACTCGGCGGCCCTGCTGGCCGGACCGGACCACATCGCCGTCGGCATCGAGCTCAGCTGCAGCCACAACCGCTCGGCCACCCAGGGCGTCGTCACCGCCGTCTGCACCCCGATCCACGTCGGGCGCACGCTGTCGTCGTTCGAGATCGTGATCTCGGATGAGTCGGGCCGCCGGACCTGCACCGCCCGGCTGACCTGCGCCATCCGCCCGGCCCATCAGGAGGGGCTGGCAAGCTCGACCTGAGCCGGACAGGACTGTGGCGACGGTGGGCCTAGACTCAGCGAGCGTGACAGCCGAAGACTCCGCGCCCAGACTGCTCCTCATCGACGGCCACTCGATCGCCTACCGAGCCTTCTACGCGCTGCCGGTCGAGAACTTCTCCACCAAGGCGGGCCAGCCCACCAACGCGGTGTTCGGCTTCACCTCGATGCTGATCAACCTGCTGCGTGACGAGCAGCCGAGCCATCTCGCGGTCGCCTTCGACGTCAGCCGGCAGACCTTTCGCAGCGACTCCTACCCCGAGTACAAGGCCAACCGCTCCAGCACCCCCCAGCCCTTCCAGGGGCAGGTCTCGCTGATCCAGGAGGTGCTGGCGGCGCTGCGCATCCCGATGCTGTCGCTGCCCGGCTACGAGGCCGACGACGTGATCGCCACCCTCACCCGCGAGGCGGCCGAGCACGGCATGCAGGTGCTGATCTGCACCGGCGACCGCGACGCGCTGCAGCTGGTCAACTCCCAGGTCACGGTGCTGTACCCGAAGAAGGGCGTCTCCGAGCTCACCCGGTTCACGCCGGGGGAGGTGCAGGCCAAGTACGACCTGAGCCCGGAGCAGTACCCCGACTTCGCCGCCCTGCGTGGTGACCCCAGCGACAACCTGCCCGGCATCGCCGGAGTGGGTGAGAAGACCGCCGCCAAGTGGATCCGGGAGTACGGCTCGCTGGAGCAGTTGGTCCAACGGGTCGACGAGGTCAAGGGCAAGGTGGGCGACGCGCTGCGCGAGAACCTCGGCTCGGTGCTGCGCAACGCCCAGCTGACCAAGCTGGTGCGCGACCTCGACCTCGACCTCGGGGTCAGCGAGCTCAGCCGCCAGCAGTGGGACCGCGACGAGGTGCACCAGCTGTTCGACAACCTGGAGTTCCGGGTGCTGCGTGAGCGGCTGTTCGCCACCCTGGCAGCTCCTGAGCCCGAAGCCTCCGAGGGCTTCGACGTCGACGTGCTGCGGCTGGGTCCCGACGAGGTGGCCACGTTCCTGGCCGAGCACGCCGTCGACGGTCGCCGGGTGGGGGTGTCCTTCGGCGGGACCTGGGGCCGCGGCTCCGGCGTCCTGAACTCGGTGACGCTGGCCGGCGCCGACGGCGCCGCCGGCTGGATCGAGGTCGCTGAGCTCACGGCGGCCGATGACAAGGCGCTGGCCGGCTGGCTGGGCGATCCGGACATCGCCAAGGCCTGTCATGACATCAAGGGCCCGGTGCTGGCGCTGGCCGCGCAGGGCTGGAAGCTGGCCGGAGTCACCTCCGACACCCAGTTGGCCGCTTACCTGGTTCAGCCCGGCCAACGCGCGTTCGACCTGGCCGACCTGGCCTTGCGCTACCTCAAGCGCGAGTTGCGCGACGAGGCCGGCCCGGCCACCGGCCAGCTCACCCTCGACGGCGGCCTGGAGGAGTCCGACAACGCCCGGGCCCAGGCCGAAGCGGTCCGCGCCTCGGCGATCCGCGACCTGGCCGACGCCCTCGACGCCGAGCTCGCCGGCCGTGGCGGCACCGCCCTGCTCACCGACCTGGAGTTGCCGCTGACCTTCGTGCTGGCTGACATCGAGGCCACCGGGATCGCGGTGGACACCGACCACCTGACCGACCTGCAGTCTGAATTGGGCGCGGCGGTGCTCGACGTCGAGACCGAGGCGCATTCGATCGTCGGCCGCCGGTTCAACCTCGGCTCGCCCAAGCAGTTGCAGCAGATCCTGTTCGACGAGTTGAGCCTGCCCAAGACCAAGCGCACCAAGACCGGCTACACCACCGACGCCGACGCCCTGGCCTGGCTGGCCGAGGCCAGTGACCACCCGCTGCTGCCGTTGTTGCTGCGCCACCGCGAGGTCACCCGATTGAAGTCGGTCATCGACTCGCTGCTGCCGATGGTGGACGAGCTGGGCCGGGTGCACACCACTTTCAACCAGACCATCGCCGCGACGGGCCGGCTCTCCAGCGTCGACCCGAACCTGCAGAACATCCCGGTGCGCACCGCCGAGGGGCGCCGGATCCGGCAGGCGTTCATCGTGGCCAGCCGACCGCCCGGGGCGTTCGAGTCGCTGATGACGGCTGACTACAGCCAGATCGAGATGCGGATCATGGCGCACCTGTCCGAGGACGCGGGACTGATCGAGGCCTTCACCTCCGGTGAGGACCTGCACACCTTCGTGGCCGCCCGCGCCTTCGACGTGCCACCGGAGGCGGTCGACGCCGACCTGCGCCGCCGGGTGAAGGCGATGAGCTACGGCCTGGCCTACGGGCTGTCGGCCTACGGCCTGGCCCAACAGCTCAAGATCACCCCGGACGAGGCCAAGGGCCAGATGGAGGCCTACTTCGCGCGGTTCGGCGGCGTCCGGGACTACCTGTACTCGGTGGTCGACGAGGCCCGCCGGACCGGTTACACCGAGACCATCATGGGTCGCCGGCGGTACCTGCCCGATCTGAACTCCGACAACCGGCAACGCCGTGAGATGGCCGAGCGGATGGCGCTCAACGCCCCGATCCAGGGCAGCGCCGCCGACATCATCAAGGTGGCGATGCTGGGGGTGCAGCGCTCGCTGCGCTCGGCCGGGCTCACCTCGCGGCTGCTGCTGCAGGTGCACGACGAGTTGGTCCTCGAGATCGCGACCGGCGAGCGTGAGCGGGTCGAGGAGCTGGTGCGGCGCGAGATGGCCGCCGCGGTCGAGCTCACGGTGGAGCTCGACGTCAGCGTCGGCGTCGGCCCGAACTGGGACGCCGCGGCGCACTGAGGCGCACCGGCGCACTGAGGCGCACCGGGACGCATCGGGACGCCGAGGCGCACCGGGACGCACCGGCGCGCTGAGGCGCACCAGGCGCCGGCTAGTACGGGTCGGCCCGGTCGTGGTGCCCGACCAGCCGGGCCAGCGGGTACAGCCGCAGTCGCAGCAGCACCTTGACGCCGACGTTGCGCAGCCACCACGGCAGCTCCGCCAGGATCCGGAGCCGATCGGCGCGTGAGACCGGCGCGACCTCGAAGCGCGCGAGCGAGCCGGTCCGGTCCAGGTAGCGCAGTCGCCGGCTGGGCAGCACGTGTCGCAACAGCCCGAGCGTGACGCCGATCGAGGAGTAGGCGTCGTGAATGCAGACCCGGGCGCCGTCGGGCAGGAACCTGGTCCACAGCAGGTCATCCGACAGCGTCCAGTAGTCGTGCTTGCCGTCGATGTAGAGAAAGTCGATCGGCTCGGTCCAGGACGGCCGCAGCTGAGTGCTCTTGGCCTGGCGCAACTCGACCTGGCCGACCACGCCGGCTCGTGCCAGGTTCGCGTGGAACCGGTCCCGGGTCGCCAGGCCGCCGAACATCGCGCCGTCGACGAACGGGTCGATCGCGACCACCCGGGCCCGCGGCGCGGCGGCGGCCAGCACCACCGTGGAGCGGCCCTGGTGGCTGCCGATCTCGACGATCAGCCCGCCGTCGGGCACTGCGCGCGCCTCGTCCCACAACGCGCGGGCCTGGGCCTGGGTAAGCCAGCCGCCGATATCGCGGGCCTGGCCGTACACCGTCTCGAAGTCAGGGTGTGCTGGAGTGGGGGACTGCTGTTCTGCGGGCACCGCTGGACAGTACGCCCAGACCAGACCAGATCACGATGTAGCCACGTGTCGGCGGCGCGCGGGTCGCCGGCGCGGGAGGTGGTGTTGGATATTCGGCATGCCCGCACCCCATGTCACCCGAGGCGTTCCGGTCGCAGCCGCCGGCGCCGCCCTAGCGCTGCTGCTGTCCGCCTGCGGCCAGGCCTCGACCCCGCTGTCGGACCGGCAGCAGGAGGTCCGCTCGACCGAGACCAACGTCAAGATGACCGACTGCGCCTCGGAGTGCACCGGCGAACTCGACGGCGCCAAGTACGCCATCAAGCTGCCGTCGAGCTGGAACGGCACCCTGCTGCTGTACTCCCACGGCTACCGGTTCGCCGCGCCCGCCCCACCCAGCTTCGACCCGGTCGACACCGACGCGCAGGTGAGCTCGACCGACAGCGACGGCACCGGCTCCGACCCGTTGAGCGCCAGCCTGCTCGAGGCCGGTTACGCCCTGGCCGGCTCGTCCTACAAGTCCAATGGCTGGGCGACCGCCGACGGGGTCAAGGCAGGCGTGGACCTGCGCGCCCATTTCGTGAAGCTGGTCGGCACTCCGAAGCGGACCTATGTGTGGGGCGACTCCCTCGGCGGGCTGGTCAGCCAACTGCTGGCCGAGGCGCACCCGGACTGGGTGGACGGGGCCGCGCCGATGTGCGGCGTGCTGGGCGGGCCGACCCGCAACTTCGACACCGCGCTGGACGTCGCCTTCGCGGTCAAGGCGCTGATCGACCCGCAGCTGAAGCTGACCGGCTACACCGACCAGCAGGATGCCACCGCCAACTGGGAGCACGCCTCGGCGGCCGTCCAGAAGGCCGCCGCGGACGTGGCCGGCGGCGGCACCGCCAAGGTGATGTTCATCGGCTCGCTGGTGGACGCCCCGACGGCCACGGCCACCTACGACGGTCACGACCTGCCCTCCCAGGTCAAGGCCCGGGTCGAGGCGTTGCTGACCGCGCTGGCCTTCGGCACCAGCGGCCGCTACGAGCTGGAGCAGCGGGTCGGCGGCAACCCCTCGGGCAACTCCGACGCCGATTACCCCAGCCGGATCGACGAGGCCGAGACCAGCCTGATCGGCACCGTCGGCGGCAAGGTCGAGGCGTTGCAGCAGCAGTTGGCCGCAGCGCCGCGGGTGAGCGCGGACGCCACCGCCAGGTCGGCCTTCGAGAAGCTCGGTGACCCCACCGGCAAGCTCACCGTCCCCACGCTCACCATGCACACCGAGCAGGATCCGCTGGTGCTGGTGCAGAACGAGACGGTCTTCGAGGCCCGGGTCCGTGAGGCCAAGCGCTCGGACAAGCTGGTGCAGCTCTACATCGCGCCGCCGAAGACCTACTCCGAGACCGCCAAGGCGCCCTACGGGGCGGGCCACTGCAGGTTCTCAGACGGTCAGCGGTTGGGCCTGGTCAACGTCCTGGACGGGTGGGTGCGCCGCTCCGCCTATCCCGTCCCGGCCGGTGTGGCGAGTCTGATCGGCGAGGGGATCGACCCGGCCTTCGCTCCGGGTCAGTGGCCCGGCGACGAGTCCAGCTGAGCCGCGGCCCGGCTGCCGACGCCACGCGCGCGGTAGCCGGGCGCCAGGCGCAACAGCACCGCAGCAGCCGCGGTCAGCAGGTTCAGCCCGGCCATCAGCCCGACCACCAGTCGCACCGACGGCTGCGGGCCCAGGCTCAGCACCAGCGCCGCCTCACCGGCCACGCTGGCCCAGATCAGCGCTGTGACCGCCATGTTGCGGACCGCGAGGCCGGCGACCAGGGTGAACTGCAGGACGGCCAGGCAGCCGCCGAGCATCGCGAACAGCCAGGCGTCCTCGCGTAGCTGGGGGTAGCGACCGCCGCCGACCACGTTGGTGACCAGGCCGCTGAGCAGCCAGCTGCCGGCCACGATCGCCAGCCCCAAGCCGGCGATCCCGGCGACAGCCCGGGCGAAGACCCGATGGTGGCGCTCGGCGTCGGTGAGCGTGGCGAACAGCACGTTGGCCACTGACTGCGGCAACCACAGGCTGGCCTTGGTCAGCACCGAGCCGGCCGCGTAGACCGCGGCGGCCGAGGTGCTGAGCACATGCCGGGCCAGCAGCACGTCGCTGACGCTGAGCAGCAGGAACACCCCGTAGGCGTGCGAGGCATGTCCGGCCTCGGTCAGCAGTGACAGCAGCGCCCGCCGGCTGCGGTGGCGCAGCTCCGGCAGCGCCAGGACGCAGCCGGCGGCCGGCACGCTCAGCCCGATCGCCAGGCAGGTGAGCGCTGTGGTGCTGGTGCCGCCGAGGAACAGCCCGAGCAGGCCGGCGCCGGAGCGCCCGGCGGTGCCGGCGAAGGTCGCCACCGCCAGCCCCATCAGCCGCTGCTCGCCCTGCCAGACCCCCTGGCACAGCCCCTGCAGGGCGGTGCCCGGCATCGACAGCGCCACCAGCAGGGGACCGGTCAGCCCGGGCAGGTGCAGAAAGGCCACCAGCGCCGGCGACAGCGCGGCGATGAGCAACGTCGCGGCCAGCCCGATCACCACGCCTGCTTCGAGCAGCCCCTCAGCCGAGCCGGTGGCCACCCGCCGGGCGGCGACCGCCTGCAAGGCGAACGCGGGCACCGAGCCGATCAGCAACAGGTTGAGCAAGGTGACCAGCTCGGCGTAGTCGGCGACGCCCAGCCGGCGGGCGGCCGCCAGCAGCAGCAGGTAGCTGAGCACGTTGCCCAGCCAGCCGGCCGCCGTCACCCAGAGCAGGCCGCGACCGACCGGCGCGGCCTGGGTGAGACTTGCCTGTCGCGGCTCGGCGACGGCGGTCCGCGGCGACTCGGGGTCGGCGCCGACGGGCGATGGGAGGCCCGGCCGCGGCCGGAACGGCAGTGCCCCCTTGACCAAGGTCGCCCAACCTCTCTGAGGTAACGGTTAGAGTCTGGCCGCGGCCCGCACACCGCGGCGCGTCAGCTTGGGATTGAGCCTAACGACCCGGACGGCGAGAGGAGCGCAGGTGCGCCCCCGAAACCGATCGGCGCTGCTGGCCGACTGCTGGGTGCTCGGGCTGAGCGTCGCGCTGCTGTGGCCCCAACGGCTGCCCGGCTACGGGCTGGGCCACGACATGGTGTTCACGCCGCGCCAACCGCTCACCGAGCAGTCCTTCGGCCTGGGGTCGGTGGCGCCGCGGGCCGTGCCGTTGGATGCCGTGGTGGCTCTGGCCAGCCGGTTGGTCGACGGCGCGGTGCTCGGCCGGCTCGCGCTGCTGGCGCCGTTGCTGATGGCCGGTTGGGGTTGTGCCCGGCTGTCGCGGGTGAGCTCGCTGCCCGGCCTGCTCACGGTGGCCGGCTTCGCGGTCTGGAATCCGTTCGTCATCGAGCGACTGGCGCTGGGGCAGTGGGCGCTGCTGTGGGCCTACGGGGCGCTGCCCTGGGTGGTCCTGGCGGCCAGCCGGTTCAGCGCCGAGCCGTCGGCGCCGGGCGGGTCCCCTTCGCCGAGGAAGGGGTGGGCTGCAACCGAGCGGGGAAGCGGTTGGCTGCAGCCAACGTCGACCCTGGTCTGCTGGCTGGCGGTCTGCGCGATCACTCCCACCGGCGCGCTGATCGGGGCCGGGGTCGCCGTCGTGGTGGCCGGCTCCCGGCAGGTGAAGCGGCTGGCGCCGGTGCTGGCCGTCGCGGTGCTGGTGCAGCTGCCCTGGTTGGCGCCCGCGCTCACCTCGGCGGCTGGCGCCACCAGCGACCCGAGAGGAGTCGCGGCCTTCGCGGCTCGCTCCGAGCGCCCGGGCGGCGCCTGGGCGAGCCTGCTCGGCCTGGGCGGCATCTGGAGCTCTGAGGCCACCCCTGCCAGCCGGGCAGGCCTGCTCGGTCACCTGAGCACCGTGGCGGTGCTGGCCGCGCTGCTGTTCGGCCTGCCCGCGCTGCGAGCCGCCGTGGGTCAGCGGCTGTGGCGGCGACTGGCGCTGCTGGGACTGGCCGGCCTGGCGCTGGCGGTAGCCGGCACGCTGCCGGGGCTGGCCGCGGCGCTGCGGTGGGCGGTGCGCGAGCTGCCCGGCGCCGGGTTGCTGCGCGACGGGCAGAAGTGGCTGATGCCCTTCGTCCTGCTGGCGGTGCTCAGCGCCGGCGCCGCGGTGCAGCGGCTCACCGACCGGCTCGCGGGCCGGGCGCCGGGCTGGCCGCTGGTCCTGGCCGCCCTGGCGCTGCCGCTGGTGCTGCTGCCCGACGCCATGGCCACCCTCAAGGCGCCGCTCACCCCGGTGCGCTACCCGCAGCGGTGGCAGCAGGTCGCCGATCAGGTGCGCGGGTCGTCCTCGGCGGTGCTGGTGCTGCCGTTCGGCTCGTACCGCAGCTTCGGCTGGGCGCCGGGGCGGACCGTGCTGGACCCGGCGCCGCGCTGGCTGCCTGCCGAGACGGTGGTCGATGACCGGCTGGTCGTCTCGGGTGAGGTTCTGGGCGGTGAGGACCCTGCCGCCCGCCGGCTGGCCGGGCTGCTGGAGTCCGGGCCCACCGCGGCCGCGCTGGCCAGCGGCCTGGCCGGGCAGGGGATCGGCTGGGTGGTGCGCGAGGCTGACACGCCCGGTCCGCCGGTTCCGGACCTGAGCCGGCTGCAGCCGATGCTCACCGGTGACGCGGTCGAGCTCTACCGGGTTCCCGGCCAGGTGAGGGCGGCTCCGGACCAGTCCGCGCGGCGCCGGCTGGTGCTGTGGTTGGATCTGGTGTGCGCCGCGGTCCTTGCCGTGGCTATCAGCGTTAAGTCCGGATTTGCCGGGCGGAGGTTGTTACACTCTTCAGTAACATCTAGCTCGGAGGATTCCTAGTGGGCAAGCTCATCTCGGCCGTCGTCGCCGGCGTCATCGGAACGGTGCTCGCTGGAACGGCCGTTTGGGGTGTGGTGTCGTCCACGACCGCCGCCCCGAAGGACAACCCCGTCGACACCGTCGCGGTGATCCCGTACGGCAACCGCTGATCCTCAGCGCTGAGTCAGCGCTGGGTCAGCAGCCGCTCGAAGGCCTCGCCTGAGCTCTGCCAGTCAAAGCGCTGAGCCCGCTCACGTGCCTTCTTGGCCATCGCCAGCCGGGCCTCGGTGTCCTCCAGCAGCGCCCGGCACTGGCTGACCAGCTCGTCCAGGTCGTCCACCAGGACGCCGGTCTCGCCGTCGACGATCGACTCGGTCACCCCGCCGGCGAAGGAGTAGGCAAGGGCGGGCACCGACCGGGCAGCGGCCTCCATGATCGCGATGCCCCAGCCCTCCTTGATCGAGGGCACCAGCATGAGCCAGCTGGCGTCGAGCAGCGCATCGCGCTCGGTGTCGCTGACGTGGCCGTGAAAGGTGACCAGCTCGCTGACGCCGAGTTCCTCGGCCGCGGCGGCCAGCTCGGCCGACCACCAGCCCGACCCGATCACGTCCAGCCGCAACTGCGGCATGCTCACCCGCAGCCGGGCCATCAGCTCCAGCGCGTGCTCGAACTGCTTGTGCGGCACCAGCCGTCCCAGGACGCAGATCCGCGGGGTGCTCGAGCGCGGTTGCAGCCGGGAGGGGTGCGGGACGTCGATCCCGTTGCAGACCACCGAGATCCGCTCCGGGTCGACGCCCAGTCCGGTCAGGTCGTGCCTGCTGGACTCCGACACCGTGATGTAGGGGCGCCGGCGGTAGAGCCGGGGCGCGAGCCAGGACTCCACCCACCAGCCGATCCGGCCTCCGACGCCGGGATAGATGATCTGCCACTGCTCGCGGTGCACGTGGTGGACCAGCACGTGCACCCCGCGGCGGCGGACCAGGGGCGCGGCGAACGGGATGCCGTTGTGGACGTCGATGACGATGTCAGCGCGGCGGCCGGCGCGGCTGAGCAGGTAGGCCAGGCCGCGGGGGTAGACGCTGAGCCAGCCGCCTCGGCGGTGGAACCGGACTCCGTCGCGGACCTCGTCGCCAGGGGCGTTGGCGTGCGCGGCGCAGAAGATCGTGACGTCGTGGCCGCGTCCGGCGAGCCAGCGCGCCATGTGCTCGACGTAGACCTCCGAGCCGCCGCCATCGGGATGCGCCGTGTCGCGCCACACCAGAAAGGTGATGCGCCGTGGCGTGGCTGACGAATCCATTGCTCCCCGACCGCTTTGAACAGTTACTGGAGGGTAGCCCAACTCCCTGCCGCTCACGACGCCTTCGCCAGAGCTCGGCGCCGTCCAGTAAGCCGGTCAGCGGTCAACGACTCAGGGTGGGGCATGTCCAGCGCATATAAAGGTTATATAACGATGAATTTGCTTAAGTGTGGCCTGGGTCAAGTGAAATCGTCTAAATTCAATCAGGAGATGCGAATTGCTGGGAGCGGCATTAAAATTGCGATTCCTGGTTGTTATTTAAAGGAGATCTGATGCGCCCGTCTATATTTCGTGTCGCGACGGTGGCAGTGTGCGCTGTCGCTTTGAGTGTTCCAGCCGTGGCCATGTCGTCGGCCTCGGCTGCGCCGCCCACTCCGGCTCCCGCCCCGGCGGGACCGTCCTCGGTCGCCAATGAGGTGCTGGTCGGCTACGTCAGCGGCGCGGCCGCCACCGACCGGGCCCGGGCTCGTGACCGGGCCGCTGCCCGGCTGGCTGAGCGCGTGGTGCCAGGCGCTGGTTCCCGCGCCGAGGTCGAATTGCTGCGGTTGCCCGCCGGCGCCGACCGCGCCCGCGCCATCCAGGCGCTGAAGGCCGACCCGGCGGTCGCCTACGCCGAGCCGAACTGGGTCTACACCCACGCCGCGACCAGCACCGACCCCTACTACACCAACGGCAGCCTGTGGGGCATGTACGGCCCCGGCACGAGTCCGGCCAACGCCTACGGCAGCAACGCCGCCGCGGCCTGGGCCGCGGGCACCACTGGCTCCTCCAGCGTCTACGTCGGCATCATCGACGAGGGCATCCAGTTCAACCACCCGGACCTGGCCGGTCAGGTGGGCAACCCGCTGGAGACCGCCAACGGCGTCGATGACGACCGCAACGGCTACGTCGATGACGTCAACGGCTGGGACTTCGACGGCAACAACAACAGCGTCTACGACGGCACCACCCTCGGCTTCTCCGACGACCACGGCACCCACGTGTCCGGCACCATTGGCGCCAAGGCCAACAACGGCGCCGGCGTGGTCGGGGTCAACTGGAACGTCCGGCTGATCAGCGGCAAGTTCCTCGGCGCGGCCGGCGGCACCACCGCCAACGCGATCAAGGCGATCGACTACTTCAACGGCCTGAAGGCCCGCGGCGTGAACATCGTCGCGACCAACAACTCCTGGGGCGGCGGCGGGTACTCCCAGGCTCTCGGCGACGCGATCGGCCGGGCCAACAGCGCCAACATCCTGTTCGTCGCGGCAGCCGGCAACGGCGGCACCGACGGCGTGGGGGACAACAACGACACCACTCCCAGCTACCCGGCCTCCTACCCGCACGCCAACGTGATCTCGGTCGCCGCCATCACCAGCACCGGCGCCCGCTCCGGCTTCTCCAACTACGGCCCGACCAGCGTCGACATCGGCGCGCCGGGCTCGGCGATCTGGTCGACCACCGCCTACAACGGCTACTCCTCCTACGACGGCACCTCGATGGCCACCCCGCACGTCACCGGAGCAGCCGCGCTCTACGCCTCGACCCATCCCGGGGCGACGGCCGCCGCGATCAAGAACGCCCTGCTCAGCAGCGCCGTCCCGACCGCCTCGATGTCCGGCAAGACCGTGACCGGCGGGCGGCTCGACGCCTTCGCGGCCCAGTCCCGGTAGTCCCTTCCAATCCCGACTCCACCCTCAAGGGCACCCCGAGCCCGCGCCGAAGCTCCATTCCGGCGCGGGCTCGGCGCTGCCCGCGGCCGTGGCAGCCGGGGTTGAACGGCAGTGAGGGCGCGCGGGCAGAGCCCTGACGCCGCCAGCCGCCGCCTCGGGTTCGTGCGGGCCTGGTGAGGCGGGTACGGTTCGCCGGTGCGCGCACACCCCCGCAGTGGTCGCCAGGCAACCCTGCGCCGCTCGATCCGGCTGTTCCGGCTGTTCCTGGTCGAACAGACCCGGCCGGCGGACTTCTATTCGGCCCTGGCTGCCGACGCGGTCCAGCAGCTGGCTGAATGGGTCGCGCTGCCCGGGGCGCTGGTGCTCGATGTCGGCGGCGGACCGGGTTACTTCGGGCGGGCCTTCCAGCAGGCCGGGGCCAGCTATATCGGCGTGGAGCTCGACGTGAGCACTGACCTGCCCGCCGAGATCGTCGGGCTGTGCGCCTCCGGTGAGGCGTTACCGATTCGCTCGCAGTCGGTCGACGTGGCCTACAGCTCCAATGTGGTCGAACACCTCCGGCAACCGTGGGTGATGGCTGACGAGCTGCTGCGGGTCACCAAGTCCGGTGGCACGGTGTTCCTGTCCTTCACGCCCTGGTTCTCGCCATGGGGCGGGCATGAGACGGCGCCCTGGCACTTCCTCGGCGGCGGCTATGCCCGGCGGCGCTACGTCCGCAAGACCGGCCGGCAGCCGAAGAACGTGTTCGGGCAGTCGCTGTTCGACTATCGGGTCAGCCAGGCGCTGGCCTGGGCTCGCAGCCACCCGGACGCCGAGCTGGTGGCCGCTTTCCCTCGGTATCATCCGTGGTGGGCATGCTGGCTGGTCCGGGTTCCGGTCCTTCGAGAAGTGGCGCTCTGGAATCTCGCGATGGTGCTGCGTAAACGATGACGACGACCGCGACGCAGGTCGGGATGGGCGCGGCGTCAGCCGAGCCCGACCATAGGCCGCCGCCACCGATGGCGGTGCAACGATTGCGCCTGATCACCCTCTGTATCGGGCTGGTCCTGCTGGTGTTCTCCCAAAGCGCCGGCCGGACGGCTCCGGACACCAAGCTGGACCTGGTAGTCGATCCGGTGCGGTTCCTGCGAAGGTCCATGACGCTCTGGGATCCGCTGGGGGCCGCCGGCCAGCTGCAGAATCAGGCCTACGGCTACCTGTTTCCGATGGGGCCGTTCTTCGTGCTGGGCAAGCTGGCGGGCCTGCCGGCCTGGGTGGTGCAACGCGGCTGGGAATCGGCGTTGGTGGTCGTGGCCTTCCTGGGCATGGTGCGGCTGGCCAGGCTGCTGGGCGTCACCGGGTTCTGGCCGAAGGTCGCCGCCGGCCTGAGCTACGCCCTGGCGCCGAGGATGCTCAGCGAGCTGGGCTCGATCTCCTCCGAGCTGATGCCGATGGCGGTCCTGCCGTGGATCATGATCCCGCTGGTGATCGGCGCCGAGCGCGGTTCCACCCGGCAGGCCGGCGCGCTCGCCGGGCTGGCCCTGCTGTTCGCCGGTGGCGTCAACGCCGCGGCGACCCTGGCGGTGCTGCCCGCGCCCGCGCTGTGGCTGCTCACCCGCCGGGCTGGCCGCCGGCGCCGGGAGCTGATGCTGTGGTTCAGCCTGGCGGTGATCCTGGCCAGCGCCTGGTGGGTGCTGCCGCTGCTGCTGCTCGGCAGGTACAGCCCACCCTTCCTGGACTTCATCGAGCCCAGCAACGTCACCACCGGGATCACCAGCCTGATCGCGTCGCTGCGCGGAGCCGATCACTGGCAGGCCTACCTCGGCCCCGGGATCTGGCCGGGTGGCTGGATCCTGGTCGCGGTCCCCGCCGTGGTGCTGGCCACCACCGCAGTGGCAGCGATGGGGCTGGTCGGGTTGGGCCGGCGCGACAAGTCGAACCGGCTGTTCGCCCTCAGTTGCCTGCTGCTCGGCCTGGCGCTGGTCACCATGGGGTACCTGGCGCCGGTCGGGCCGCCGGCCGGCGGATGGCTGCGGACCTGGCTGGACGGCCCGCTCAACGCCTTTCGCAACGTCCACAAGTTCGACCCGCTGATCCGGCTGCCGCTGGCCCTGGGCCTGGGATGGTCGCTCAGCCGGCTGCGGTTGCCGGCGCTCTGGCGACCGCGTTGGCGCGGCGCGACCCTGCAGCTGCGGCCGCGGCTGATGGCGGCGGCGCTGGCCGTCACCATCGGCGCCCTGGCGGCGGCTCCGGCGGTGGCCACCAGCCTGATTCCGCAACCGCGGTCGGTGACCCACGCCGACTGGTGGCGACAGGCCGGCGACTGGCTGGGCAGTCATTCCGGCGACGGCCGGTCGCTGGTGGTTCCCGGCGCGTCCCGGCCGACCTATGTCTGGGGGGCCACCGTCGACGACGCGCTGCAGCCGGTGGCCACCGCGCCGTGGACGGTCCGCGACGGCATCCCGCTGACCTCGGCGGCCTACATCCGGCTGCTGGACGACCTTACGCTGCGGATGGCATCGGGCCATCGCGATGACGCGCTGGCGCCGTTGCTGGCCCGCGCCGGCATCCGGTACGTGGTGGTGCGCAACGACCTGAACACCGCGGCGTCCGCGGCGACCAACCTGGCCTTCGTGCATGCGACGCTGCGGGCCACGCCGGGCTTCTCGGCGGTGACCTCGTTCGGCAGGCCCCCGGAGTTCGCCCCGGACCGCAACCGGCTGGTCGATGTCGGCGCCACCGTCATCCGGCCGGCGATCGAGATCTACCAGGCGCCGGGATGGTCCGGCGTGGTGGGCCTGCTGCCCGCCTCCAGCACGGTGCTCGCCACCG
The DNA here is from genome assembly GCA_036399055.1 of Jatrophihabitans sp. Taxonomy (NCBI): domain Bacteria; kingdom Bacillati; phylum Actinomycetota; class Actinomycetes; order Jatrophihabitantales; family Jatrophihabitantaceae; genus Jatrophihabitans; species Jatrophihabitans sp. The sequence continues at coordinate 252,762 of DASWNX010000040.1, forward strand.
GATCGGCCGATTCGCTCGGCGCGCTGGTCGAGGCCGGAATCGGCGCCCAGGCCCCGGTGCTGTTCGGTTCCGACGCTGCCGGCGCCGAGGGCGTCACCGTGGTCACCGACGGCATCAGGCGCCGGGAGGCGACGTTCGGCCAGCCCGGCGGCACCTCAGCGACCCTGACCGCCGACCAGCCGTACCGGCAGTCCCGAGCGGCTCAGGATTACCTGCCACCGTCGCCGGGGGTGCTCTCCACGGTCGGCTACGGCGGTGGTGTGACAGACGTCCAGGCGTCCTCGTCCGGGGCGGACGCCGGCGCGCTGGTCAACCGCGGGGCCGGCTACGGGCCGTGGGCGGCGCTGGACGGCGACCCCGCGACGTCCTGGCGCAGCGGCTCGCTGGCCAGCGTCAAGGGCGAGTGGCTCGCGGTGATGCTGGCGGCGCCGACGTCCCAGCCCACGGTCGAGGTGGCCTTCGCCGCCAACCTCGGCGGCTACCCGAACCGGGTGCGGGTGTCCACCGACTCGGGAACGCGGGACTCCGACGTCTCACCCGGCCCGTTTCCACAGCAGCTGGCGTTGCCGCCTGGCCCGACCCGGCAGCTGCGCCTCACCGTGCTGGATGCCTCGCCCGGAACCAGCTCGGTCGGCATCTCCACGTTCACCATCGCCGGCATCACCCCTACCCGGACGCTGATGGTGCCGATAAGCCGGCTGGCGCCGGACGCGCTGAGCTTCGCCACCGAGCTCGGCGGCCGGTCCACCTGCCTGACGGTGGCCGATCGGGCCGCCTGCGACGCGACGTTCGCCAGCACTGGAGAGAGCGACGGCGTGCTCGACCGGACCTTCACCATGCCGGCCGGCCAGCGCTACGCCATCGCGGCCACCGTGAAGCCCCGGCCCGGCGCGGCATTGGACGCCCTGTTGGACGCCGGCGCCGCCATCGCCGCGACGGCGTCCTCGGTCGATGACGCCGATCCGCGGCAGCGTCCCGGCGCGGCGGTGGACGGCGACCCGGCAACCAGTTGGGTGTCCACCGCCGGCGATGAGACGCCGTCGCTGACGCTGGACTTCAAGAGCCGGCGGGCGGTGTCCACACTGCGGCTCCAGCTCGACCGGGACACCCCGCTGGCCCTGCCGCGGCAGGTCGCGGTGGCCGCGGGCGGGCGCAGCTGGACCCTCGAGGTGCCTGCCGACGGCCTGCTGAGACTGCCGGCGCCGGTGCTCACCCGCACCCTGACGATCACGGTGCTGAGCGCGGAGCTGCGTTCCACCACCAGCACCCGCTTCGGCGCGCCCCGGCTGCTGCCGGCGGGCATCACCGAGGTGGCCGTCAACGGCAAGGCCAACCGGGCCTTGACCGAACCGGTCGAGTTCAGCTGCTCGTCCGGACTGGCCGTGGCCGTCGACGGCATCCCGTTGCCGATGCGGGCCGAGGCCACCCGCGAGCAGCTGCTGAAGGGTGAGCCCGTGAGAGCACGCACCTGTGATCAGGCGCCGACCACGCTGGGGGCAGGTCCGCACCGGCTCCGCTTAGTCGCGAGCCCGTCGGCCACCCCGCTCACCCTGACCCTGCGGCGGCCCGGGCTGGAGCTGGCCGGCGCCGCGCCGGCCGGGACCGCCACACCGCTGAGCTGGCAGGCCACCAGCCGGACGGTCCGGGTCCAGACCACGGCCCCCGCGATGCTGGTGGTCCGGGAGAACTTCAACGCCGGCTGGCAGGCCAGCCTGAACGGCCGCCGGCTCGCGGCGGTCCAGGTGGACGGCTGGCAGCAGGCCTGGCGGCTGCCGGCCGGCGTCAGCGGGGAGGTGTCGCTGCGCTATGCCCCGCAGACCGCTTTCCGGGCCGGCCTGCTGCTCGGGCTACTGGCCGTGGTGGGGCTGCTGGCGCTGGTCGGCGCCGCCCGCCGGCCCTCGGCCGCGCCGCCCGTGGGGGAGCGGACGATGTCGCCGCGCTGGGTGGCGCCGCTGTGCCTGACGGCGTCGTTCGTGCTGGCCGGATTCGTCGGCCTGGCGGTAGCGGCGGCGATCGGTCTGGGATGGCTGGCGGAGCGGCGGGTGGCGGGGTGGTGGCTGCCTCAACGCTGGCGGGGCGGCCTGCCTGCCTGGTCTCCGGCGGCGCTGATCCTGCTGGCAGGCTGCGCCGAGGCGATCCGGCCGAGTGGCGGCCCGCAGCCGCTGGCCGGCTCGGCCGGGGTTCAGGCGCTCTGCGTGATCGGCATCTGCTTGGCGGTGTTCGGCTCGCCCACGTTGCGCCAGGTCGGCCGGGAGAACCTGCGTAGCAGCGGCCGCTCCAGCAGGTACCAGGACAGTGTTGCCAGCACCGATGAGACACCGGCGGTGAGCACCAAGAGCTTCCAGAAATGACCCTGCCAGATCGGGATGTCCAGCGCCCGGTGCAGGAACACCAGCACCGGTAGGTGCCACAGGTAGACGCCGTAGGAGATTTGGCCGAGGAACCGCGGCGCCCGGCTGCTCAGCACCTGCCCGATCACCCCGCCGTCGCCCAGGGTCAGCGGCAGCAGCAGGAAGAACACCACAGCGGCCTGCAGCAGGTTCTTGGCCAGGTGCTCACCCGCGGTGGGCACCGCCAGGTCAAGGGGGCCTGCCAGCGGCAGGGTCATGAACCAGTACAGCAGGATGGCCAGCATCCAGCACAGCTCGGGAGCTCCGGCCCACTGGCTCAGCACCTCCCGGGTCCTGCGCAGGGCGGTGCAGCCGGCCGGCGCGGCCGACAGCGTGGCAAGCAGCATGCCGAGGGCGAACCAGTCGATGACACCGGGCAGCCACTTGGTCGCGACGAAGCCCAGAAAGCCCACCCGGTACACGATGACTTGCCAAGCGACGCTGGCCACGAGCAGCGCGCCGATCAGCAGGCACTGGCTGCGCAGGAGTTGCTCGGGGCTCCGGCGGCCACGCAGCGACAGCGCCAGCAGCGGAAGCGCCGCGTACAGCGACACCTCGGCGGCCAGGGTCCAGATGTGGGTCAGCGACGGGTCGACGTCGTGACCGTTGTAGATCTGGGTCAGGGTGAGGTAAGAGAGCCAGTCGCCCAGTCTCGCGCGCTGGGTGCTCAGCAGGCCCAGCGTGAGAACGGCCGTGACCCAGAAGGCCGGCAGCACGCGCAGCGCCCGCCGCCAGTAGAACCCCGCGGTCCGCGGCGCCGGCAACCCGCGGAAGGCCCGCGCCACGAAGGGCCGGTAGAGCAGGAACCCCGACAACATCAAAAAGATCGGCACCGCGGTGTCCAGCCGCGACAGCCAGGGCGCTGGCGGGCCGGTTCCGAAGGACCGGCCCGACTGGAAACCGACATGGGTGAAGATGACCGCGTAGCTGGCGATGGCCCGCATGCCGTCCAGCGCGTCGAAGTGCCGGGCCGGATCCGCCGCGGGGATGCTGGAGTCGGCGGTGGTGGTGGCGGTCATTTCCCTCCCAGCGCGTACGGCACGCCCACCACTATGGCGCCGATGCAGACGTTGGTGTCCAGGCCCTCGCTGCGCACCACCAACGATTCCGCCGTCGTCATGGGCAGCCGCAGGTAGAGGTTGGCCAACTGGTGGGGCAGTTCCCGGCGCTGGCCCCCGCCGGGTTCGACGATCTTGCTGGTCTGGTCGCGGATAGCGAGGTAGAGCACCGATGCTTTCGGCTGCGCGTAGCTGACCTGGACGAAGTACTCGTTGGCGCCGAGCCTCTTCGACAGCGGGATGGTCCAGCTGCCCTGGCCCTGCACCAGCCGGGTGCAGGAGCCCTTCACCGACCCGATCTGGGTGGCGACCGGGAACAGGGCGGCCGGCGCCAGGCTGCCGTCGTCCTTCACCAGCATCGGCGGGGTCTGCGGGTCCTGGAACTTCGCGGGCAGCTGGGCCAGCCGCAGCAGGTCCGAGATGTGGTTGTGCTCGGAGAAGAAAGCCAGCACCGCGGGCGGCACCCGGCTGTCCCACAGGTTCACCTCGGGCCCGGCGGCGCGTACCGAGCTGGTCAGCCTGTCGACGTAGGCCTCCGACGGGTTCTGCGCCCAGCGATGGCTGAAGGTGGCGCCGGAAAGCCCGCTGGACACCAGGAACAGCGTTGCGAGCGCGGCAAGGGCGATCCGGGCCCTCCGCGGCGCCGACGCCGCGGAGGGGAGGCCGTCCGCCGCGGAGGGGAGGCCGTCCTGACCGCGGTCGGCGGCCCGGGCCGCCACCTCCGCCGGAGTGCTCGGCAGCAACGCCAACGCCGCTGCCACCGCGAGGGGCACCGCAACCGGAAAGGCGTAGTTGAACGAGCGGGGCGTCAGGTCGCCGAACACCTGGAACCGGCCCAGGGCCACCACCAGGGTGCTGATGAGGAAGGTCAGCACGGGCAGCGACCAGGCCAGCAGGCTGCGCGCTCCGGACCGACGCCAGGCCATCAGCACGGCGGCCAGGATGCAGGCCTGCCCGAGCAGCACCGCGGCCAACGGCGGATCGGCGATCGGGAAGTACACCTCGCCCCGGTAGAACCACCGCCAGGGACCACCCAGCACGGCCGGGCCAAGCGCGTCCAGCCAGCCCGTCCGCAGGACGTGCAGGGCTGAGCCGAAGGCGAGCCGGTGAGCGGCTCCGCCGTACGGGCCTGCCACGAAGTACCCCAGCCACCCGGCCAGGGCGGCGGTCAGGACCAGCCAGCCCGGCCAGCGCCGCAGGCAGGCGCGCAGGCGTTGCCCGACAGTGCCGGAGTGCAGGAATCCCACGGACAGGATCGGCAGCAGCAGTGCGGTGATCCCGGACAGCTCCCAGAACGACAGGGCGCCGAGCAGGGCGAGCGCGCTTCCTACCGCCAGCCGGATCCGTCCGGTCACGGTGTAGCGGACGTGCAGGTCGATAGCCAGGATCACCAGCAGCTGCGAGCACAGCAGGTCGACGGCGGTGGTCAGCCAGAGCGAGCCGGGCAGCAGCAGGGTGCCGAACGCGTACCAGCCGGTCAGCAGCAGCACGCCCGGACGGCGACCGGCCAGCAGCGCCAGCAGCCGGTACAGCAGGACGGTCGCCACCGCTTGCAGAGCCATCCGGACGATGATCGTGATGTCGTAGTTCAGCCCCGTCGTGTGGCTCATCAGCCAGAACAGCAGCCGCAGGCCGGGAACGAAGTGGTCGTTCACCGGCGCCGACAGGTAGGTCCAGTTCAGGCTCTGGCCGGTAGCGGCGCCCAGGTAACTCAGGTCGTCGCCGTAGAACCAGCCACGGCTGGCGAGGTAGCCGAACCAGCCGGCCTGGACGAGCGCGATCAGGCCGATGGCCGCCGGATAACCGATCGAGCGCGACGGCGCGGCACCGCGCGCCGTGTGGAGTAGAGCCGTCGCGCTCATGGGCTCCTTCTGCCGCTGGAGATATGCCAAGGCCACCGGATAACCTTGCCGCTGAATGCTATGCCGACCGGCCCCGGCAGCGCGGGCCCGCTGACGTTGCGCGATTGTTTCGAGCAGATGCTACGGACTCGCCCTACTCGCTGGTAGCGTCGGCCAATCGTTGGCCCACCGTAAGGGGACATGAGCTGTGCGCAAGATCCTCACTGCCGTTCTGATCGGCCTCGGCATCTTTAGCTTGGTGCTCGCGGGACTGCTGCGCTTCTACGCCCCCTCGCGGGTCGAGAAGGCTCCGCTGGACCTCAAGGTGCCGCAGCAGGTCGCAGCCGGTCCGGCCAAGGTCTACAACGTCTCAGCCGGAAAGCTCGAGGACGTCGACCTCATGGCCACCCGCCAGGTGGTGGCCGATTCCGCGGCGTCGGACTCCAAGGTGGCGGTGAACCAGGTGACGCTGTGCATCGTCAAGGTGATCGACAACCCGCCCAACTGCGGTGACGGCCCGAAGGACCCCCGGATCGTGCGGGTGATCGTCGACCGGGCCCCGGCCGACCGCGAGACGGGCCTGGCGGTCAACGACCCCAAGTACGGCGAGAACATCGACGGCACGCCCGTCAAGCACGAGGGCCTGACCTACAAGTGGCCCTTCCACGCCCAGAAGACCACCTACAAGTTCTTCGACGTGAACTCCAGGACGCCCGCGGAGGCCCGCTTCATCGGCACCGACAAGGTCGAGGGCATGCAGACCTACAAGTACGAGGCGGTCATCGACAAGATCCCGCTCGAGGTCGCCAAGGGCGTCCCCGGCCTGTACTCCGACACCCGCGTGGTCTGGGTGGAGCCCAGGACCGGCGCCATCGTCAACGGCACGCAGCACCAGGTGCGCACCACCGAGACCGGGACCTTGGTGTTCGAGGCCGATCTCGCGTTCACCGACGCCACCATCAAGCACCAGTCCAAGCTGGCCAAGGACGGGTTGTCCAAGCTCAAGCTGCTGGACACGACCCTGCCGCTGATCCTGCTGGTGGTGGGGCTGCTGGCCCTGGCCGGCGCGTTCCTGCTGTACCGGCGCCCGGCCAAGCCTGGCGCGCACGAGCCGACCGGCAACCAGCCGGAACCGGCCGGCCGGCTGTAGGGCTCAGCTGAGGGGAGGTCGCCGAGCCGGCTCAGTCGCCGAGCTCGGTGACGAAGATCGCGGTGCCGGGCAGCAACCGGCCCCGCAGAGCCGACCACTGACCCCACTCCTGCGTTTGGTCCTCAGGCCACTCCGGCTCGATCAGGTCCAGCAGCCGAAAGCCGGCGGCGACCAGTTCGCGCACCCGGTCGCCCAGCGTCCGGTGCTGCTCGACGTAGGTCGCCTGCCCGGCGGCGTCGAACTCCACGTACGGGCTGCGGTCGAAATAGGACATCGTCGCGGTCAGCCCGTCCGGTCCGGGGGAGTCGGGGAACGCCCACCGGATCGGGTGGCTGACGGCGAACACCCACCGCCCGCCGGGACGCAGCACCCGGGCTGCCTCGGCCATCACCGCGGCCGAGTCCGCCACGAACGGGATCGCGCCGAACGCGCTGAACGCCAGGTCGAACGAGTCCGCCAGGAACGGCATGCGCTGGGCGTCGGCCTGCACCAGCGGCACCGGCGTGCCGGTGCGGGCCGCAGCTTCGACGGCGTGGCGCAGCATCCCGGCCGAGACGTCGAAGGCCACCGGACGCGCCCCCTGGCCGACCAGCCAGCGCGAGCACATCGCCGAGCCGGCGCCCACCTCCAGGACGCTGCGGCCGGCCAGCGAGCCGGCCGGGCCGAGCAGCCTGGCCTGCTCCTCGCGCAGCCCCTCCGGCCCCCAGACGAAGTCCGAGTCGCCCAGAAAGGCGCCGTGCTCGGCGTGGTAGTCGTCGGCGTCGGCGTCCCACCACCGCCGGTTGGCCCTGGCCGACTCGGCGACGTCGACGGCCCGCCGGGCGACGCCGACCGTGCCCAACTCTGTCTCAGTGCCCATGGCGTTGATCCGAAGTGCCCATGCCAGGAAATCTAAGGCAAAGCGGCGCCACGGACGCCAGTCGGCGGATTTCCGGGTGGACAGGGCTCTGGAGTAGGCTTAGCGCCTGCGGAACTGGTCTGTGGCCTCGACATGGAGTAGGTCACTCGTCCACCTCTCACCAGCGGTGAAAAGCCGGTGAGGGACTGCTCGAAACGGACTCTCCCGCACCCGTCTAGAAACTGTCAGGACCACCCCACTACATGACGTCCACAATCGATCCGACTCGCACCACCCCGCAGGTTGCAGTGAACGACATCGGCTCCGCCGAAGACTTCATGGCGGCAATCGATCTCACCATCAAGTACTTCAACGACGGAGACATCGTCGAAGGCACCATCGTCAAGGTCGACCGCGACGAGGTCCTGCTCGACATCGGTTACAAGACCGAAGGCGTCATCCCGTCCCGTGAGCTGTCCATCAAGCACGACGTCGACCCGTCCGAGGTCGTTTCCGTGGGCGATGAGATCGAGGCCCTGGTCCTGCAGAAAGAGGACAAGGAAGGCCGGCTGATCCTGTCCAAGAAGCGCGCGCAGTACGAGCGCGCCTGGGGCACGATCGAGCAGAAGAAGGACAACGACGAGGTCGTCGAGGGCACCGTCATCGAGGTCGTCAAGGGTGGCCTGATCATCGACATCGGCCTGCGCGGCTTCCTGCCCGCGTCGCTGGTCGAGATGCGCCGCGTCCGGGACCTGCAGCCCTACGTGGGCAAGGTCCTCGAGGCCAAGATCATCGAGCTGGACAAGAACCGCAACAACGTGGTGCTCTCGCGCCGCGCCTGGCTGGAGCAGACCCAGTCCGAGGTCCGCAGCGACTTCCTCAACAAGCTGGCCAAGGGCCAGGTGCGCACCGGCGTGGTGTCCTCGATCGTCAACTTCGGCGCGTTCGTCGACCTCGGCGGCGTGGACGGCCTGGTGCACGTGTCCGAGCTGTCCTGGAAGCACATCGACCACCCGTCCGAGGTGGTCGAGGTGGGCCAGGAGGTCACCGTCGAGGTGCTCGACATCGACCTCGACCGCGAGCGGGTCTCGCTGTCGCTCAAGGCGACCCAGGAAGACCCGTGGCGGCAGTTCGCGCGCACCCACGCCATCGGCCAGGTCGTGCCCGGCAAGGTCACCAAGCTGGTTCCGTTCGGCGCGTTCGTGCGGGTGCAGGACGGCATCGAGGGCCTGGTGCACATCTCCGAGCTGGCCGAGCGCCACGTCGAGATCCCCGAGCAGGTCGTCAACGTCGGCGACGAGCTCCTGGTGAAGGTCATCGACATCGACCTGGAGCGGCGTCGTATCTCGCTGTCGCTCAAGCAGGCCAACGAGGGCGCCCTGGCCGAGGAGAACTTCGACCCGTCGCAGTACGGCATGGAGGCCCAGTACAACGAGAAGGGCGAGTACATCTACCCCGAGGGCTTCGACTCCGAGACCCAGGAGTGGCTGCCGGGCTACGAGGACCAGCGCGAGGCGTGGGAGAAGCGTTACGCCGCCGCCCGCGAGCGGTTCGAGGCGCACAAGAAGCAGCTCGAAGGCGCTCAGAAGGCCGACGCCGACGCCGCCAGCGAGACCGGCGACGCGACCTCGTACTCCTCCGAGGCTCCGGCCGAGACCAGCGGAACGCTGGCATCGGACGAGGCCCTGGCGGCGCTGCGCGAGAAGCTGGCCGGCCGCTGAGCTCACTCTGATCCGCCGGCGCCCGGCTGAGCAGGCAGAGCGCCGGCGCACCAGCACCGCACACCAAGCCCGGGAGGTTCGCCTCCCGGGCTTGGTGCTGTCCGGCGGCTACCGTGGTGGCGTGGCAAGCAGATCCGCACCCCCTGCCGGCGGCATTGACCGTGCCGGCAGCGCTCACTCTGCCCGCGGCGTTTCCCGAGCCGGCAGCGCTCACCGCGCCCGTGGCGCGCTGGCCGTCCTCGCGGGCGTGCTGCTGCTCGGCGGCTGCACCCAGGCCAAGGCGCCCGGGACCGGCGGCGACGCCTCCTCGACCAGCGCGTCGGCGTCGACGAGCGCGCCGTCCTCAGCGTCCACGTCTGCCGCGCGGCCCTCCGCGACGGCGACCGCGAAGGGCGAGCCGTCGCTCGGCGGCCGGTGTGAGGACCTGCTGTCCGTCGGCGCGGTCAACATCGCGCTGCGCCGCACCGTGATCGGGCGGACTGCCTTCGTGCTGGGCGTGGCCGAGCCCGACATCGGCCGGCTGACCTACCTCAACTGCCGCTACGGCCTGAGCGCTCCGGTGAAGGGCAAGCCGGCGCCGCAGCCGCAGGTCGAGATCGGGGTCAGCCTGTACGAGTCGGCGGCCCAGGCCGCCCGGCGGGTGCAGGCCACTGTCGAGAACTACCGGTTGAACGGCGCGGGGGACCGGCCGGCCCGGGTCGGCTCGGCTCGGGGCACCATGCTGAGCGGGTACGGCCTGCCGACGCTGGTGGTGGCCGACGGGCCCAGGACGGTCGCGGTGACCGTCACGCCGAAACTGCTGACCCCCGGCTCGACCGCGGAGCTGGCTTCGCTGGCCAAGGCGGTGCTGGACGCGACCGCCGGCTACACCGGCGTCGGCCCGGCGGCCAGCGCGTCGCCGAGTGGCACGGGCTGAGGCGGGCGTGCTCAGGATCGGGCTGACCGGCGGGATCGGCAGCGGCAAGAGCACCGTCGCGGCCCGGCTGGCGCAGCTGGGCGCGGTGGTGATCGACTCCGACCAGGTTGCCCGCGACGTGGTCGCGGTGGGCAGCCCCGGGTTGGCGCGGGTGGTGGAGCGGTTCGGGGAGGGCGTGCTCGCCCCGGACGGCAGCCTGGACCGGCCCCGGCTCGGCCAGCTGGTGTTCAGCGACCCGGCGGCGCTGGCCGACCTCAACGCGATCACGCACCCGTTGATCCGCGCCCGCAGCGAGGCGCTCAGCGTGGAGGCGGGCGCCAGTGGGGCGGCCGCGGTCGTGCAGGACATTCCGCTGCTGGTGGAGAACAAGCTGGCGGCCGGCTTCGACAAGGTGATCGTCGTCGAGGCGCCGCTACAGCTGCGGCTGAGCAGGCTGGCCGGGCGCGGGCTGGACGCCGAGACTGCGCGGGCCCGGATCGCGGCGCAGGCCAGTGATGAGCAGCGCCGGGCGGTGGCTGACGTGGTGCTGGACAACTCCGGCTCGGTCGCCGAGCTCACCGCCCAGGTCGACGCCGCCTGGGCGAGTCTGGTCGGCGAGGCGTCCGGGCCGGCTTGACGGTCACGGGTTGACGGTCGCGGCCCCGGTTTGGAGCGGCCAAGAGCCATCGGCTAAAGTTTCGCACGGTGCCGGTGCTGGCAGCCTCAGGTGACTAAGTCGTCGTCAGAGGTCGAACATCGGGTCGACACCATGCGGACGTAGCGCAGCTGGTAGCGCACAACCTTGCCAAGGTTGGGGTCGCGGGTTCGAATCCCGTCGTCCGCTCGGTGGACGCCATAGGCGTTCCCCAGGCCGGTTTACCCCGGTTCCCTGGTGGAGTGGCCGAGAGGCGAGGCAACGGCCTGCAAAGCCGTGTACACGGGTTCAAATCCCGTCTCCACCTCGTAGCCGACTGCTCGCGGTTCACCGCGTGTGGTCGAGTACGGGCGATTAGCTCAGTGGGAGAGCGCTTCCCTGACACGGAAGAGGTCACTGGTTCAATCCCAGTATCGCCCACCATCTACAGGCCCCAACTACAGGCTCTGTAATCATCGGCTTCGGTCGGAAGGTGTAGAAAGCCACGACACCTGCGTTCTCCCGTGCCCGGGTGCATGACGAGGCGACAGCAAGCCAAACGCTATATGGCCGTTCTCGATCCTTACATCTGGCTAGGCTCGCCCCGTATAGCAGCCAGACGTACCGATTACACGCGAATATTGACTTCAGAGGTTAGCCTCCACTAAGTGGCGATTAACACGCATTTTCAGCCGGTGTCCGACCTTCCCGACAACGGTCAGCTGGTTGCCGTCCGTGGACGTAACTGGGTCGTGACCGATGTCCAGCCCAGCGCGCTCCCGTACGACGTGACCGCGGCCAGCATTGGTGAGGGCACGACGTTCGTGAGCCTGAGCAGCGTCGAGGATGACGGCCTGGGTGAGGAACTCCGCGTCCTGTGGGAGCTCGAGTCCGGCCGTAAGGTCCTCAACCGCGCCACCCTCCCTGACGTTCGCGAGGGGCGCTTCGACGACCCCGCTCAGCTCGGCGCTTTCCTCGACGCGCTCCGCTGGGGTGCGGTCACCAGCGCCGAGGCCACAGTTTTGCAAGCCCCGTTCCGCGCCGGAATCGCGGTCGAGGACTACCAGCTCGAGCCGGCCATCCGAGCCCTGAGCCTGCCGCGCGTGAACCTGCTCGTCGCCGATGACGTCGGTCTGGGTAAGACGATCGAGGCGGGGCTGGTGGTGCAGGAGCTCCTGCTCCGAAGCCGGATCCGCCGGGTGATGGTCGTCTGCCCGGCGCACCTGACGGACAAGTGGCACGGCGAGATGCTCGACCGCTTCGGCCTGGACTTCGCGATCGTCAACAGCGAGACCCTCAGCCAGGTCCGCCGTGACCGCGGCCTGCACGCCAACCCGTTCAAGGTCTACCCGCTCACCATTGTCAGCCTGGCCTGGCTCCGCGGCCCGAAGGCCGGCAGGCTGCTCGACGAAGTCCTGTCCCAGGCGGGCCCGAGGCGCACCCGACCGCTGGACCTGCTCATCGTCGACGAGGCCCATCACGTGGCGCCTCCCGGCAAGGGCAAGTACGCCGTCGACAGCCAGCAGACCCGCACGGTCAGGCGCCTGGCAGACCAGGCCGAGCATCGGCTGTTCATGTCGGCGACCCCGCACAACGGGTACGTCGAGTCGTGGACCGCGCTGCTCGCGATGCTCGACCCGCAGCGGTTTGCCCGCGGCGTCATCCCCGACCCGGCCGCGCTCAAGCAGATTCTGATCCGCCGCCTCAAGACCGAGATCACGAATGATGACGGAACACCGCGCTACCCGGCCCGCGAGGCCAAGGACATCACCGTCACCTACTCGCCGGTTGAGCTGCAGGTCCAGGAGCTCCTTGCCGAGTACACCCGCAGCCGCTCCGCGAAGGCCGCCGCCGCCCGGGCAAAGGCGAAGAAGGCCGGGATAGACCTGCTGGGCCTGCTGCTGAAGAAGCGCTACTTCAGCAGCCCGGCCGCGTTCAGCCGCACGATCCTGGCGATGCGAGACAACAGCCTGCGCATCGACCTGCAGTGGCCCAGCGTCGAGTTCGACGTCGAGTACGACTCGGCCTACGCCCACGGCCTCGACGAGGATCGCGCCCAGCTGTTCGACGGTGATTTCACCGACGACGCCGTGGATGAGGCCGAGCAGACCGTGCTAGCCAAGGCGCAGCGCGCCGTCGGCAAGACCGAAGCCGAAGAGGCGGAGCTCCTCGAGCAGCTCTGTGCCTGGGCCGAACAGCACGGCCACGAGACTGACGCCAAGGCCACTGCCCTGCTCGACTTCCTGCGCGCGACCTGCCAGCCAGACGGGACCTGGAACGACGAGCGCGTCGTCGTCTTCACCGAGTACCGCGACACCCAGCGCTGGCTGCTCGAGCTGCTGGAGAGGCACGGCCTAGCCGAGGAAGGTCGCGTCGCGCTCCTTTACGGCGGGATGGACGACGACCAGCGCGCGCCGATCATGCGCGCGTTCCAGCGCGACCCCGCCCAGCACAAGCTCCGCATCATCCTCGCCACCGACACCGCCAGTGAGGGTGTCGACCTGCAGAACCACTGCCACCGGCTCGTCAACTACGACCTGCCGTTCAACCCGAACCGGCTTGAGCAGCGCGCCGGCCGGATCGACCGCTACGGCCAGACGAAGATTCCGCTCGTCTACCACTTCGCCGGCAGTGACTGGCAGACGGCGAGCAAGCACAGCTTGCAGGGGGATCTGCAGTTCCTCACGATCATCGCCCGCAAGATCGCGACTGCCCGCGAAGACCTCGGCAGTGTCAACCCGGTCATCAGCGACGCCGTCGAGCGCCAGATGCTCGGCCGCCCCGCCCGGGAATTCGACATCGACCGAACGCTTGCCAAAGCCAAGGCCGACCCCGCCCTGAAGGTCGAACGGCAGCTGCGTGAGGAGACCGAGCGCCTCGCGGCGACGCTCGATGACAGCCGCCGCGAGCTGCACTGCTCCCCGCACGACATCGAGCGTGTCGTCCGCACCGGTCTCGCCCTTGGCCGCCAGCCCGACCTGATACCTGAGCAGCGCGACGGCACCACCGTGTTCCAGGTCGGAACCCTCACCGGCTCCTGGGCACGCACGATCGTCGACCTCAACGACCCCGACTTCGGGCAGCGCCCGATCTCGTTCGACCCTGCCTACGCCGCCAAGCGCCAGGACGTGGTGCTCGCGCACCTGAACCACCCGCTCGTCGCGATGGCGACCCGCCTGCTGCGAGCCGAGGTCTGGGGCACCGACAAGAGCACCCTGGCCCGGGTCGCCAGCATCCGCGTCCACGACCCGGCCGTCCAAGACGAGGTTCTGGCCGCCTACAGCCGCCTCGTGCTCATCGGCGCCGACGGCAAGCGGCTGCACGAGGAGCTCGTTCCCGCAGGCGGCACCCTGCGCGGCGGGTCCTTCAACCGACTGGGTGTCGGTGACCTCGCCAAGACCCTCGACGCGGCTCTCGGCCCGGACGCTCACCCCGCCGCGGCCTCCGACAGTGCCCGCAGCGCGCTCGTGGCGGCGTGGTCGAAGGTGAGCAGCAACCTGCAGGCCGCGATCGACGCGCGCGCCCGGGAGCGCCAGGACAGCCTCGGACGCGCCCTCGGACGCCGGCGGAAGGAGGAGGAGACCCGCACGGTCGCGCTGCTCGACGCCTTCGAGACCGCCCTGACGAACGCGATCGCAGTGCAGAGCAGCCCGCAGCAGCTCAGCTTCGCCGACCTCGAACCTGATGAGCGACAACAGCTCACCGCCGACCGCGCCGCCTGGCAGGAACGCCTGGACCGTCTTCCCAAGGAGCGCGAGGAGGAGCTCGCCCGCATCGCCGAGCGCTACTCCAAGGTCGAGTTCTTCACCTTCCCGGCCGCGGTCGTGCACCTCGTCCCCGCGGGACCGGACCGATGAGCGCCTTCTCCAAGCCCCGGCGCGGCCGCCGGCCAAGCAGCACCGACTGGCTGCAGATCCTCGACGTCGACGGCCCGTTCCTCGCCGCACCCGTCATCACCGACACCTGGCCCGACGGCCTGCCCGCCCTCGCGCAGCCACAGCTGGACGCGCTGCGCACTGCGAGCACTTTGTACGACGCCAACCCCGGCACCCGCGACGCCTTCATCGCTCATGTCCTGACCGGCTTGCTCGACTGGCGAACCAACCTCGTCACCGGCCCTGACGCCGCCGCCTACAACGTGCAGGTCCCCGAGCACCGCCAGACCGTTGACATTCACTTCGCGCTCCGCGGCCAAGACACCGACGGGAGTCTCACCAACAGACCTCTGCTGCTCGGCATGATCCTGCCGCCGAAGACCCCCACCACCGGCCGGGCCGCCGCCGGATCCGGCACCTGGACCGCCGGGCCCGCCGACCGGCTCGCCCACGCGCTGCGCGCCCGCAAGGTCTCCCTCGGGCTGGTCACCAACGGCGACACCTGGACCCTCGTCACCCTGTCGAAGAAGGACGGCAAGGACGAGACCAGCACCCTCAGCACCGCGGACTGGACCCGCCACGGCTGGCTCGAGGAACACCAGACGCTCCGGGCGTTCGTCGCGCTGCTGACCCGCACCCGCTTCTACGGCGTCCCCGACGCCGAGACCCTCCCGGGGCTGCTGTCACAGAGCCTCAACCGGCAGGAAGAGGTCACCGAACGGCTCGCCGAGCAGTCCCAGGCCGTCGTGGAGATGCTCGTCGCCAGCATCGGCCGCCTGGACGCCCATCACCAGGCCGAGCACGGCACCCGACTGCTGCCCGCCGGCGTCGGCCCTGCCGAGGTCTACCAGGCCGCGGTGACCGTCCTCATGCGGCTGGTGTTCCTGCTGTACGCCGAGGAGCGCGGGCTGCTCCCGCTTGACGACGACACCTACGCCAGCGCGTACGCCGTCAACACCCTCGCCGACAGCCTCCGTGACCGGGCCACCGACCACGGCGAAGATGCCCTGGAACGCACCGCCACCGGCTGGTACCGCCTGCTCTCACTGTTCCGCGGCGTGCACCGCGGCGCCCGGCACGAGCAGCTGATCCTGCCCGCCTACGGCGGCAGCCTGTTCGACCCGGACCGGTTTCCCTGGCTCGAAGGCCGCCCCGACGCCGACGCGCCTCTGGGCAGCGGCACCGTTCCCGCCGTCGACGACCGGACGCTGCTGAAGGCGCTCGACTCGTTGCAGACGCTGCAGTTCGCGAAGGAACGCCGGCAGGTGTCCTACCGCAGCCTCGACGTCGAGCAGATCGGCTACGTCTACGAGGGCCTGCTCGACCAGGACGCGCTCACCGCCACCGACTGGGTCCTCAGCATCGCCGTCAGCGACAAGGACCCGCGCAAGAACGGCCCCGAGCTGCTGCTCGCCGACCTCGAAGCCAAGCGCGCGATCAGCGACGACGCGTTCGCGACCTGGCTGGTCGAGCAGATCAAGACCACCAAGGCCAACCGCAGCAAGGCCAGCATCCTCAAAGCCCTCACCCCGCTCCAGGGAGGCGACAAGCCCCGATACGAGCGGCTGGTCCGCGAAGCCTGCGTCAACGACGACGAGATCACCGCGCGGGTGCTGCCGTTCGCCAAGCTGCTGCGGCTGGACCCGCGTGACCTGCCCGTGGTGTACCCGCCCGGCAGCCTCTACCTCACCGACAGCGCCGCCCGAGCGAACACCGGCGCCGTCTACACACCCCGGTTCCTCGCCGAGCAGGTCGTCGAGACGACCCTCGAAGCGATCGTCTACTCACCCGGTCCGCTCGACACCGAGGACAAGAGCGCCTGGGTGCTCAAGACCCCGGAGCAGATCCTCGGCCTCAAGATCTGCGACATCGCCGCCGGGTCCGGCGCGTTCCTGGTCGCGGCCACCCGCTACCTCGCCGACCGGCTCCTAGAGTCCCACCGCTACCACGCCGCCGCTGCGACGACTTCGGCCGTCGACCCCGAGACCCCAGCCCCGGCGGGGGGCGAAACCTCAGCGGTCCTCGGCCTGCGCGAGCTCGCGCAGGCCGAGCAGGACGAGCTCAACGCGCGGCGCAATGTCATCGCTCACTGCATCTATGGCGTCGATATCAACCCGATGGCCATCGAGATGGCGAAGCTTTCTCTCTGGCTCACCAGCCTCGACCGCAACCGCCCGTTCAGCTTTCTCGACGACCACCTCGTCGTCGGCGATAGTCTGCTCGGCATCACCAGTGCCCAGCAACTCATCGATCTGCACTTCGACCCGAAGCAGGGCCGCAAGCTCCATAAGGACACGCTCGACCTGTTCACCTCCGGCGTCGAACGCGACCTCAAAGTCGCGGCGGAATTGCGCGCCCAAATCACTCAGACCGGTGATCGGGACAGCCGCGACGCCGAGACTAAGCAGCGGCTCCTCCGGCGCGCGCGTGAGGTCACCGCGCGGCTTGCCCTGGTCGCGGACGGGTTGACTGCCGCAAGCCTCGCCGGCGGCAAGGACAGCGACTACTTGACGCTGGCGTCCCTGGTCAGCGCTGTTAGCACCGGTGACGACCCCGACGATGAAGCGCTTCGCGCGCGGACCACGGCGCGCCTGCAGCGCGAAGTCGGCGATGGCCAGCACCGTCCAGCCCACTTTCCACTCGCGTTCCCAGAGGTCTTCAGCGAAGGACGCACCGGCTTCGATGCGGTCGTCGGTAACCCGCCTTTCCTCGGCGGACAAAAGCTCACCGGAGCGCTTGGCGTCCCCTACCGGGAGCACCTCCTGCGGGCACTTGGGCATGGAGTCAGGGGGAGCGCCGACCTCATCGCCTACATGCTGCTCCGAGCCGTCAGCGTCCTCAATCCTGACCACGGGCAGTGCGGTCTCATCGGCACCAACACGCTCGCCCAAGGAGACACCCGACAGGTCGGCCTCGACCAGGTTGTCGCATCCGGCCTCGACATCCGCGCCGCCATCAAGAGCGAGAAGTGGCCGACGGACGGAGCGAATCTCGAGTTCTGCGTCGTCTGGGGCAGCAACCAACCGCGCTGCGACGGTGTGCGTGCGTTCGTAGACGGCACCCCCGTTGCCTCGATCACACCCGGCCTTGACCCGGCCGGACGTGTCACCGGAAACCCATACCGCCTCGTCGCGAACCAGGGCATCGCCTTTCAGGGAAGCAACGTTCTCGGCATGGGCTTCACGCTCACCGAGCAGCGCGCGAGGGAGATGATCGCCGCGGACCCTCGTAATGCCGAGGTGCTTTTCCCTTACGTCAACGGCGAAGATCTCAGCAACAGGCCCGACAGCAGCGGCAGCCGCTGGATCATCAACTTCCAGGACTGGATGCTTGAGCGAGCCCAGACCTATTTAGAGCCGATGGCACAGGTGCTCGCACTCGTGAAGCCAGAACGAGACTTTAACCGAGACCGCTCGAGGCGTGAAATTTGGTGGAGATTTACGCGCCCGGCGCTGGAACTGTATAGCAAGATCGAGCAAAGCGACCGGATTATCGCCATTCCGCAGACGAGCAAGGCCACGTTGCCGGTGTTGGTGCCGTCAAATCAGGTGTTTTCGCACTCTACGATTGTCTTCGCCTCTAGTAGTTTGGCCCATTTCTCGCTGATATCTAGCGCGCCCCACTACTGGTGGGTTGTGACGCGCGGTGTCGGACTGAAGAATGACCCCCGCTATACCCCCTCTGACGTCTTCCAGACGTTCCCACAGCCGTTACCCACGGCTGGCATGTGTGCCGCCGGGGAGTCGCTGCACAATGACCGGTTGTCCTTCATGCTCGGGCGTCAACTGGGGGTGACGAAGACGTACAACCTTGTTCATGACCCGGCGGTAAAGGATTCCGCGGTGGCGCATCTGCGCGACCTCCATGTCGAGATCGACGAGGCCGTGTGTGAGGCGTACGGCTGGTCGGACCTGGATCTGCGGCACGCGCATTATGAGACGCGGCAGGGTGTCCGGTGGACGGTGCATCCTGAGGTGCAGGCCGAGCTCTTGGACCGGCTGCTCGAGCTCAACCATGAGCGGTATGCGGCCGAGGTCGCTGCCGGGCTGCACGACAAGAAGGGCGGCAAGAAGCCGATGAAAACGTCGCAGTCCAAGGGTGCCGAGCCGACGCTGTTTGGGGATGACGCGTGACCGGAGTGGCCGTGACACCGGCGGACGCTGCTGACAACCGTGGATCTGCAGTCCCAGCAGGAAAATCCAGCCCGCAGTCGTCGCTGGCAGTGCGTGGCGAGATCGAGCGGCTGCTGGCGAAGGACCTGCTCGGCCCGTGGGCCGACGATAAACGTGAGGTGCTGCCGCAGGGTGCGACGCCGGGGGAGCGCTACGTCCTCGGGGTGCTGTCGCCGCGGGGGTCTGCGTTGCAGGCAGATCTGACGGACGACACGGCGAAGGACGACGGCACCGGCAACGGGGCCGACGAGGTCGGCGCCGCCGCGGCCGCGGGGTCGATGTCCCCCGCCTCGCTGGGCCTGTCGTTTCGGGTCCCGCTCCACACCGAGCGAATCCTGGTCGAGGGCGCGTGGGGGAGGTACGTGCAGGAGCGAGCGCAGACCGCCGACGATGAGGACAAGACCTACCTGGCGTGGACACGGCGTCCGGAGCAGTTCGAGGTCGAGCTGGACCTGACGAAAGCCGAGTCCCCCGCGGAGCTGCGAGGCGCTCCGGCGGGCGTGGTGATCCGCTCGCGGATGCGGATCGTAGGGCAGTGCCGGTTCGTGGATGTGTCGCTGGTGAACGGGCAAGCCGAGCCGAACGAACGCCGGGACACGGCGAAGCTGTTCCAATGCCGGCTGAGCATCCGCGCGCTCGACGGGGCGGCGGCGGTGTTCCTGCCGCATTCAGATGACACGCACGCGGTCGCCGGCGACACGGCCGAGATCGGCGCCGAGGGCAATGCGGGTCCGATCGGTGACCCCGAGGTGGCGGCCCTTACGATGCTGTATCGCGGGTCGTTGCAGTTTGCGGTCGGACGGAACTGTGCCCCGGTCGCGGAGCGGCGCGACGGTGAGGACCGGGCGTGGCGGCTGTCGAGCACGGCGCTGCCGACGTACGACATCGCGCAGACTGTCGCACCCGACCCGGTCAACCAGCCGCTGCTCGCCGGGCTGAAGCTGGATATGCGCTGGCTCGGCACCGCAGAGCAGGCTGACGTGCTCGCTGCATTGACGCCGCTCGCAACCGGCTACGGCAGCTGGCTCGACCAGCAAGCCCCGCGGATCACCAATGATCCGACGCTGGCCAAGCATCAGCAGCCGGCGCAGGCGAACCTCGCGAAGGCGCGCACGATCGCCAGCCGGATGCAGGCGGGGCTCACGCTGCTCGGGGAGGACTCCGAACGGGGCCGGCAGGCGTGGCAGGCATGGCAGTTCGCGAACCTCGTGATGGCCGATCAGCGGCAGCGCACTGAGGTTGCGGCCCGGCGGACCAGCCCGGAGCAGCCGATCGGGGAGCTGCTGGCGGCGACGGACGACCCGAAGCTGCGGTCGTGGCGGCCGTTCCAGCTCGCGTTCGTGCTGCTGAACCTGCCGTCGCTGGTCGACCCGGCGCATCCGGAGCGCAGCCTGCCGGAGTCCGATGACGGCTCCGGGCTGCTGGACCTGCTGTTCTTCCCCACCGGCGGTGGCAAGACCGAGGCGTACCTGGGCCTGACCGCGTTCACGTTCGCGATCCGCCGCCTGCAAGGGGTCGTCGGTTCCGGCGAGGACGCGCGGAACGGCGGCGCGGGGGTGGCGGTGCTCATGCGGTACACGCTGCGGCTGCTGACCGCGCAGCAGTTCCAGCGCGCGGCGGCGCTGGTGTGCGCGGCGGAGAAGCTGCGTCGCGACGCCTCGAAGACCGCGAACAACCCGTGGGGCGACGAGCCGTTCCGGATCGGCCTATGGGTCGGGTCGAGTGTGTCCCCGAACTGGTACGAGGGAGCGAAGGAAGGCGTCGAGGCGGCGAAGGACAGGCAGGGCGCCAGCCAGCAGGGCAACCCGGTGCAGCTCGTCACCTGCCCGTGGTGCGCGCTGCCGATCTCGGCGAAGAACGCCGACTGCGACGACGACCGCCGCCGCATTCTGCTCTACTGCGCCGACCCGGACGGGCTGTGCGCGTTCGGCAAGAAACAGAGCGATGGCTTCGGTGAGGGCCTGCCGGTCGTCACCGTCGACGAGGAGGTCTACCGGCTCGCCCCCTCGCTGGTCATCGGGACGGTCGACAAGTTCGCGCAGCTTCCGCTCAACGGGCAGACCGCGCTGCTGTTCGGCCGGGTCCGCAGCGTCTGCGAGCGGCACGGGTTCCGGCACCCGGACCTGGCCGACAAGGTCGGCTGCAAGAGCGTCCACCCGGCCAAAAAGGGCCTGCCCACCTCGCACCCGAAGGACATCACCGCCCTTCGGCCGCCGGACCTGATCATCCAGGACGAGCTGCACCTGATCTCCGGTGCGCTCGGCACGATGGTCGGCCTGTACGAGACGGTCGTCGACCAGCTGGCGAGCTGGACCGTGAACGGCAAGCAGGTCCGGTCCAAGGTCGTAGCGTCCACCGCCACCGTGCGTCGCGCGGACAGCCAGGTGCACGCGCTGTTCGCCCGCAAGACGGCGGTGTTCCCACCGCCGCTGTTCGACGCCGGCGACACGTTCTTCTCCGAGCAGATCCCCGTCACCGAGGACAAGCCTGGCCGCCGCTACCTCGGGATCTGCGCCCACGGAGTACGGGTCAAGCAGGTGCAGATCCGGGTCGCGCAGATCCTGCTCGGGGCGGCGCAGACTGAGTTCGACAAGCACGACGGCATCGGGCGCAACCCGGCCGACCCGTACATGACGCTCGTCGACTACTTCTCCTCCACAGTCGAGCTCGCCGGGATGCGCCGCATGGTGGAGGACGACATCACCCGCCGGGTCCGTCGCCTGAGCCGCCGGGGCCTGTCGAACCGGCCGACCCCGCTAATGCTCACCGAGCTCACCAGCCGCATCAACTCCGCCGACATCGGCAAGGCCCTCGCGTCGGCCGGCAACGAGTTCGACACCGCGCTGGACAGCACCGCGGCGCACCAGCACATCCAAACGCTCGCGAAGGCTCGTCGTGACGCGACGTCCCCGAAGGACAAGAAGGCTGCCGAGGCCGCCTACGCGGCCGCGATCGGCAAGCGGGCCTTCGACGGGCGGCCGATCGACGTGCTGCTGGCCACCAGCATGCTGCAGGTCGGTGTCGACGTCGCACGCCTCGGGCTCATGGTGGTCACGGGACAACCGAAGAACAGTGCCGAGTACATCCAGGCGTCCTCGCGCGTCGGACGTGACAGCAACCGCCCCGGCCTTGTCACCGTGATCTACAACTGGGCCCGGCCACGCGATCTCGCGCACTTCGAGACCTTCGCGCACTACCACGAGACCGCCTACGCCAAGGTCGAAGCGCTGTCGGTAACGCCGTTCGCCGACCGGGCGATGGACCGCGGACTCGCCGCCGCACTCGTCGCGCTCGTCCGGCACGCCCGCCCCGAGTTCGAGCCCGAGACCGGCGCGCACAAGGTGCCCGACCACAAGGCTGAGAAGGACGTCCTCGCCCTCATCGAGGTGCTCGCCGACCGCGCCGGGTTCGTGACCGGTGACCCGGCGGTGGCCCAGCGAGCCAGACAGCAGGCCGCGTCCCTGCTCGATGCATGGGCGACCAGGCGAAAGCAGCTCGAGAACGCCGGCCTGACCTACCGCAAGCAGAGCGACACCGCCGTACCGCTGCTGGTGTCCAGCCCCACCAGGACCAACGACCTGTTCAGCGTCGGCTGGTCCCTGCGTGAAGTCGAACCGGAGATTAACCTCATCGTCAACGTCCCCGCACCTGAGATCGCCGAAAGCCCGGCATGGGCGTACGGCCCACCGAAGGACAACGTTGCTGAACCGGCAGAAGCCGAGCCCGACGACGATGAGGACGAGGCGGAGGACGAGGCGTCGCTTGCTGGCAAGGACGGGCTGGACGAGCTCGGGCTCGTCGCGGTGCCCGCCGGTTCGCTGCCGGAAGGAGAGGCGGCGCTGTGAGCAAGGACAGGCAGATGATCCGGGTCGGCACCGAGCGCCCCAACGCGCTGCTGTTCACCGGCGGCGTCGGCGCGCTCATCGACCTGCCCAACATGAGCGTCATCGTCCGCGGCCTCGACGCCTGGGACCACGAGAAGAGCCAGCTCACCGACCTCACCGAGCCCCGGCTGCTGCGCAACGTTCGCGCTGTCCTCGGTCGCCAGGTCGCTGCGTTGCGACCGGCGCCGTACCTCGAGCGCGCTCCCGGCGAAAAGCCCACCGGGGACCACGCCCGAGTAGGAGTGCCCGTCACGCCATTCCCGCGGTGGATGCGCTGCAGTCGCTGCAGCATGCTCACCGCGGTCCAGACCGACGGGATGTCCGGGGCGTTCCTGTTCCGCAACAGCAACCCCTACAAGCCCGACGAGGCGCGGTTCGTCCACGAGAACTGCCCGCAGGCGCGGCAAGCCAAGGTGAAGCCCAGCGCCCTGCCGGCCCGTTTTGTCCTAGCCTGCAAGGACGGTCATCTCGACGAGTTTCCCTACGTCGACTACGTCCACCGCCGAAAGCCTTGCCCTGCGGGAGTCGACGGGAAGTTGCAGTTCCATGATCCGGGGCTTAATGCCGGTTCAGCAATCATGATCTATTGCAGTTGCAACGCGAGACGGTCGATGGCCGACGCCCTCAAGCACCACAGGGACCCGGACAGGGAGATCCTGCCGGTCTGCCGGGGCCGCAACCCGCACCTCGGAGCCTTCGAGGCCGCAGGCTGCGGCAAGACGGTCCGCGCGATGGTGCTCGGCGCGAGCAACCAGTGGTTCAGCATCGTCGCCCGGGCCCTCTACATCCCCGATCAGAGCAGCGCCCTCAACGAGGCGGTCACCAGGCACTGGCCCAAGTTGGCGTCTGTTGAGAGCCGCGCTGACCTCGACGGCGCGGTGAAATATGCCGACGAGCTCAAGCCCCTAAAGGACTTCGACCTCGACAAGGTCTGGGCCGAGATCCAGCGCCGACACGACGACGTGCCCGGCGAGGCCGAAGACCTAACCGAGCGGGAGTACCACGCCCTCTCCGACCCCACCCAAGCAGCCAAGGGCGACCCTGACTACGAAGCCCGCATCGTCACGGCGGTCCCGGCCGGCTGGCAGCCGCTGCTGCGCCGCGTCGTGGCCGTCACCCGGCTCCGCGAGACCAAGGCGTTGCTCGGCTTCACCCGTATCGATGCCCCCGAGTACGGCGAGGTCGACCCAGACTCCGTCCAGCGCGCTCCGCTCGTCAGGAGCGGCAAGCCCACCTGGGTTCCGGCAGCCATCACCCGCGGCGAAGGCATCTTCCTGCACCTCAACCCTGACACCCTCGCCGGGTGGGAAGCGGTCGCCGAGGCGAGCCCGCACTTGGACAACCTGCGCCGCGCCCACCGGCAGTGGCGGGAGAACCGGGCGATGAACGGGCCTCATCACGACTACTGGCCCGGCGACCGCTACCTGCTGCTGCACACCCTCAGCCACCTGCTGATCCGCGAGATCGCCCTCGAGTGCGGCTACGCCAGCGCCAGCATCACCGAGCGGATCTACGGCGCTACCCGCGATGGACGCGCCGAGGCCGGGATCTTGCTGTACACCGCGGCGAGTGACAGCGAAGGCACCCTCGGCGGCCTCGTCCGGCTCGCGCAGCCGGACGAACTCGGACGCATCCTGCACGCGGCTTTCAGCAACGCGCGCCGCTGCTCGAGCGATCCGCTCTGCGGCGACCACGCCCCGATCGACAGCGAAGACACCCTGCACGGCGCGGCCTGTCACGCGTGCCTGTTCGCGTCGGAAACCAGCTGCCAGCGGGGCAACCGCTTCCTCGACCGACGACTCGTCGTCCCGATCGACGCCGTGGAACCGAAGCTCGACCTGCTGCATCACCTCGGCGGCCTCCCCGGCTCGGCCTGACATGGCGGTCCCGGTCCCCCTTCTGAAGGCCTGCGCCGCGCTCGGGCGCGAGCTCACGCCCTCGCACGCCCGAGATCTCGCGGAGGCCCTCGCCCCTTATGCGTCGCGGGCGGGCGCCGAACCTGCAGCATCCGTCGTACCCACCGCCCACTTCGGGGCTGTCGTTCGCCGTCTGCTCAAGGCATGGGATGCATACCCCGCCGTTGCAGGGAGCGAACTCGGCCCGGCGATCGCCGCAGCCGCCTACGCCCACGAGCTGGCACGCACCGAGCCGGAGCTCGAACTCGTACTCAGTGGTCCGACATCGGCCCACGTCCATGCCCGTCGCACCGACGACGTCCTGCTGGAGCTCATCGCCAGCGCGCAGACGTCCCTGCTCCTGGTGACCTACTCACTCCACATGTATCCAGAGCTCAAAGCTGCGCTGAAGGGCGCCATTGCCAGAGACGTACAGGTCACGGTTCTGGCCGAGGACCCCAAGGACAACGGCAAGTTCAACAAGGATCCCGCCTTCGCCCTGGCAGGCCTGGCGGTCACCCGGCTTCGCTGGCCCAGTGATCAGCGCCCTACCGGCTGGACGTCACTCCATGCCAAGATCGCCGTGGCAGATGACCACACCGTTTTCCTCACTAGTGCAAATTTGAGCCTGAAGGCGTCCGGGGACAACGTCGAGGCGGGCGTGCTCATACGCGGTGGGGACTGGGCGCGGCGCATCCTGAACCACATCGGGAGTCAGCGCGCCTCGGCGGTCCTGATCGATGCCTAAGCCGTGACCCACCGAACCGAATTGCGGCTGGACCTCCTCGATGCTGTCGGCCCCTGCGACCAATCAGTCGACAGCGCGGATACCTTCGCCTCAGCGTGCGACCCCTAGGGGTATCTGGCTGATGTCTACGTGCTCGCGCCCATCGAAGCAGGGGACTGAGGCTGGCCATCATTCGCGACATGGTGGACAGCCAGCCGGGCTGGCGGTGGATGTCGTATGTCGCTGATGCCCATGCGCTGTACGCCAAACGGGCACAGACCAAGTCCAGCCGACGTGAGCAAGGGGCGTCGCACGTCAGCCCGCCGAGCACGTCCTAGGAATTGAGGCCGCTCAAGTGACGGACCTCGGCGACCGACGGCGTAGGCGCCGCCTGACGGCTAGGGCATCAGCACCACGGGTAGATGAACAGGCTCTGGTCACCCGCTCGGTGGTCGGCCAGTATCACTGACAGCGACAGGGTGTCAGGCAGCGCGGACACGTCGGTGCCCGCGCGCGGGGTCACGCCCAGCGCCACGGCGGTGGCGATGGGCAGGCCCGAACGTGCGACCTGGCTGAATGCTCCGGCGTCCTTCAATGCCGCTATTCCGGCCTGCATGCACCGGGTGTCCTGAGCGGCATTGGCCGGGCCGGCCGGCACGACGAGCAGAACTGCAGCGGCTGCGGTCACGGCGGCCGCGCTGGCAATACGGTTCACGGTTCCTCCTTGAGTCACAGTTTCCTTTTAGGGATACCTCCATTTGAATCCTCAGAAGCTAAGCTTGTCAAGGGTCTGTCTAAGGTTTAGATTGGCTTGATGCAACCCATTCCTCCCGCTGATGTCGGTCTGTACCGGATCGGCGAACTCGCGCGGCGGGTGGGCCTGAGCGAGCACGTACTGCGTGCGTGGGAGCGGCGTTACCAGGTGGTGCAGCCGACCCGGACGCCGAGCGGCTACCGGCTCTACTCCGAAGCTGACGAGCAACGACTCAGGCAGATGCTCCGGCTGGTGCAGCGAGGGGCGCCACCGGCTGAAGCGGCCCGCACGGTGCTGGCCGGCCCGCCGGCTGATGCTCGTGGCCCACTTGACCCGGCGGTGTCTCGTCTTCTCAGCATGAGCCGTCAGCGGTTGCGCAGCGCCCTGTTGGCGATGGTCGAGCCGCGAGCGCAAGCGGTGCTGGACGAGGTGCTGGCGGCGGCGCCGCTCGAGACCGCGATCAGACGGGTGCTGCTGCCGGTGTTGCGCGAGCTGGGTGTGGGCTGGCACGCCGGTCAGGTCAGCGTGGCGCAGGAGCACTTCGCCACGGCGATCATTCGCGGTCGGCTCGCCGGGTTGGCGCGCGGATGGGGTCAGCAGTCCGGACCGCGCGCCCTGCTGGCCTGCCCGCCCGGCGAGCGGCACGATCTCGGCTTGCTCATGTTCGGACTCCTGCTCGCGCGCCGGGGCTGGTCGATCAGCTTCCTGGGAGCCGACACTCCGATCGCGGCGATCGGCTCGGCGGTCGCGGCCCAGCGCACTGACCTGGTGGTGCTCTCGGCCATGGACCCCGCGCGGCTGGATGCGGTCGCCGATGAGTTACGAGAGCTTGGCTCGCGCGTTCGGGTGATGCTCGGCGGCCCCGGCGCGACCGAGCGGGTATCGACGTGCTCGGGTGCGGAGCTACTCACCGGTGATCTGATCGATTCTGCCGACGTGCTCAGCGCGCAAGCCCGTTGAGCGCGGCGGGGAGGCAGTCAGCTCGCCATCGCGAAGTGGGTCACTCAGCGTGGCGGGAACCGCAGGACGCGGTCATCGCCGTCGCGCACGGCGCCCCGGCCGTCGGTGTTGGACGTGGTGAGCCACAGCGAGCCGTCCGGCGCGGTCGCCACCGTCCGCAGCCGGCCGTAACGTCCTTGCAGCTCGGGCTTGGACTGCCCGGCAGCCGCTCCGGTGAGCGAGACGCTCCACAGGCGCTCGCCGCGAAGGGCGGCGACATAGGCGGTGTCGCCGGCGATGGCCATGCCTGAGGGGGAGGCCTCATCGGTCGACCAGGTGACCAGGGGGTTGGTGAACCGCCCCCCGTCGGTGTCGCCGGTTCCCTCCACGATCGGCCATCCGTAGTTGCGGCCGGCCTCGATGCGGTTGACCTCGTCCAGCTCGTTCTGCCCGAACTCGGTGGCGAACAGCTGCCGTCGCGAGTCCCAGGCCAGGCCTTGGACGTTGCGGTGGCCGAGGCTGTACACCGGCGACCCCGCGGTCGGATTGCCGGGCGCCGGCGTCCCGTCCGGCGCCAGGCGCAGGATCTTTCCGTTGGGGCTCGACGGGTCCTGGGAGCGCTGGGTGTCACCGGCGTCGCCGGTGCCGACGTAGAGCATCCCGTCCGGGCCGAAGGCGATGCGCCCGCCGTTGTGAAAGCCGGCCTTGGCGATGCCGTCGAAGATCACCTCGGGCTGGCCGCCGCCGAGCCGGAAGCGCACGACGCGGTTGTCCTGCTCGCCGGTGTAGTAGGCGTAGACGAGATTGTCCTTGGCAAAGCTGGGGGAGACGGCCAGGCCGAGCAACCCGCCCTCGCCCGAGGCCGCCACACCGGGCACGTCATAGACCTGCCGGGGCGCGCCGCCGCCGGCAGCAAGCCTGAGGATCCGGCCGGTGTCGCGCTCGCCGACCAGCGCGTCACCGCCGGGCAGGAAGGCCAGGCCCCAGGGCACCTCGATGTCCTGTGCCACCACCTGCGGCGCACCGAGATTGGGCGCCCTGGAGGGGAACGCGCTGGACGGCGCCGCGTTGGATGGGGTGCTTCTGGCCGGGGTCGTGCTCGACGGGCCCGTGCTGGGCGTCGCGCTCGAGGCGGCGCCCGGACTGCTGGCCGCGCCCGGACTGCTGGCCGCGCCCGGACTGCTGGCGGTGGCCGAAGCGGTGGTGGCGGGAGCGTCGTCGGGCTCGGCGCTGCTCCCGCAGCCGGCCAACGCGATCAGGGCGATCAGCGCGACAGAGGCCCGCCACCGGGTGCATCCGATCATGCGTGCCAACCCTTCGACTGATCTCGTTCGCCACGGTCCTGCGACATTGTCCGCACGGTTCCAGGCTATTCGCCGTTGGAGGCCACCCATGCCGTCGGCGGCGGATGCGGGCAGGAGCTTAGGAGACTCCTACCGCCAGAGCCGATCACCCTGGCGCACCGCGATGAAGCAATGCAAAGAACTCCTTGCAAAGAAGTCTTTGCATTAGTAGGTTCCGACCATGCCCGCACCCCGCCCCGAGATGGTGACCGTTCGCGATCCCCAGGTCCTGCGTGCTCTGGCCCACCCACTGCGGGTCCGCTTGCTCGGGTTGCTGCGCCTGGACGGTCCCTCCACCGCGAGCCGGCTCGCCGAGAAGGTGGGGGAGTCCAGCGGGTCCACCAGCTACCACCTGCGCCAGCTCGCCCAGCACGGCTTCGTCGCCGAGGTGCCGGATCGCGGCACCGGTCGCGAGCGCTGGTGGCAGGCCGAGCACCTGATGACCAACTGGGAGCCCGATCAGCTGATCGAGCAGCCGGGAGGCCTGGAGGCCAACGAGCAGATGCAGCGCCTGCAGATCGAGGTTCTCGGCCGCGAGCTGCGGTCCTGGGTCGAGCGCGGGCGCGAGCACGGCCGGGAGTGGGCGGGCGTCGCCGGGCTGTCGGACTACGTGCTGCGCCTCACCCCGGCCGAGACCCGGCAGGTGCTGGACGAGGTCTACGCCGTGCTCGACCGCTGGGCCCAGACCCACCGCGAGCCCGGCCCGGACACCCGCCAGGTCAACCTCTTCGCCGCGGCCTTTCCCCGGTCAGAGCAGGCGTGAGCGCGCCGGCCACCGTCGCCGCCGCCACCCGGCGGCTGGTGGGGCTGACGGCCCTGCGCTGGCTGCCGGTCGGCCTGACGACCCCGGTCACCGTGCTGCTGGCCCTGTCCCGAGGGCTGTCCCTGCGCGAGGTCGGCCTGCTGTTCACCGTCCACGGGCTGGTGGTCCTGGCCCTCGAACTCCCCACTGGCGGCCTGGCCGACGTCCTCGGACGCCGGCCCGGTCGTCGTCACCGGCGCGCTCCTGCACCTGGCGTCCTGCCTGGTCTACGCCGGCGCCCACTCGTTCGGCGGCTTTCTCGCCGGAGTGCTGCTGCTGGCCGTCGGCCGCGCGCTCGACTCGGGCCCGGTCGAGGCCTGGTACGTCGACACCGTCCACCGACTCGACTCCTCGGCCGACGTGGCGCCCGGTCTGGCCAAGCACTCCGCGGCCGACGGCGGCGGGCTCGCGGTGGGCGCCGTCGCCGGCGGGTTGTTGCCGGCGGTCTTCGACGGCGACCTCGCCGTGCCGTTCCTGCTCGCCGCCGCGCTCAACCTGGTCTTCATCGCCGCCGTCCTGCCCCTGCTGCACGAGCAGCGGCCACCCCGCCAGGGCACGGCGCGTGCGGCGCTGCTCACCGGGGCGCGCGAGACGCCCGCGACCGTCGGGGCGGCGGTCCGGCTCTCGGTCACCGACGGCCCGCTGCGCCTGGTGCTGCTGCTGACCGCCGCCGGCGGCGCGGGGTTGGTGGCCTGCGAGCTGCTGGGACCGGTGCGCTTCGCCGAGTTGGCCGGTGGGCGCGACGACGGCGCGGCGGTCTATGGCACGGTGCTGGCCTCGGCCTTCGCCGCCGCGTCCCTGGCCGCCCTGGCTGCCACGCCGCTGCGACGGCTGTTGCGCGGCTCGACCCGGGCGGCCTGTGCCGCGCTGGCGGTCCTGGGTGGCCTCTCTCTCGTAGCGCTGGCCGGGCCGGACCTGCTGCCGGTCGCCGCCGTCGCCTTCGTCGGCTACTACGTCGCTCACGGCGCGAACTGGCCGCTGCTGTCGGCGGTGCTGCACGGGCGGGTCACCGCGGCTCACCGGGCGACGGCGGTCTCGGCGATGTCGCTGGCGATGGCGGTCGGAGGGCTGCTGGGCAACCTGCTGATCCCGCTGATTCCCCGGAACACCGCCTTCATCACCGTCGGCACCCTGGTCGCGCTCAGCGCGCTCACCTGCTGGCGGCTGCCCTCGCAACGCCAAGAAGGCCTGGTCGACGAGCCGCGGGCCGACGGGAAGGACCCGCTCGACGGTCCCACCCTCGCAGCGGCCGACGCTGCTGGTCAGCATCAGCGGCAGATCGCCACACCGTCGGCTGACAGCACTTGATCAGTTCCAGAAAATGGGTCAGACTGCGGCGCATGCCTACCGTTTCGGACCTTGAGCGCATACTGCGCGCTGCCGATCTGCGGGTCACCCGTCCTCGGGTGGCGGTGCTGACCGCAGTGCACCAGCACCCCCACGCCGACACCGACTCGATCATCGGGCACGTGCGCAAGGACTACGGCGAGGTCTCCCACCAGGCCGTCTACGACGTGCTCCGGGCGCTGACCACCGCAGGCCTGGTCCGGCGCATCGAGCCGGCAGGCTCGGTGGCCCGCTACGAGGCGCGCGTCGGTGACAACCACCACCACGCCGTCTGCCGGTCCTGCGGAGTCATCGCCGACGTCGACTGCGCCGCCGGCCAGACTCCCTGCCTGACTGCCTCCGACGACCGCGGCTTCGTGATCGACGAGGCCGAGGTCGTCTACTGGGGCCTGTGCCCCGAGTGCGTCGCCGCGGGGTCGGGTGCAGCGACGTCGGAGACAGCGACGTCTGAGACAGCGGCGTCTGAGACAGCGGCGCTCGGCGGTAGCTGACCGCGTCAGACCACCTGCCAAAGAACCAGCAAGACCCAGCCCGCCAACACAGCAAGACCAATCACCCAACAGCAAGACCCAGCCCGCAACAGCAAGACCAATCACCAACAGCAAGACCAATCACCAACAGCAAGACCCAGCCCGCAACAGCAAGACCAATCACCCAACAGCAAGACCAATCACCCAACAGCAAGACCAAGTCCGCCAAACAGACAGCGAACAGGAGTGCGACCGACGTGTCCGAGAGTGAAAACCCGGTAATCCCGTCCCCCCAGCCCGCATCGAATCGGCCGAGGACGAACCAGGACTGGTGGCCGAACCAGCTGAGCCTGCAGGTTCTGCACCAGCACTCGCCCCGGTCGAACCCGATGGGCGAGGACTACAAGTACGCCGAGAAGTTCGCCTCCCTCGACGTCGAGGCACTCAAGCGCGACGTCTACGAGGTCATGACGACCTCGCAGGACTGGTGGCCGGCCGACTACGGCCACTACGGGCCGCTGTTCATCCGGCTCTCCTGGCACGCGGCGGGCACCTACCGGATCGCCGACGGCCGCGGCGGCGGCGGCCAGGGCGCGCAGCGCTTCGCCCCGCTCAACAGCTGGCCCGACAACGCCAACCTCGACAAGGCGCGCCGGCTGCTGTGGCCGGTCAAGCAGAAGTACGGCCAGCAGGTCTCGTGGGCCGACCTGCTCGTGCTCGCCGGCAACGTCGCCCTGGAGTCGATGGGCTTCAAGACCTTCGGCTTCGGTTTCGGCCGCGTGGACGTCTGGGAGCCCGAGGAGATCATCTGGGGCCCGGAGGACACCTGGCTCGGTGACGAGCGCTACGTCTCGGACAACGAGATGGCCGAGGACGTCGGCGCGACCGAGATGGGCCTGATCTACGTCAACCCCGAGGGTCCCCGCGGCAGCGGCGACTTCCGGGCGGCGGCCCACTTCATCCGGGAGACCTTCGGCCGGATGGCGATGAACGACGAGGAGACCGTCGCCCTGATCGCCGGCGGCCACACCTTCGGCAAGACCCACGGCGCCGGACCCGCCGACAACCACGTCGGCCCGGAGCCCGAGGGCGCCCCGCTGGAGACGCAGGGTCTGGGCTGGCTGAGCACCTACGGCACCGGCAAGGGCCCGGACACGATCACCAGCGGCCTCGAGGTGACCTGGACCGATCGGCCGACCGAGTGGAGCAACCGCTTCTTCGAGATCCTCTTCTCCTACGAGTGGGAGCTCACCACCAGCCCCGGCGGCGCCAAGCTGTGGGTCGCCTAGGACGCCGAGGCGATCATCCCGGACGCCCACGACCCGTCCCGCAAGCACAAGCCGACGATGCTCACCACCGACCTGTCGCTGCGTTTCGACCCGACGTACGAGAAGATCTCGCGGCGTTTCCTGGAGAACCCGGACGAGTTCGCGCTGGCCTTCGCCAAGGCCTGGTACAAGCTGCTGCACCGCGACATGGGCCCGGTCAGCCGCTTCCTGGGCCCGTGGGTCGCCGAGCCGCAGCTGTGGCAGGACCCGGTGCCGGCCGTCGACCACGAG